>NZ_WSRO01000002.1:3354107-3662142 GCF_009769735.1 Streptomyces sp. BA2
ACCGGGTGCTGTATCTGGTGGCGGCTGTGATCGGGTTGGCGGGGGCGCTGCTGGTATGCCGGATCAAGGGCGTCGAGTGAGACGGGTTGAGCCCGTCCGGCGATTGAGGACGAACTCGGCGGAGCCGGTGATCTGCCGAGCCACGTACACCCCGCTCAAAAGCCAAGCTTGCGCAACTGCTTGGGGTCGCGCTGCCAGTCCTTGGCGACCTTGACGTGCAGGTCCAGGAAGACGGGGGTCCCGAGGAGTGCCTCGATCTGCTGGCGGGACTTGATCCCGACCTCCTTGAGGCGCTTGCCCTTCGGGCCGATGATGATGCCCTTCTGGCTGGGGCGCTCGATGTAGACGTTCGCGTGGATGTCGAGCATCGGCTTGTCCGCGGGGCGGTCCTTGCGCGGCAGCATCTCCTCCACCACGACGGCGATGGAGTGCGGCAGCTCGTCCCGCACGCCCTCAAGGGCGGCCTCACGGATCAGCTCGGCGACCATGACCTGCTCGGGCTCGTCCGTGAGGTCGCCCTCGGGGTAGAGCGGCGGGCTCTCCGGGAGCATCGGGACGATCAGGTCCGCGAGCAGCTTGACCTGCTTGTCGCCGACCGCCGACACCGGCACGATCTGCGCCCACTCGAAGCCGAGCTCCTTGCCGAGCTGGTCGATGGCGATGAGCTGCTCGGCGAGCGTCTTGCTGTCGACGAGGTCGGTCTTCGTCACGACCGCGATCTTCGGCGTCTTCTTGATGGTGGCCAGTTCCTTGGCGATGAACCGGTCGCCGGGGCCGAGCTTCTCGTTCGCGGGCAGACAGAACCCGATGACGTCGACCTCGGCCCACGTCGTGCGCACGACGTCGTTGAGCCGCTCGCCGAGCAGCGTGCGCGGCTTGTGGAGCCCGGGGGTGTCCACCAGGATCAGCTGGGCGTCCGGCCGGTGCACGATGCCGCGCACCGTGTGCCGCGTGGTCTGCGGCTGGTTCGCGGTGATCGCCACCTTCTGGCCGACCAGAGCATTCGTAAGGGTGGACTTGCCCGCATTGGGGCGGCCCACGAAGCAGGCGAAGCCGGCGCGGTGGGGGGCCGCGGACGGCTCGGATGACTCGGTACGAACGCTCATGGCGCCCATTCTCCCTGATCGCCGGAGGGCCGCAGTACCGCCGAGGCGCCGTTGAGGCTCGGATGCGGCATCGGTGAGCTTGCGGAAACCCCCGCGCAACACGAAACACGGCGGAAACGCCCGGGTGCCCGTCCCGAAACGCGGGACGGTGACGCTCTCCCTCTGCCCCCACCCGGAGGAGAGATTCCCCGTGCAGTCCCTGACCACCACCTTGGCCGCGGCCAAGGGACCCGACACCGGCGACACGGCCTGGCTGCTCGCGGCCACCGCCCTCGTCCTGCTGATGACGCCGGGCCTCGCCCTCTTCTACGGCGGCATGGTCCGCACGAAGAGCGTCCTCAACATGCTCTTGATGTCCTTCGTCTCGATCGCCCTGGTCACGGTGGTGTGGCTGCTCGCCGGCTACTCGCTCGCGTTCGGCGAGGACGCGTTCGCGGGCCTGATCGGCGGCGTCGACCACTTCGGGATGGCGGGCATCGGCCCGCAGACCCTCACCGGCACGGTCCCGACCCTCCTCTTCACCACCTTCCAGCTCACTTTCGCGATCCTCACCACGGCGCTGATCAGCGGCGCGATCGCGGACCGCGCGAAGTTCGCGGCCTGGCTGGTCTTCGTGCCGGTCTGGGCACTGCTCGTATACGTTCCCGTGGCGCACTGGGTCTGGGGCCCGGACGGCTGGATCTCCTCGTCCCTCGGCGCGCTGGACTTCGCGGGCGGCCTGGTCGTCGAGATCGCGTCGGGCGCGTCGGGCCTCGCCCTGTGCCTGGTACTCGGCCCGCGGCTCGGCTTCAAGAAGGACGCGATGCGTCCGCACAACCTGCCGATGGTCCTGATGGGCGCGGGCCTGCTCTGGTTCGGCTGGCTCGGCTTCAACGGCGGCTCGGCCCTCGGCGCGAACGGCCTCGCGGCGGCCTCCCTCCTGAACACGCTCCTCGCCGGCTGCACGGGCCTGCTGGGCTGGCTCTTCGTGGAGCAGAAGCGCGACGGCCACCCCACCACCTTCGGCGCCGCTTCGGGCGCGGTGGCGGGCCTGGTGGCGATCACGCCGTCGTGCGGGGTGGTCGGCATCCTGGGGGCCGCGGTGGTCGGCCTCGCGGCGGGCGTGGTCTGCTCGTACGCCGTGGCGTGGAAGTTCCGCTTCGACTACGACGACTCGCTTGACGTCGTGGGCGTCCACCTGGTCGGCGGCGTGGTCGGCACGCTCCTGATCGGCCTGTTCGCGACGGCCACGATGACGGACGGCGCGGAGGGGCTCTTCTACGGGGGCGGGCTCGCCCAGTTGGGCAAGCAGACGGTGGCGGTGCTCGCGGTGGCGGCGTACACGTTCCTGGTGACGTACGGCATCGGCAAGGCGATCGACAAGGCGATGGGCTTTCGCGCGACCGCCGATGACGAGCTGACGGGCCTCGACCAGACGCACCACGCGGAGACCGCCTACGATCACGGCGTCCTGGTCAGCCCGATGAAGGGGAGCACCGTCGCATGAAGCTCGTTACCGCGGTCATCAAGCCGTTCCGCCTGGACGAGGTGAAGACCGCGCTCCAGGAACTGGGCGTACAGGGCCTCACGGTCACCGAGGCGAGCGGGTACGGGCGCCAGCGGGGGCACACGGAGGTGTACCGGGGTGCGGAGTACCAGGTGGACCTGGTCCCGAAGGTGCGGGTGGAGGTCGTCGTCGAGGACCCCGACCTCGACCCGGTCATCGACGCGATCGTACGCGCGGCGGCAACGGGCAAGATCGGCGACGGCAAGGTCTGGGCGGTCCCGGTGGAGACGGTGGTGCGGGTACGGACGGGTGAGCGGGGCCCGGACGCGGTGTGACCCCTGGGGCTATGCCCCAGACCCCGCTCCTCGAACGCCGGAGGGCTGGATTTCCAGCCCGTCCGGCGTTTGAGGACGAACTCGGCGGAGCCGGTGATGACGGCAACCAAGGCTCCCGCGCCAGAGCGGGTTTTCGGGAAGGGGCGGGGTTGGGGAAAGTTCAGTTCGCCTGGACCCGCACCCGGACCTCCCCATCAGGCCCCGCAAGGAAAACCGGCGTCCCGGGCCCGCCAAGATCCGCCACAGCGGCAAGGTCCTCCGAGGACAGCGCCTCCTCGGCCGAAACGACTGCCGCCGCCTCCAAAGACTCCGCCCCAGAAGCAACCGCCATGGCGACGGCAGTCCGAAGCGCGGAGAGCTGAAGGGAGGCAAGCGCGACGGTCCCGGCGACATACGTCCGCCCCGTCTCGTCCCGCACAGCGGCCCCCTCAGGCACCCCGTTCCGCGCCCGCGCCGAACGAGCCAGCGTAACGATCTTCCGGTCCTCAGCGTCAAGCGCAGCACTCTCGGTCATGAACCGAGCATACGGAGGACCGCGGACAGGGCCTTAACCGGCCACCGGGTACATCGACCCCCGCCGCCCCTCGGGCGACGCGAGCCACTCCAGTTTCGCCGCGGTCTCCGCCTCCGGAAGCGGCGTGTGCAGCACGATCGTCAGGTCGGGCCGCGCCGGCACCCGCAACGCCGTCGACTCCACGTGCAACGCCCCCACCAGCGGATGCGTCAGCTCCTTGTGGACCTGCCCCGCGGGCCGCACGTCCCGCCGCTCCCAGAGCTCGGTGAACTCCTCGCCCGCCGATTCCCGCAGCTCGGCGAGGACCGCCTGGAACCCCTCGTCGTCCGGGGTCTCCGAGCACGACGCGCGGAACTGCGCGACCACGTTCTCCGCGTTCGTCCGCCAACTCACGCTCCGGGAGCGGTAGATGGGGTCCGTGAAGAAGTCCACGATGCAGTTCTGGGTGATCTCGGGGCGCATCCCGAAGACCATCCCTGCCGCGTCGTTGTACATGACGCAGTTGTAGTAGCGGTCCATGATGTGCGCCGGGTACGGCATCCACGTGTCGATCAGGCGCTGCATCCCCTCGCACATGTCCCGGTCGGCCTGCTCGACCTCGGGGGCGGGCGGATTGAGACCGGCAAGGACGTACAAGTGCCGCCGCTCCGCGCTCGACAGCTTCAGGACGCGCCCCACGGAGTCAAGGACCTGCGGCGACACCGAGATGTCGCGGCCCTGCTCAAGCCACTGGTACCAGGACGCGCCGACCCCGGCGAGCACGGCGACCTCCTCGCGGCGAAGACCCGGCGTACGCCGCCGCGCCCCGCCGTCCGGAAGGCCAGCCTCCGCGGGGCTGACCCGGGCGCGGCGGCTCATCAGGAACTCGCGCAGTTCGCCGAGTCGCCGTGCCTTGGCCTCGTCCCGGGACCGCACCGCCGCCGCCTCGTTCGTCCCCGTCATGCGCAGCTCCCCCTGCCTGGTGGTACGACCACCAGCATAAGTTCCCGCTCCCCACGACTATTCCGGACGCCCGAAGCTCATTGCCATGGCGATCGACACCACCACTCCCCCGTCCACCACGACACCCACACCCACACCCACCCCCGCACCCGCGGCCCCCAAGCTCTCCTCCCGCGACAAGCTCGTCCTCTTCGTGCTCTGCGCCGCCCAGTTCATGGTCGCGCTCGACTTCTCCGTGCTGAACGTGGCGCTGCCCGTGCTCGGCGCCGACCTGGGCATGAGCCAGTCCGCGTTGCAGTGGGCGGTGACCGCGTTCGCCCTTCCCTCCGGTGGCTTCCTGCTGCTGTTCGGCCGCACCGGCGACCTCTTCGGCCGCCGCAAGCTGTTCATCGGCGGCTTGGCGCTCTTCGGCCTCGCCTCGCTCCTGGCGACGTTCGCCTGGGACCCGGCGTCCTTCCTCGCCGGACGCGCGCTGCAGGGCGTGGGCGCGGCGGCCATCGTGCCGACCGGCATGTCCCTGCTGACGACGACCTTCCCCGAGGGCCCGCAGCGTGACCGGGCACTTGGCATCTCCGGCACGCTGCTCTCGCTCGGCTTCACGATCGGCATGGTCCTCGGCGGCGTACTCACCGACACGCTCGGCTGGCGCTCCACGATGGGCCTGCTGACCCTCTTCGCGCTGATCGTGCTGCCGCTCGCGCCGGGCCTCCTGCCCGAGTCCCGCACCCCGGAGCGCCCCCGCCTCGACATCCCCGGCGCGGTCACCGTCACCGGCGGTCTGCTCGCCCTGATCTACGCGCTCTCCACGGCGGCCGAGCGCGGCTTCGGCGGCGCGGACGTCATCGTCACGCTGGCAGCCGGTGTGCTGCTGCTCGCCGCCTTCGGCTACGTCGAGTCACGCGCCGCGTCCCCGCTCGTCTCGCTGCCGATGCTGCGGCGCCGCACGGTGGCGTGGGGCAATCTGGGCGGTCTCGTCACCTTCTCGATGATGTCGGCGGTCATCTTCGCCCTCACCCTGTACCTCCAGGAGGTCCTGAAGCTCTCCGCCTTCCAGACGGGTCTCGTCTTCGGCGTGCAGGGCGTGCTCTCCGTGGTCTCCGGGATCTGCGCGCCGAAGGTCATCAGCCGCTTCGGAGCACGCCGTACCCTCGTCGTCTCGCTGCTCGGCCAGGGCCTGTTCATCGCGACGCTGCTCGGCATCGACGAGGGCACCTGGTCGGTCTGGCTCGCGACGGCGGGCGTCTCGGTGGCGAGCATGTTCCACCTGGGCGCGATCATCTCGTACGGCGTGACGGTCACGTCGGGTGTTCCGGACGAGGAACAGGGCCTGGCCACGGGCCTGGTGACGTCCACCCAGCAGGTGGGCATCACGATCGGCATCCCGCTCCTGGGGGTCCTCGCGACCACGGACACGGATCTCCTGGCGGGCACGCGAACGGTGCTCCTGATCGACGCGGCGGTGGTCCTCGTGACGGCGGCCCTGGTGGCGACGGGCCTGCGAACCCGGCGTAACGCCTAGGGCCGGTCGAGACGCAGCCGCACAGCCTTCGGGAGCCCGGCCACCACCAGGTCGTACGAGTCCTCGACCAGCTCCCGGACCATCGCGTCCGGGAGTTCGGCGTCCACCGTCACGGTGTTCCAGTGCCGCTTGTTCATGTGCCAGCCGGGCACGATCTCCGGGTGCGCGGCCCGCAGCTGGACCGCCATGTCCGGGTCGCACTTGAGGTTCACGCTCAGCGGCGTCGCGTCCAGCGAGCTCAGCGCGAACATCTTGCCCGCGACCTTGAACACCGAGGCCTCGGGCCCGAACGGAAACTCCTCCGCCACGTCGTTGAACGACAGGCAGAACGCACGCAGCTCCTGCGGGGTCACCCCGACGCCTCCTTCTCCGCGCCCGCCGGCGCGACCGGCTCCACGAGCACCGTCACGATCTTGTTCCGCCGCCCTGCGGCGGATTCCGCGGTGAGCCGCAGCTCGCGGCCGTCCGGCAGCGGCACGAGCGCCGACGCCCCGGCGATCGGCACCCGGCCGAGGGCCTTGGCGAGCAGACCGCCGACCGTCTCGACGTCCTCGTCGTCGAACTCGTCGAGCCCGAAGAGCTCGCCGAGGTCACCGATGTCGAGGCGCGCGGTGACGCGGTAGCAGCCGTCGTCGAGCTCTTCGACGGGCGGCAGTTCACGGTCGTACTCGTCGGTGATCTCGCCGACGATCTCCTCGAGGATGTCCTCGATGGTGACGATCCCGGCCGTGCCGCCGTACTCGTCGATGACGACGGCGACGTGGTTGCGCTCCTGCTGCATCTCGCGCAGCAGGTCGCCCGCGTTCTTCGTGTCGGGCACGAACGTCGCCGGGCGCATCGCCGTCGACACCAGGTCCGACTCGCTGTCGCGGTTGATGTGCGTCTTGCGGGCCAGGTCCTTGAGATAGACCATGCCGACGACGTCGTCCTCGCTCTCACCCGTCACCGGGATGCGCGAGAAACCGGACCGCAGCGCGAGCGTGAGGGCCTGCCGGATGGTCTTGAAGCGCTCGATGGCGACCAAGTCCGTCCGGGGCACCATGACTTCGCGTACGAGGGTGTCGCCGAGCTCGAAGACGGAGTGCACCATGCGGCGCTCGTCGTCCTCGATGAGCGATTCCTTCTCGGCCAGGTCGACCATCGCGCGCAGCTCGGCCTCGGAGGCGAACGGGCCGCGCCTAAAGCCCTTGCCGGGCGTGAGGGCGTTGCCGATGAGGATCAGGAGCGGCGGGATGGGGCCCATGATGCGGGCCAGCGGCAGCAGGACGTACGCGGCGGCGGTCGCGGCGTTGAGCGGGTGCTGGCGGCCGATGGTGCGCGGCGAGACGCCCACGGCCACGTACGAGACGAGGACCATCACCGCGATGGCGATGGCGAGCGCCTCCCAGGTCTCGGGGAATTCGTTCAGGCAGGCGTACGTCACCAGGGAGGCGGCAGCCATCTCACACGCGACGCGCACGAGCAGCGCCACGTTCAGATAGCGGGTGGGGTCGGCGGCGACCTGCGCGAGCTTCGCGCTGCCGCGCCGCCCGGAGCGGACCGCCTCCTCCGCCCGGAAGCTGGAGACGCGGGCGATGCCCGCCTCGGCGCAGGCCGCGAGCCAGGCGACGACGACCAGGGCGACGGCGCCCGCGATCAACTGGAAGCTCATGGCCTCAGGAGACGGTGGGCGCCGGAGACGGCCCGGTCAGGCCGTTCTCGGCACGCCAGCCGTCGACGATGGCCGCCTGAAGACCGAACATCTCGGCCTTCTCGTCCGGCTCCTCGTGGTCGTACCCGAGCAGGTGCAGCACCCCATGGACGGTGAGCAGCTGGAGCTCCTCGTCCATGGAGTGCTCCGTGGGCGCTTCCTTGCCCTGCTTGATGGCGACCTCGGGGCAGAGCACGATGTCGCCGAGGAGGCCCTGCGGGGGCTCCTCCTCGTCCTTGGCCGGCGGGCGCAGCTCGTCCATGGGGAAGGACATGACGTCCGTCGGTCCCGGCAGGTCCATCCACTGGATGTGGAGCTGCTCCATGGCGTCCTCGTCCACGACGATCACCGAGAGCTCGGAGAGCGGGTGGATGCGCATCCGCGCGAGGGCGTAGCGGGCGATGTCGAGGATCGCCTGCTCGTCGACCTCGGTTCCGGATTCGTTGTTGACGTCGATCGACATGGCGCTGGCTTCGCTACTTCCCGTGTTTCTGGTTCTGCTGTTTCAGGTTCTGCTGGCTGTCGTCGTACTTCTCGTACGCGTCGACGATACGGCCGACGAGCTTGTGCCGTACGACATCGTGGGACGTGAGCCGCGAGAAGTGCACGTCGTCGATGCCCTCCAGGATGTCCTGGACCTGCCGCAGACCGGACTTGGTGCCGTTCGGCAGGTCGACCTGGGTGACGTCGCCCGTGATCACGATCTTCGACTCGAAGCCGAGACGGGTGAGGAACATCTTCATCTGCTCGACGCTGGTGTTCTGCGCCTCGTCGAGAATGATGAAGGCGTCATTGAGCGTGCGACCGCGCATGTACGCCAGCGGCGCCACCTCAATAGTCCCCGCCGCCATCAGCCGAGGAATCGAGTCCGGGTCGAGCATGTCGTGCAGCGCGTCGTACAGCGGGCGCAGGTACGGGTCGATCTTCTCGTAGAGCGTGCCCGGCAGGAAGCCGAGGCGCTCGCCCGCCTCGACGGCGGGGCGGGTCAGGATGATGCGGTTGACCTGCTTGGCCTGGAGGGCCTGCACGGCCTTGGCCATGGCGAGGTAGGTCTTGCCGGTGCCCGCGGGGCCGATGCCGAAGACGATGGTGTTCTTGTCGATCGCGTCGACGTACCGCTTCTGGTTGAGCGTCTTGGGGCGGATCGTGCGGCCGCGGGACGAGAGGATGTTCTGCGTGAGGACCTCGGCCGGGGTCTCCGTGCCGTCGCCCTCTCCTGCCTCGTCCGCCCTGAGCATGGCGATCGAGCGTTCCACTGCGTCCTCCGTCATCGGCTGACCGGTGCGGAGCACCAGCATCATCTCGTCGAACAGGCGCTGGATGAGGGTGACTTCATGGGCGTCACCGACAGCGCTGATCTCATTGCCCCGGACATGGATGTCGGCCGCCGGGAAGGCCTTCTCGATCACGCGCAACAGGGCGTCTCCGGAGCCGAGCACCGTCACCATCGGGTGGTTCGCCGGAACGGTGAAGTGTGCTCGGGCCTGACCCTGGGCAGGGGTACGAGCTGTGGGTGTCTGAGTCATGGGCCGGCACTTAGGCCTGCTCATCCTCCTCATGCGGGGCTTGGTGGCCGCTCGACAGCCTTGCACTGCCAAGGGTACGACGCACCACTGTCACCGCCGTAGGGCTTTTCCACTCCTGTCGCGCGCGACAGCCCCGGCGACTGCTCCGGCTACGCCGACCGGAACCCGATCGTGGGCACGGCACGCCGCAGCGGCCACGGGCGCGTGGCCTCCGGAAGCAGGCCCTCCAGGAACCCGTACCGGTGCAGCGCCACCGGGTCCTGGTCGTCGACCTCCCGCACGGTCCGCCACCACGTGGCGACCTCCGCCCAGCCCGGCGCCGAGAGGGAGCCCCCGAACTCCTGCACCGAGAGCGCCGCCGTGAGCCCCGCGAAGGCGAGCCGGTCGGCGAGCGGCCACCCGGCGAGGGTGCCGGTCACGAAGCCCGCCACGAAGACGTCACCGGCGCCCGTGGGGTCGAGCGCCTCGACCGCGATGGCCGGGACCTCGGCGGTCTCGCCGGTCCTGCCGTCCACCGCGTACGCCCCTTCGGCACCCAGCGTCACCACGGCGAGCGGCACGTGCTCGGTCAGTGCCCGCGCGGCGGCCCGGGGGCACTGCGTACGGGTGTACCGCATGGCTTCCTCCGCGTTCGGCAGGAACGCCTCGCAGTGCGCCAGGTCCGGGAGTCCCGCGAGGTCCCAGCGCCCGGTGTCGTCCCAGCCGACGTCGGCGAAGATCCGCGTGCCCGAGCGCGCGGCCCCGGCGATCCACGGCGCGCGCGTGCCGGGCGTCAGGGAGGCGACGGCGGCACGCGCGCGTGGCGGGCATGTCGGGGCGCCGCCGTCCGGACAATCGGCGTCGGGCGGCGGCTGGTGGCCGTGGCTGACCATGGTCCGCTCGCCCTCGTACGCCATGGACACGGTCACCGGTGAGTGCCAGCCGGGGACGGTGCGTGACGTCGCGAGGTCGATGCCCTCGCCCTGTTCGAGCGCGTCCCAGCAGTACTCCCCGTAGTGGTCGTCCCCGAAGGCCGCCGCGAGCGAGGTGCGCAGGCCGAGCCGGGCAAGGGCGGTCGCCATGTTGGCGACGCCGCCGGGGCTCGAGCCCATCCCGCGCGCCCAGGACTCGGTGCCGCGTACGGGCGCGGAGTCGAGCCCGGTGAAGATGATGTCGAGGAAGACCGTGCCGGTGAGGAAGACGTCGCAGGGCGGATCGCCTGCTCTGCGGGCTGCCTTGAGCGGGTCGATGCTGGGTTTGAGAGGTACGACCATGCAGGGACCGTAACGGACGGACGCCGCGCGGTCTTGTTGAAGACCGCCCCGGCGGCGATCAGTCGAACGAATAATCCGCGACCTCGGCGATGTACCGAGCCCGCAGTGCCTCTTCCTCCGCGCTCCCGTCGAGGAAGGACGCCTCGAACGAGTTCCGCGCGAGTTCCCGCAGCCGCTCCTGGTCGAGGGACAGGGCTTCCCGTACGGCGTGGAAGGTGTCGTCGACGTAGCCGCCGAAGTACGCGGGGTCGTCGGAGTTGACCGTGCACAGCAGCCCGGCGTCCATCATCCGCGCGAGGGGGTGCTCTTCGAGTACGTCGATGGCGCGCAGCCGGACGTTGGACAGCGGGCAGAGGGTGAGCGGCACCCGGTCCCGCACCAGGCGTTCCACCAGCTGCGGGTCCTCCATGCACCGCAGCCCGTGGTCGATGCGCTCGACGCCCAGGATGTCCAGGGCCTCCGTGATGTACGCGGGCGGGCCCTCCTCGCCCGCGTGCGCGACCCGGCGCAGACCGAGCGCGGCAGCCGCCTCGTACACCTCGCGGAACTTGGCGGGCGGGTGGCCGACCTCGGCGGAGTCGAGTCCGACGCCGACGATGCGGTGGAGATGGGGCCGCGCGGCCTCCAGGGTCTCCAGGGCCGATTCGGCGGACTGGTCCCTCAGGAAGCACATGATGAGCCGGGTCGAGATGCCGTGCCGCTCGGCGCTGCGGTCGAGGGCGCGTCCGAGCCCTTCGATCACCGTCCCGATGGCGACGCCGCGGGCCATGTGGGCCTGCGGGTCGAAGAAGATCTCGGCGTGCCGCACGCCCTGCCGGGCAGCCCGCGCCAGATAGGCGTCGGCGAGCTCCTCGAAGTCTTCCTCGGTCCGCAGCACGGCCATGAGCCCGTAGTACAGATCGAGGAAGGACTGCAGATCATCGAAGAGGTAGGCCTTGCGGAGCTCTTCGGTGTCCGCGTACGGGAGGGTGACGCCGTTGCGGGCGGCGAGGGAGAAGGCCAGCTCGGGTTCGAGCGTCCCCTCGATGTGGAGGTGGAGTTCGGCTTTGGGAAGGGGCATGACGGCGGCTCACTCAGGTGGTTCGTTTGGGCAGAGGTACACGCAACAGGTCTTGTGCGACGGTGAGTTCACCGTCGAACCCCGCGTCCCGGGCCTGTTGCTCGAATACGCCGGGGTCGGGGTAACGCTGGCTGAAGTGGGTCAGTACGAGATGCCGCACGCCGCAGTCCACGGCGACCCGGGCGGCCTGCCCTGCGGTCAAGTGCCCGTGGTCGAGGGCAAGTTGTTCGTCCGCGTCCAGGAAGGTGGACTCGATGACGAGCATGTCGCAGCCGTCGGCAAGGGCGTGGACGCCGTCGCAGAGCCGGGTGTCCATCACGAAGGCGAACTTCTGCCCCCGCCGTACCGAGCTCACCTCTTCGAGCGCGACGCCGCGCAGCACGCCTTCCCGCTGCAGGCGTCCGACGTCGGGGCCCGCGATGCCGCGCGCGGCGAGCAGCTCCGGGAGTATGCGCCTCCCGTCGGGCTCGGTGATGCGGTAGCCGAAGGACTCGACGGGGTGCGAGAGCTTGACGGCGTCGAGCGCGAACGAGGGGGTGAGCGCCAACCGGCCGTCGCCTGCGACGGGTTGCTCGACGAGGGGGACGGTCTCGCGATAGGCGGTGGCGTACCGCAGCCGGTCGAAGAAGGCCTGACCGGAGCGCGGGAAGTGCACGGTCACGTCATGCGGGACCCGGTCCAGGTTGATCCGCTGGATGACGCCGGGCAGCCCGAGCGAGTGATCACCATGGAAATGCGTGACGCAGATCCGGTGCAGGTCGTGCGCGGCGACCCCGGCACGCAGCATCTGCCGCTGCGTGCCCTCGCCGGGGTCGAAGAGGATGCCCTGCCCGTCCCAGAGCAGGACGTAGCCGTTGTGGTTGCGGTGCCGGGTGGGGACTTGGCTGGCGGTGCCGAGGACCACCAATTCGCGTGCGGACAAGGCGAGTTATCCCGTTGTCTCGTTATCCCGTTATCCCGGAGGCCACTGCAGGCCGCGTCCGCCGAGGACGTGGGCGTGCGCGTGGAAGACGGTCTGTCCCGCGCCGGTGCCGGTGTTGAAGACGATGCGATAGCTCTCCGCCTTCTCCTCGGCGGCGACCTCGCCGGCCTCGCGGAGGACGTCGGCGGCGATGGTGGGTTCGGCGGCGGCGAGGGCGGCGGCGTCGGGGTAGTGCGCCTTGGGGATGATCAGGACGTGGCTGGGGGCCTGCGGGTTGATGTCCCGGAAGGCGACGGTCGTGTCCGTCTCCTTCACGAGGGTCGCGGGCACCTCGCCCGCGACGATCTTGCAGAACAGGCAGTCAGCCTGCGGTTCTCCCGCCATGGGGCGCCTCCGGTCCTAGCTGGTTGTACTGGCCCCCCGCATGCTATCCGGGCTGCGCCCACGCCTGGCCCCCTCCCTTGGCCCCCGGCGGCCGGCCCCCTACCGAACAAGCTTTCCCGCCCACCCGCCCGCCCACCCGATTGCCCCGCAGCGACCATCGATTGGCCGCAGTCGCGAGCGCTCCGGGGCCGAAGCAGCCCCGCAGCCACCGGACGACAGCGAGGACGCCTCACGACCCCGGCAGCTCCGGTGCCGTCTTCGGTGGGGTCGTCTCCAGGGCCGCCAGCGCCAGGCGGATCGCCTCGTCCAACTGGGGGTCCCTGCCTGCCGCGTAGTCCTCCGGTGTCGTCACCACCTCGACGTCCGGGTCCACCCCGTAGTTCTCGACGCCCCAGCCGTATCCCTCCAGCCAGAACGCGTACTTCGGCTGCGTCACCAGCGTCCCGTCGACCAGGCGGTACCTGCTGTCGATGCCGATCACGCCGCCCCACGTCCGCGTGCCCACCACGGGACCGATCCCCAACGCCTTGATCGCCGCGTTCACGATGTCCCCGTCGGAACCGGAGAATTCGTTGGCGACAGCGACGACGGGTCCGCGTGGCGCGTCCGCCGGGTAGCTGAACGGCCGTGTGCCCCGCGGCAGGTCCCAGCCCACGATCTTCCGGGCCAGTTTCTCGACCACCAGTTGGGACGTGTGCCCGCCCCGGTTCTCCCGTACGTCCACCACGAGACCGTCCCTGGCCACCTCCACCCGCAGGTCCCGGTGGATCTGCGCCCAGCCGGGAGCCTGCATGTCCGGCACGTGGAGGTAGCCGAGCCGCCCGCCTGACCGCTCGTGGACGTACGCACGCCGGTCGACGACCCACGCGTGGTACCGCAACGGCTCCTCGTCGTCGACCGGGATCACCACCGCGTGCCGTGGATCGCCCCCGCCCGCGGGCGACACCGTGAGCTCCACCGGCTTCCCCGCCGTACCCACCAGCAAGGGTCCGGGTCCCGCCACCGGATCGACCGGCCGGCCCGCCACCGCAAGGAGCGCGTCTCCCGCCCGCACCGCCACCCCCGGCGCGGCGAGCGGCGACTGGGCGGCCGGGTCCGACGTCTCGGAGGGGAGGATCCGGTCGATCCGCCACGCCCCGTCCTCGCCCCGCGAGACATCCGCGCCGAGCAGCCCCTGCCGCACCGCCGAACTTCCCCAGGCCCCGCCCCCCATGACGTACGCGTGCGAGGTGCCGAGTTCCCCGGCGACCTCCCACAGCAGGTCGACGAGGTCGTCGTGCGTGGCCACCCGGTCGAGCACCGGACGGTACCGGTCGAGGACGCCGTCCCAGTCGACCCCGCCCAGGTCGGGCCGCCAGAAGTTGTCCCGCATGAGGCGCCCGGCCTCGTCGTACATCTGGCGCCACTCCGCAGCCGGATCGACCGTCTGCCGGACCCGCGTGAGGTCGACGGTGATGTTCGAGTCGGAGCTCTCGTCACCGGAGGCCCGACGGTCGCTCGGCACGACCTTCAGCTTTCCGTCGGCCCACAGCAGCACCCGCTTGCCGTCCCCGCTGACGGCGAAGTGGTCGGCGTCCGACGCCAGTTCCTCGATGCGCTGCTGTACGAGGTCGTAGCGCTCGAGCTCGGTCTGCGGGTCGGGGTCCGTCGGCGTGGCGCGGGACGCGCCGAGGACGCCCCGCACGGGGTGCCGCAGCCACAGGACGCCGTCCTTGGCGGCCCTCAGGGTCGAGTAACGGGCGGCCTCGACCGGGAACGGCACGATGCGGTCGGCCAGGCCGTCGAGGTCGATGCGGGTGACGGGCGAGCCCTCGCTGTCCGGGGTCTCGTCCTTGTCGGGCGCCTCGAAGGGCCGCCCGTGCCGCTGCGGCCCGAAGGGTGAGGGTGTGGTGGCGGCCAGCGTGATCAAGTACGGCCGCGAACCTCCTACGAAGGCGAGGTCGAAGACGTGCTCGTCGTAGACAGGGTCGAAGGCCCGCGCGGACAGGAACGCCAGATGCTTGCCGTCAAGCGTGAACGCGGGCGCGTAGTCACGGAACCGCAGCGGAGTCGCGTCGGACACCGAGAGGTCGGCCGTGTTGGCCAGCTTCAGCTGGCGCAGCGGACGCGGCCCCGGATGCGACCACGCCAGCCAGGCCGAGTCCGGCGAGAAGACGAGCCCGGTGGCGTCCCCGTCCTCCCCGCGGTCGACCTCGCGCACCTCCCCGCTCTCCCGCTCGACGAGCAGCACCCGCCCGTCGTGCGAGGCGACGGCGGCCCGGCTGCCGTCGGGTGCCATGGCGAGGCCGAGCACCCGGCCCAGCTGCCCGGCGGCGATCCTGCGGGGCGTGGCACCCGGCGCGAGGCCCGTGGCGGGCGCGAACTGGAGCGCGTCGTCGCCCTCCGCGTCCGTCACCCACACGACGTGTTCCTCGCCGTCGACGCGGAACGTGCGCGGCAGCCGTGCGCGCACTCCGTGCTCGGCGGCGAGCGCGCGGGCGGGCCCCTCGCGGTGGGTCACCCAGTGCACGCCGCCGCGCACGGAGACGGCGCTGCCGCGTCCCGTGTGGTCGGGAGCGGCGGCGCCGAACCAGCGCGCGGCGCTCACGGGGAACGGCTGGAGGTCGGTGCGCTGGCCGCCGAGGCGGACGTCGACGCGGCGCGGCTCGGCGTCCACCAGGTCGTCAAGGAGCCAGAGTTCACCCGCGGACGCGTACACGACGCGGGTGCCGTCGGTGGCGGCGTGCCGGGCGTAGAAGCTGTCGACGCCGGTGTGCCGGCGCAGATCGGAGCCGTCGGGCAGCGAGGAGTAGACGGCGCCGACGCCTTCGTGATCGGAGAGGAAGGCGATACGCTCCCCCACCCACAGCGGGTACTCGATGTTCCCGTCGAGCTCTTCATGGACGCGTACGAAGCGGTCGTCGCCGCCCTCGTCGCCGGTACCGCCGTCCCCGGCACCGCCGCGCCGGATCCAGAGCTTGCCCGCCGTGCCGCCGCGGTACCGCTTCCACCAGGCGGCCTCGCGCCCCATCGGCGCGGAGAGCAGGAGGAGTTGGCCCTCCCGTGGGCCGTACGCGACGTCCCCCACGACTCCGTACGGCAGCGTGTCCGCGGGCCCGCCGTCCAGCGGTACGGCCCGCGCCCAGCTGCGGCGCAGCGAGGCCTGGCCGGACGTGCTGACGGCGAGAACCCGCCCGTCCGGGGTCCAGCCGCGCACGGACGTCCGTGAACTGCCCCAATACGTGAGGCGCTTGGACGACCCGCCGTCGACGGGAGCGACATGCACCTCGGGGGAGCCGTCACGCGTGGACGTCCACGCGATGGTCGTCCCGTCCTGGGAGATGCGGGGGTGGTTCACCGGCATGTTGTCGGCGCTGACGCGCCATGCCCGGCCACCGTCGAGGGGCGCGACCCAGACGTCGTCCTCGGCGGTGAAGGCGACCAACTCGCCGCGCAGATGCGGAAACCGGAGATACGCGGGGTGTCCAGTCAGTGTCACGCAGCCAGCCTAGGCAGCCTCGGCGGAGCCGGGCAGGGTTTTGGATCACTTGCCCCTGCATGAGCACGTCGGATCGGGCTGCTGCGGCGGCGGGTCGGGCGTGGCGGTCACCGTGACGGTCGCCGCGGGCGGCTGGTCGGGCTCATCCGGCTGGTCCGGATCCTCGGGCTGCTCCGGTTCGTCGCCTCCGGCGCAGTCGCCGAGTACGTCCACGCGGAACCACTCCTTGCCGTCGACCTTGGCGGTGAGGTTCCCGCGTACGCAGTGTCCGTCGACGACGGACCACACCGAGCCCTTGACGGTGACCTCGCTGGTGTTGTCCGAACCCTTTCCGTTCCTGGCCTGCCCCTGGCAGTCGACGGTGACGGCGGTGTCGCGGTCCGGAGAGCCGCTGGACGGTGTGACCCGGTCCTTGTAGCGGGCGTTACAGCTGATCCACAGCACGTCGAGGTGCTGCCGCTCCAGCTCCTTGGTCGCCATTTCGTCGGTGGTGATCGCGACGGCCGCGGTGTTCATGCCTCCATCGACCGGGTCGCACGCGGTGACCCCGATCACCGCCGCCCCCGCGAACCCGACGGCGTACAGCACCCGCCGGCGCCGTCCGCGTACGTCCACCGCACGATCACGTAAGCGCCTCAATGCCCCCATAGGCGGCAGAGTGCCACTACTAGCCGCGTGACGGTAGACCCCTTTGCGTCCACTCCCCCGGGTTCCGCCCCGGCGGGTTCAGGACCAGCGGCCCGTGCGTCCCAGGAGCAGTGCGGCCGCCGCCGTCCCCGCGGTCGACGTACGCAACACGCTGCGCCCCAGGCGGTACGGCTTCGCGCCCGCGTCCGCGAAGGACGCCAGTTCGTCCGGGGATACGCCGCCCTCGGGGCCGACCACGAGGACGATGTGCCCGGCCGTCGGGAGGTCGGCTGTGGCCAGCGGTTCGCTGCCCTCCTCGTGCAGGACCGCGGCGAGGTCGGCGGAGGCGAGCAGCGCCGCCACCTGCTTGGTCGACGCGGCCTCCGCGACCTCGGGGAAGCGCACCCGGCGCGACTGCTTGCCCGCCTCGCGCGCCGTGGCACGCCACTTGCCGAGCGCCTTGAGGCCGCGCTCGCCCTTCCACTGTGTGATGCAGCGCGACGCGGACCAGGGCACGATCGCGTCGACGCCGGTCTCCGTCATGGTCTCGACGGCGAGTTCACCGCGATCCCCCTTGGGCAGCGCCTGTACGACGGTGATCCGGGGCTCCTGCGGCGCCTCTTCCTGTACGGAGTCCATCCGCAGGATCAGCCGGTCCTTGCCCTCGGTGTCCAGGACCACGCACTCGGCCCAGCGCCCGGCCCCGTCGGTCAGGACGACGTCCTCACCGGCGTGCAGCCGCTTCACGGAGACGGCATGGCGTCCTTCGGGACCGTCGAGTACGTAGCGCCCCTCGCCGCCCGCGGCCGTGTTCTCGAAGGTCTCGAAGGTCTCGAAGGTCTCGACGACGAAGACGGGCGCGGTCACGCCTGGCTCCCGGGGTGGGTCCCCTGCTGCCCCCCGGCCGCCAACACGTCCTTCGCCGCGGCCAGTTCGGCCGCGAGGACCTCCACGAGCTGCCCCGCGGGAAGCTCCCGCGCCATGCGGTGGCCCTGCCCCGCCCACAGCGCCATGCCCTGCGCGTCACCGGCCTTGGCCGCGGCCTTGCGCAGGCCGCTGGTGAGGTGGTGGATCTGGGGGTAGGCGGCGGGGGCGTAAGGGCCGTGCTCGCGCATGAAGCGGTTGACCAGGCCCCGCGCGGGGCGTCCTGAGAAGGCGCGGGTCAGTTCGGTCCGGGTGAACAGCGGGTTGGTCATGGCCTGCTTGTGCAGGACGTTCGCGCCCGACTCGGGGCAGACCAGGAAGGCCGTGCCGAGCTGCGCGGCGTCCGCGCCTGCCGCGAGCACCGCG
Source organism: Streptomyces sp. BA2 (assembly GCF_009769735.1). Taxonomy (NCBI): domain Bacteria; kingdom Bacillati; phylum Actinomycetota; class Actinomycetes; order Kitasatosporales; family Streptomycetaceae; genus Streptomyces; species Streptomyces sp. BA2. Next base: position 3,372,240 of record NZ_WSRO01000002.1, read on the forward strand.
GCGATCTGCGAGCCGCGCATCAGACCGCCGGCCGCGACGACGGGGATCTGCACGGTGTCGCGCACCTGCGCGATGAGCGAGAGAAGGCCGATTCCGGCGCCGTCCGTCTCGGGGTTGTCGCGGTGCGTGCCCTGGTGGCCACCGGCCTCGATGCCCTGCACACACACGGCGTCGGCGCCCGACCACTGGGCGGTCTGCGCCTCTTCGGGCGAGGTGACGGTGGCGACGGTGATGGTGCCGACCCGCGCGAAGGCGTCGAAGACGTCGCGGGTGGGGCAGCCGAAGGTGAACGACACCAGCGGCACCGGGTCCTCGACGAGGATCGCGAGCTTGGCGTCGTAGCCGTCGTCGCGTCCGCTGTCCGGATCGCCGAGCTGCGTCTCGTACCAGGCGGCCTCACCGGCGAGCTGGTTGCGGTAGACGTCGACGGCGGCGGCGTCGGCGTACTCGGGCTGCGGCATGAACAGATTCACGCCGAACGGGCGGCTCGTGAGCCCCCGCAGCTGTTTGATCTCCTGGTACATCCCGTCGGCGGTTTTGTACCCGGCGGCGAGATATCCGAGCCCCCCGGCCTCGGACACGGCCGCGGCGAGCTGGGGGCACGAAGCGCCGCCCGCCATGGGGGCCTGCACGATCGGAAGGCGGCAGAGATCGGTCAGTGCGGAGGACATGAACGCATCGTGCCATGCCCTGGGCGGGCGGCCGAATCGCCCCTTGCGCCTTGCCCGCGGGCGCCTGCGGCGGGCTACAGACTTTCCCGCCCACCCACCCGGCACCCCGCAGAAATCGGCAATGCTCCGGCGCCGGAGGGCAAACCCTCCGGCACCGGAGCACCGAAATCTCAGCGACCGTTGAACGCGTCCTTGAGGCGTGAGAACAAGCCCTGCTGCCCCGGCTGGAACTGCCCCGTGGGCCGCTCCTCGCCCCGCAGCACCGCCAGCTCCCGAAGGACCCGCTCCTGCTCCGCGTCCAGCTTGCTCGGCGTGAGGACCTCGACGTGCACGATGAGGTCTCCGCGACCGCCGCCCCGCAGGTGCGTGATGCCCCTGCCGTGCAGCGGCACCGACTGACCGGACTGCGTGCCCGGCCGGATGTCGACCTCTTCCAGGCCGTCCAGCGTCTCCAGGGGCACCTTGGTGCCCAGAGCCGCGGCCGTCATCGGGATGGTGACCGTGCAGTGCAGATCGTCCCCGCGCCGCTGGAACACGGCGTGCGGCAGCTCGTGGATCTCCACGTACAGGTCGCCGGCGGGGCCGCCGCCGGGGCCGACCTCGCCCTCGCCCGCGAGCTGGATCCGCGTGCCGTTGTCGACACCGGCGGGGATCTTCACGGTGAGCGTCCGCCGCGACCGGATGCGGCCGTCGCCGGCGCACTCGGGGCACGGAGTGGGCACGACCGTGCCGAAGCCCTGGCACTGCGGGCACGGCCGCGACGTCATGACCTGACCGAGGAAGGACCGCGTGACCTGCGACACCTCGCCGCGACCGCGGCACATGTCACACGTTTGAGCGGATGTCCCCGGCGCGGCACCTTCACCGCTGCAGCTCGTACAGACGACCGCCGTGTCGACCTGTATGTCCTTGGTGGTCCCGAAGGCCGCCTCGTCCAGGTCGATCTCGAGCCGGATCATGGCGTCCTGGCCACGGCGCGTGCGCGACCGGGGGCCGCGCTGCGACGCCGTCCCGAAGAACGCGTCCATGATGTCCGAGAAGTTGCCGAAGCCACCGGCCCCGAAACCGCCCGCGCCCCCGCCTGCGCCCTGCTGGGACAGCGGGTCGCCGCCGAGGTCGTAGACCTGCTTCTTCTGCGGGTCCGACAACACCTCGTACGCGGCGTTGATCTCCTTGAAGCGCTCCTGAGTCTTCGGATCCGGATTCACGTCCGGGTGAAGCTCTCGCGCAAGCCTCCGGAAGGCCTTCTTGATCTCGTCCTGGGAAGCGTCGCGGCGCACGCCTAGTACGGCGTAGTAGTCCGTGGCCACTTACGACTCCGCCAGGATCTGTCCGACGTAACGTGCCACTGCGCGTACTGCTCCCATCGTTCCCGGATAGTCCATGCGGGTCGGGCCGACCACGCCGAGTTTGGCTACTGCCTCGCTGCCCGAACCGTAGCCGACGGAGACCACGGAAGTGGAGCTGAGTCCCTCATGGGCGTTCTCGTGACCGATCCGTACGGTCATGCCCGAATCCGTGGCCTCGCCAAGCAACTTGAGCAGGACGACCTGCTCCTCAAGAGCCTCCAGGACGGGCCTGATGGTGAGGGGAAAGTCATGTCCGAAGCGGGTGAGATTGGCCGTTCCGCCGATCATCAGCCGCTCCTCGGTCTCCTCGACGAGGGTTTCGAGGAGGGTGGAGAGCACCGTCGCCACCGTGCCCCGGTCCTCCGCGTCGAAGGACTCCGTCATGTCCTGCACCAGCTGCGGCACATCCGCGAAGCGGCGGCCCGCGACCCGGCTGTTGAGCCGCGCCCGCAGATCCGCGAGCGAGGTCTCGCCGAACGGTGCGGGACAGTCGATCATGCGCTGCTCGACCCGGCCCGTGTCCGTGATCAGTACGAGCATCAGGCGGGCGGGAGCCAGCGAGAGCAGCTCCACGTGCCGCACCGTCGAGCGGGTGAGGGACGGATACTGCACGACCGCGACCTGCCGGGTCAGCTGCGCGAGCAGCCGCACCGTGCGCGCCACGACGTCGTCGAGGTCGACGGCGCCGTCGAGGAAGTTCTGGATGGCCCTGCGCTCCGGCGCCGCCATCGGCTTGACGCCCGCGAGCTTGTCGACGAAGAGGCGGTACCCCTTGTCGGTCGGGATGCGGCCCGCGCTCGTGTGGGGCTGGGCGATGAACCCTTCCTCCTCCAGCGCCGCCATGTCGTTGCGGACCGTGGCCGGGGAGACCCCGAGGCTGTGCCGCTCGGTGAGCGCCTTGGAGCCGACGGGCTCCTCGGTGCCGACGTAGTCGTGGACGATGGCGCGCAGCACCTCGAGCCTGCGTTCATTCAGCATCCGCGCACACCTCCACCGTTTTGCCCTGAAACCTGTCTGCCCTGCGGCTGTGCCTGGCACTCCCCGCGGGCGAGTGCCAGCCTGTACCGCGCCCAGTGTACGGCCGCGAGGTACGACCCCGGCAAGGGCCGGACCTCCTGTGTCGGTCCGGCAGGCGAGGCGGCGGCTGCCAAGGCGCCCGTGCGGGGCTAGCGTCGACTCATGGACGTGGCACTGGCTTGGGACGAGGCGGGCTGGGAGCGGCTCGCGCCGCATGTGGGACGGCGGCGCCTCCCGGTGTGGGACTGCACGGCGGGCCTTGTCGTCGGCGGCGAATCGGCGCTGATGATCGAGGCGGGGGCGACCCTGCGCGAGGGGGCACAGTTGCGCACCCAGGCGCGCGACATCCTCGGCGGGGGCCGCCGGGTCACGCACCTCGCTCTGACGCACCCGCACTTCGACCATGTCCTTGGCGCCGCGGCGTTCGCGGGCGTGGAGGTGTACGGCGCGGTCGGCCTCGACGCTCTCCTCGCGAGGGGCCGCGACGAACTGCGCCACGATGCCGTGCGGCAGGGCGTCGACCCGGACGCGGCCGCGGAGGCCGCCGATCTGCTCGTCCACCCGCACCACCTGGTGTGCGGGGAGTGGACGCTCGACCTGGGCGGCGGGGTGCAGGTGCTGCTCGCGAACGTCGGCCCGGGGCACTCGGGCCACGACCTGGCGGTCCTGGTCCCCGGCACGGACAGCTCTCCGGAGATCGTCTTCTGCGGAGACCTGGTCGAGGAGTCGGGCGAACCGCAGGCGGGGACGGACGCGGTCCCGAAGCGATGGCCGGCGGCGCTCGACCGGCTCCTCTCCCTGGGCGGGGAGGACGCGCTGTACGTGCCGGGGCACGGTGCGGTGGTCGATGCGGCTTTTGTCCGTGCGCAACGCGCCACACTGGCGGCCCGCTTCGGCGTGTCGTAGCCGGTCGTACGCCACTTCTCTTATCGTCGTGCGAATGCGCCAGTACTCCGCAGACCTCACGCCGCCGTGGAAGAAGCCGAAGCCCGTGCCGGAGGTCGCAGCGGATGCGGACCTCGTGGTGGAGGAGCTGAGCACCGGCTTCTGCGGGGCGGTGATCCGCTGCGAGAAGACGGCGGAGGGTCCGACGGTGACCCTGGAGGACCGCTTCGGCAAGCACCGCGTCTTCCCGATGACGCCGGGCGGCTTCGCCCTGGAGGGCCGGACGGTGACGCTGGTCCGCCCGTCGACTGCCGCTTCCTCCACCTCGCCTGTACGTCCCACACGTACCGCCTCGGGCTCGGTGGCCGTGCCGGGGGCGCGGGCCCGGGTCGCCCGTGCCGGGCGGATCTACGTCGAGGGGCGGCACGACGCGGAGCTGGTCGAGCGGGTGTGGGGCGACGACCTGCGGATCGAGGGTGTGGTCGTCGAGTACCTGGAGGGCATCGACGACCTCCCCGCGATCGTCGAGGAGTTCGCCCCCGGCCCTGACGCGCGTCTGGGCGTCCTGGTGGACCACTTGGTGCCCGGCTCCAAGGAGTCAAGGATCGCGGCGGCGGTGAGTTCTCCGTCGGCGCTGGTGGTGGGGCACCCCTACATCGACGTGTGGGAGGCGGTGAAGCCGTCCTCGGTGGGGATCGCTGCGTGGCCCCGCGTGCCGAGGGGGCTCGACTGGAAGACGGGCGTCTGCGAGGCCTTGGGCTGGCCGCCCCACACTGGCGCGGCCTGGCAACGGATCCTGGGCTCGGTACGCAGCTACCGGGATCTTGAACCGGCGCTGCTGGGCCGCGTGGAGGAACTGATCGACTTCGTCACGGCGGCTGATTCCTAGCCCGCCGCTGCGCGGCGGATCTTTCCCGCCCACCCGCCCGATTGCCCCGCAGTTGCCTGTTTCAGCCCGTCCGGCGTTTGAGGACCGGGGTCTGGGGCGGAGCCCCAGTTTCGGGAAGGGGCGGGATTGGGGAAGGCCCCGCAGGGACCGCCCGAACCTCAGTCCACCAGGTCCCGCACCACCGCATCCGCCAGCAACCGCCCCCGCAGGGTAAGCACGGCCCGCCCCTCCTCGTAGGGCCCCGCCTGAAGGAGGCCGTCCGAGAGGGCCCGCCCCGCAGCCGCAAGCCCCGCAGGCCGCAGCAACGACAACGGACACCCCTCAAGCAGCCGCAGCTCCAGCAGAATCCGCTCCACCCGCCGATCCTCAGCGGCAAGAATCTCCCGCCCAGCCCCAGGCGAGCGCCCCGCGGCAAGAGCTCCCGCGTACGCCCCGGGATGCTTGACGTTCCACCACCGCACACCCCCCACGTGGCTGTGGGCCCCCGGCCCGGCCCCCCACCAGTCGGCCCCACGCCAGTACAGCTCGTTGTGCAGGCACCGCCCCGCGTCGGACGTGGCCCAGTTCGACACCTCGTACCAGGAGAACCCGGCACCCCCCAGCACCTCGTCGGCGATCAGATACCGGTCCGCGTGCACGTCGTCGTCCGTCATCGGCACCTCGCCACGCCGGATCCGCCGCGCCAGCTGCGTGCCCTCCTCGACGATCAGGGCGTAGGCGCTGACGTGGTCGGGTCCGGCCCCGATCGCCGCGTCGAGCGTGGCCCGCCAGTCGTGGTCCGTCTCGCCCGGCGTCCCGTAGATGAGGTCGAGGTTGACGTGCTCGAAGCCCGCGGCGCGCGCCTCCGCCACGCAGGCCTCGGGCCGCCCGGGGGTGTGCGTGCGGTCGAGCACCTTCAGTACGTGCTGCTTGGCGCTCTGCATCCCGAAGGAGACGCGGTTGAAGCCTCCGGCCCGCAGCTCGCTCAGGTAGGCCGGGTCGACGGACTCGGGGTTCGCCTCGGTGGTGATCTCCGCGTCGTCCGCGAGCCCGAACTCCTCCCGTACGGCCCCCAGCATGCGGACCAGGTCGGCCGCGGCGAGCAGCGTCGGCGTACCGCCCCCGACGAAGACGGTCTGTACCGGGCGCGGGTCGTCCCCGAGGACCTTCCGCGCCATCCGTACCTCGTCGATCAAGGTGTCCGCGTAGTTGTCGCGTGAGGCGAGCACTCCGCCGGAGCCGCGCAGCTCGGTGGCGGTGTAGGTGTTGAAGTCGCAGTAGCCGCAGCGCGTGGCGCAGTACGGGACGTGGAGGTAGAAGCCGAGCGGACGCGTCCCCGCACCCGTGAGGGCGGACGCGGGCAGGGCCCCGTCCTCGGGCATGGGCTCACCATCGGGCAGTGCGGAAGGCATACCTTCGATTGTCCCGCACCGCGGAGGAACCCGAAGACCGAGCCGACGCCGCTACTGCGCCTGCAACACCAGCACCGCCAGATCGTCATCCGGCGGCCGCTCGGAAAATTCGTGCACCAGCCTCTTGATCCGTTCGGCCACCAGAGCCGCGTCCATCCCCGCGCAGCTCGCGAGCGCCGTTGCGAGGCCGTCGCCGTCGTCGAACATCAGTTGTCCCGTGCGGCGCTCCGTCACCCCGTCCGTGACGCAGAGCAGCGTGTCTCCCGTGCGCAGCTCGAAGGTCTCGCTCGCATACGTCGCGTCGTCGACGACCCCGAGCAGCAGCTGGGGCGTGGCCGCCGCCCGGACCGTCCCGTCCGGGGAGAGGAGGAGGGGCAGCGGGTGGCCCGCGCTCGCCACCGTGCAGCGGACGCCGCCGTCGTCCAAGGGCACCAGCTCGCCGTAGAGGAGGGAGAGGAAGCGGGAGGTGGCCCCGTCGGTCGGCACGCCTTGGCCGCCCGCCACCGCGACCACCGCCGCGGCCGCGTCCGCCGCCTCCGTCGCATCGTCGAGGAGGAGCTGGTTGAGGCGGTCGAGCACTTCCGCGACCTCGTACCCCTCGCGGGCGAGCAGCCGCAGCCACGGCCGGGCGAGGCCGATCACGACGGCCGCCTCGACGCCCTTGCCCTGTACGTCGCCGAGCGCGAAGCACCAGCGGCCCTTGCCCGCCTGGAACACGTCGTAGAAGTCTCCGCCGGGACCGCCCTTGTCCCGCGGCTCGTACACGACTCCGCTGTGCACTCCGGGGATGTCCGCGACGGAGCTCGGAAGGAGGCCGCGCTGCAGGACCTGGCTGATGGTGGCCTGGCGCTGATAGCGGCGCGCCGCGCTGATGGCCAGCGCGACGCGGCGGCTGAAGTCCTCGATGAGGCCCGTGACTTCGTCGGCGAAGCGCACCATCCCGGCCCGCCCGATGATGAGCGTGCCAAGCACGCGGCCGCCCGCCGTCAGGCGGTACGCCAGGGCCGTGCCGCTCGCCTCTTCCGCCGGTGCCTCGGCGGGCCACGGCACGGGGACGGGGCCGGAGCCCACCGATTCGGGGAGCCGGGGCGGGTCCTTCTCCAGGCTGCGGCGCAGTTCTTCTATCCGCTGTTCGCTGGTGTGCCAGACGCGGGCGAGCCGGGAGCCCGCGCTCCCGCTCACGGTGCCGCGCGGCGCGACCTCCGGTTCGTCGTCGAGCCATACCGCGCACCAGTCGGCGAGCCGCGGCACGAGCAGCTGCCCGGCGAGGGCGGCCACGAGGTCCTCGTCGAACTGTCCGGCGAGCAGGTCGGACGCCTCGGCGAGGAAGGTGAGCGCGCCGCGGTTGACCCACTCCGTGTCGTGCGTGATCCGCTTCGGCAGCGGCGCGAGGATCTCGGCGGTGCGCAGCCCTCGCTGCACGGCCTGCTCACTCGCGTACGACTCGATCTCGTGGACGGCCTGGACGCCGCCGACCGGGAGGCGGGCCCAGACTGCCTTGGTGCCGGTGCGGTAGGTGATGCCCCAGGAGTCGGACAGAGTTGCGACGAGCTGGAGTCCTCGGCCGTACTCGGGTGTGCCGGGCGGCTGGGGCGTGGGTTCGCTGCGGACGGCGCGGGCGGGGTGGTGGTCGGAGACCTCGATGACCAGGCTGTCGGAGCTCTCCCCCAGGCCGGCCTCGTCGAGCCGGCACAGGAGCTCGACCGTCGTGCCCGCGTGCACGACGGCGTTCGTGACGAGTTCGCTGACCAGCAGCACCGCGTCGTCCGCGAGGCGGTCGGTGACACCCGCGGCCGCGGGCACCGAGAGCTCGATCCAGTCGGCGAGCGCCGCGCGTACGAACTTGCGTGCGGCGGCGGGCGCCAGCGGGTTTCCGGGCAGGGACGTGCACACCACCGCCGGCGGGCCGGGCTGGTGCCCCGGCTGGGCGGACGCACGGAAAGTGGTCTCCCGTTGCATCGGAATGGCCCCCACGTTTCGGCTCCTGAGCAGTTCGGTCGAATACGCCTCAGGCGACACGGACAGAGTGACAGACTGGCCACGCCCATAAGCACCGAGTTACTGAAGTGGGCCGCTATGAGTGAGAACAGTGCTATGCCCGCGCTCGGTTACGGCCGGATTCCGGCACCGGAACCAGCTCCGATACCTCCGCCGCACGCCGGGAACGATCCGGACACGGCACCAGAAATCATTCCGGAGACCGCCCCGGAAGCGGCATCCGATCTGCGCGTCCTCCTGTCCGCCATGCGGGCGGCGCGCGACGGTGACTTCACCAAGGTCACGGTGAGTGGCCACGGCCTGGTCGCCGACCTGCACACGGTGTTCAACGAAATGCTCGACCGCTCTCTCCACTTCGACGGTGAACTCGCGCGCGTACGGCGGGAGATCATCCGGCACGGCCATCTCGACGAGCGGTTCACCGCGAGCCCGGGACAGGGCAGCTGGGCCACGCGCGTGGCAGACGTGAACTCCCTGCTCGACTCCCTGGTCGCCCCGGCGGCCAACGCGACGCGCGTACTGAACGCCGTCGCGGGCGGTGACCTCACCCAGCGCGTGGACCTGCACGACGGCTCCCGCGAGCTGCGGGGAGACCTGCGGCGCCTGGGCCGTGCGGTGAACACGATGGTCGACCAGCTGTCGCTCTTCACGGGCGAGGTCACCCGTGTCGCCCGTGAGGTCGGCACGGAGGGGCGGCTCGGCGGTCGCGCCAAGGTGCGTGGTCTGTCCGGGAGTTGGCGTGACGTGACGGAGGCCGTCAACACGATGGCCGCCCGGCTCACCGCTCAGGTGCGTGACATCGCCCTGGTGACGACGGCGGTGGCGCAGGGCGACCTGACGCGGACGGTCACGGTCGAGGCGACGGGCGAGCTGCTCGAACTGAAGCTGACCGTCAATACGATGGTCGAACAGCTCTCCGCGTTCGCGGCGGAGGTGACGCGTGTCGCCCGCGAGGTCGGCACCGAGGGGCAGTTGGGCGGCCGGGCGCAGGCCCGTGGTGTGTCGGGGGTCTGGAAGGACCTCACGGACAACGTCAACTTCATGGCGTCGAACCTCACCTCCCAGGTGCGCAACATCGCCCAGGTGACCACGGCCGTCGCCAACGGCGACCTGAGCCAGAAGATCACCGTGGACGCCCGGGGCGAGATCCTGGAGCTGAAGTCGACGGTGAACACGATGGTGGACCAGCTCTCCGCGTTCGCCGACGAGGTCACCCGCGTGGCCCGCGAGGTCGGCACGGAGGGCAATCTGGGCGGTCGCGCTCAGGTGCGCGGCGTGTCCGGGGTCTGGAAGGACCTCACCGACAACGTCAACTTCATGGCGGACAACCTCACCTCTCAGGTGCGCAACATCGCCCTCGTGTCGACGGCGGTCGCCCAGGGCGATCTCGGCAAGAAGATCACGGTGGAGGCGAAGGGCGAGATCCTGGAGCTGAAGTCGACCATCAACACGATGGTCGACCAGCTCTCCGCGTTCGCCGACGAGGTCACCCGCGTCGCCCGCGAGGTCGGCACCGAGGGCAACCTCGGCGGACAGGCCCAGGTGCGCGGCGTCTCCGGCGTATGGAAGGACCTCACCGACAACGTCAACTTCATGGCGCTGAACCTCACCTCCCAGGTGCGGAACATCGCCCAGGTCACCACGGCCGTCGCCAACGGCGACCTGTCCAAGATGATCACGGTGACGGCGCGCGGCGAGATCCTGGAGCTGAAGGACACCGTCAACACGATGGTGGAGCAGCTGCGCGCCTTCGCGGACGAGGTGACCCGCGTGGCCCGCGAGGTCGGCACGGACGGCCGGCTCGGCGGGCGGGCCCAGGTGCTCGGCGTATCGGGCGTATGGAAGGACCTCACCGACAACGTCAACTACATGGCCGACAACCTCACCGGCCAGGTCCGCAACATCGCGCAGGTCGCGACGGCGGTGGCGCAGGGTGATCTCTCCAAGAAGATCGACGTGGACGCGCGCGGCGAGATCCTGGAGCTGAAGACCACCATCAACACCATGGTGGACACGCTGTCATCCTTCTCCTCCGAGGTCACCCGCGTGGCCCGCGAGGTCGGCTCCGAGGGCCAACTGGGCGGCCAGGCAAGGGTCGAGGGCGTCTACGGCACGTGGAAACGCCTGACGACGAACGTGAACGAACTCGCCCTGAACCTCACCACCCAGGTCCGCGCGATCGCCGAGGTCGCATCCGCCGTGGCCCAGGGCGACATGACCCGTTCCATCACCGTCGAGACCCGCGGCGAGGTCTCCGAGCTCAAGAACAACATCAACGTCATGGTCTCCAACCTCCGCGAGACCACCCGCGCCAAGGACTGGCTGGAGTCGAACCTGGCCCGTCTCGCGGGGCTGATGCAGGGCCACCGTGACCTGATGGAGGTCGCGGACCTGATCCTGCGCGAACTGACCCCGCTCGTGAACGCGCAGTACGGCGCGTTCTTCCTGGCCGACCCGGAGGCCGGGGACGCCACGACGCTGCAGACTCCGCCGGTCAAGGGGCTCGCCTTCATCGCCGGGTACGGCTCCGCGCAGGGCTCGGTCGTCGACACGGGCGCGATGCCCGCGCACGGCCTGGTGCGCCAGGCCGCCCTGGAGAAGAAGCGGATCCTCGTCGACGAGGTGCCGCCCGACTACATCAAGATCACCTCGGGCCTTGGGGACTCCGCCCCGGCCAGCCTGGTGATCATCCCCATCCTCTTCGAGGACAAGCTGCTCGGCGTCATCGAACTGGCCACGTTCTCCCGCTTCTCGGACGTGCACCTGGCGTTCTTCGATCAGTTCGTGAGCACCATCGGCGTCGCGATCAACACGATCATCGCCAACTCCCGTACGGAATCACTGCTCAGCGAGTCCCAGCGGCTCGCCACGCAGCTCCAGGACCGGTCGGACGAACTCCAGCTCCAGCAGGCGGAGTTGCAGCGCTCGAACGCCGAGCTGGAGGAGAAGGCGGCACTCCTGGCCACGTCGTCCCAGTACAAGTCGGAGTTCCTCGCGAACATGTCGCACGAGCTGCGCACGCCGCTGAACTCCCTGCTCATCCTGGCCCGGCTGCTCTCCGACAACCCCGACAGTCATCTCTCCGACCAGGAAGTGCAGTTCGCGACCACGATCCACCGCTCGGGCTCCGACCTCCTCCAACTCATCAACGACATCCTCGACTTGTCGAAGATCGAGGCGGGCAGGATGGACGTACGCCCCAAGAAGCTCCCCCTCGTCAAGGTCCTCGACTACGTCCACGCGACGTTCCGCCCGCTCACCCTGGACCGCGGGCTCGCGTTCGAGGTGTCGGTCGGCGAGGACGTGCCGCGGGAGATGTTCTCGGACGAGCAGCGGCTCCAGCAGATCCTGCGCAACCTCCTGTCGAACGCGGTCAAGTTCACCGCGAGCGGCCGGGTCGAGCTGCGCGTGAGCCGCGTCAAGAACACCGGCGACCGGCGGCTCCACGACGGCGGCGACCGGCTCTGCTTCGCCGTCACGGACACCGGCATCGGCATCCCCGCCGACCAGCTCCCGGCCATCTTCGAGGCGTTCCAGCAGGCCGACGGCACCACCAACCGCAAGTACGGCGGCACCGGCCTCGGCCTCTCCATCAGCCGCGAGATCGCCGGGCTCCTCGGCGGCCGTATCACCGCGGAGAGCAGTCCGGGCAAGGGTTCCACCTTCACGCTCTACGTCCCCGTGGTGCACCCCGGCCACGGGCCCGCCGCCGCGGCGTACGCGGCGACCAGGTCGCTCACCACCCCCGAGCCGCACGACGAGCGGGTCACCATGTCCCCGCACACCTTCCATGAACAGAACGACAGCTGGCCGACGCCGACCAAGCTGGAGGAGTACCGGGAGGGCCCGGCCGGCCGCATACTGCGTGGGCGCCGCGTCCTGATCGTGGACGACGACATCCGCAACGTCTTCGCGCTCACCCACGTACTGAGCCGTGTCGGCATGCCCGTCCTCTACGCGGAGAACGGCCGCGAAGGCATCGAGACCCTGGAGCGCAACCCCGACACCGACCTCATCCTGATGGACATCATGATGCCGGAGATGGACGGCTACGAAACCATCGCCGCGATCCGCCGCACCCCGCGCTGGACCGGCCTGCCCATCATCGCGCTGACCGCCAAGGCGATGCCCGGAGACCGCGAGAAGGCCATCGAGCAGGGTGCCAACGACTACGTTCCCAAACCCGTGGATGTGGACCAGCTGCTCACCGTCGCCTGCGCGCTTCTGGCACCCGAGGCCGCCGACAGGACAGAGCCGGACGCTCCCGCCACCACAGATACAACCGTTGCTCCGGAACCGGCAGGCGCTCACGGGGAGGCCGCCGTTCCGCCGACGACCGAGTGAGGCACTGTCCATGAGCACAGAGGTCATGACCGACAACCGATCGAGCATCCTTCTTGTCGATGACATGGAGGACAACCTGATGGCGCTCGAAGCCGTCCTGGGGTCACTCAACGAACCACTGGTGCGCGCCCGTTCGGGCGAGGAGGCGATGAAGGCGCTTCTGCGCCAACGTTTCGCCGTGATCCTCCTGGACGTACGCATGCCGGGGATGGACGGCTTCGAGACCGCGTCGAACATCAAACGACTCGACCAGACCAAGGACGTGCCCATCATCTTCCTGACGGGCACCGACAACGACGCGGGCTACGCCTTCCGGGGCTATGCGACGGGCGCCGCGGACTATCTCACCAAGCCGTTCGACCCCTGGGTGCTGCGCGCCAAGGTCACCGTATTCCTCGAACTGCACCGCAAGAACCGGCAGTTGGAGAAGATCCTGGCGCGCGAGCAGCAGCAGTTCGACGAGCTGGCGGCCCGCCTCTCGGCGATCGAGACGCACATGGCCGCCAGCAGCCTCAAGGACGTCCTGGAACTGCGCCACCACGTGACGCACATGGAGGAGCTGGTGAAGGAGATGCGGCGCGGGCGGGGTGATGCCTGACCCATGGGTCAGGCATCACCCCGCCCGCGCACGGCAGTCGAGGCTCAGGCCTCGCGCGAACCCGCGTACATCTCGTCGATCAGGTGCTGGTACTCGCGCTCGACGACCGGTCGCTTCAGCTTCAGACTGGGCGTCAGCTCGCCGTGCTCGATGTCCAGATCGCGGGGCAGCAGCTTGAACTTCTTGACGGTCTGCCAGCGCTGGAGGCCTTCGTTGAGCTCCTTCACATAGCCCTCGACGAGCTCGACCGTCGCCGGGGCGGCGACCACGTCGGCGTAGCTCTTGCCGTCGAGGCCGTTGTCCTTGGCCCAGGCCAGGATGGACGGCTCGTCGAGCGCGATCAGAGCGGTGCAGAAGTTCTTGTCGGCGCCGTGCACCAGGATGTTGGAGACGTAGGGGCAGACGGCCTTGAACTGGCCCTCGACCTCGGCGGGCGCGATGTACTTGCCGCCGGAGGTCTTGATCAGGTCCTTCTTGCGGTCGGTGATCCGCAGATAGCCGTCAGCGGACAGCTCGCCGATGTCCCCGGTGTGGAACCACCCGTCGGACTCCAGGACCTCGGCCGTCTTGTCGGGGAGGCCGTGGTAGCCCTCCATGATGCCGGGGCCGCGCAGCAGGATCTCGCCGTCGTCCGCGATCCGGACCTCGGTGCCGGGCAGCGGCTTGCCGACGGTGCCGGTGCGGTAGGCCTCGCCGGGGTTGACGAAGGAGGCCGCGGAGGACTCCGTCAGACCGTAACCCTCCAGGATGTGGATGCCCGCGCCTGCGAAGAAGTAGCCGATGTCGGGCGCGAGGGCGGCCGACCCGGAGACGGCGGCGCGCAGACGGCCACCGAAGGCCTCGCGCAGCTTGGAGTAGACGAGCGCGTCGGCGGCCTTGTGCTTGGCGCGCAGCCCGAAGGGCACCGACGCGTTGCCGGTCCTGCGGAAGTTGTCCTGGCTGACCTTCGCGTACTCGCGGGCGACCTCGGCGGCCCACAGGAAGATCTTGTACTTGGCGCCGCCGCCGGCCCTGGCCTTGGCCGCGACCCCGTTGTAGACCTTCTCGAAGATGCGCGGCACGGCGGCCATGTACGTCGGCTGCACCACCGGAAGGTTCTCGATGATCTTGTCGACGCGGCCGTCGACCGCTGTGACGTGCCCGAGCTCGATCTGGCCCGAGGTCAGGACCTTGCCGAAGACGTGCGCGAGCGGCAGCCACAGGTACTGCACGTCGTCCGGGCCGAGCAGGCCGGTCGCCGCGATCGCCTTCGCCATGTAGGACCAGTTGTCCTGCGGCAGGCGCACGCCCTTGGGGCGGCCGGTGGTGCCGGAGGTGTAGATGATCGTAGCGAGCTGGTCCTTGGTGATCGCCGCGATGCGCTCCTTGACCGCCTCCGGGTTCTTCTCCAGATGGGCGGCGCCGCGCGCCTCCAGGTCGGCGAGGGTGAGCACCCAGCCGTCGGGGTCGCCGTCGGCGGGGCCCGCGCCCTCGGCGTCGATCACCACGACGTGCCGGAGCTTCGGCAGCTCGGCGCGCTTCTCGCGCGCCTTGGCGAGCTGCTCGGCGTTCTCGGCGATCAGGACCCGGCTGTCGGAGTCGGCCAGGATGTAAGTGGCCTCCTCGGCGTTGGTCTGCGGATACACCGTGGTGGTGGCCGCGCCCGCGCAGAGGATGCCGAGGTCGGCGATGATCCACTCGACCCGCGTGGACGAGGCGAGCGCCACCCGGTCCTCGGGCGCGAGGCCGAGCTCGATCAGGCCCGCCGCGATGGCGTAGACGCGCTCGGCGGCCTGTGCCCAGCTCAGCGACTTCCACTCGTCGGGGCCCTCGCCCGAAGCTGCTGACACCGGATAGCGGTAGGCCTCGGCGTCGGGCGTGGCCGCCACGCGCTCCAGGAAGAGATGGGCCACGGACGGCGGACGGTTCTCGATCAAGGTCTGTGTGTCGCTCACGACATCCTCCGGACCCGCGACAATGCGGCGACTGGCTGGCGGCTGCTGGGCTTGTTCAACGTGCGAGGGTCTTGTTTAACTTGCGAGTAACCTACGAGCAGTGATCAGAGTAGAGCGCGGAAGCCTGGCGCGTAAGGGGCTTCTGCCTGTCACTTCATACAAGAACGGGTCCGCCGCGCAAAGCGCGACGGACCCGCTGAGATGCCTGTGTGACGCCCGCGCCGGACGGGGCGGCAGCTGAGGCCGTGACTACTTCTTCGCCTTGCCAGGACCGCTGTCGTCACTGGAGAGCACCGCGATGAAGGCTTCCTGCGGCACCTCGACGGAGCCGACCATCTTCATGCGCTTCTTGCCCTCCTTCTGCTTCTCGAGCAGCTTGCGCTTACGCGAGATGTCACCGCCGTAGCACTTGGCGAGGACGTCCTTGCGGATGGCGCGGATGGTCTCGCGGGCGATGACCCGGGAGCCGATCGCGGCCTGGACGGGAATCTCGAAGGCCTGGCGCGGGATGAGCTCGCGCAGCTTGGCGACCAGGCGCACCCCGTACGCGTACGCCGCGTCCTTGTGCGTGACGGCCGAGAAGGCGTCGACCTTGTCGCCGTGCAGCAGGATGTCGACCTTGACGAGCTGGGCGGACTGCTCGCCGGTGGGCTCGTAGTCCAGCGAGGCATAACCGCGCGTCTTGGACTTCAGCTGGTCGAAGAAGTCGAAGACGATCTCGGCGAGGGGGAGCGTGTAGCGGATCTCCACACGGTCCTCGGAGAGGTAGTCCATGCCGAGCAGGGTGCCGCGCCGGTTCTGGCACAGCTCCATGATCGAGCCGATGAACTCGCTGGGCGCGAGGAGCGTGGCGCGCACGACGGGCTCGAAGACCTCGTCGATCTTGCCCTCGGGGAACTCACTCGGGTTGGTGACCGTGTGCTCGGTGCCGTCCTCCATCACCACGCGGTAGACCACGTTCGGAGCGGTGGCGATGAGGTCGAGTCCGAACTCGCGCTCGAGCCGCTCACGGATCACGTCGAGGTGAAGGAGCCCCAGGAAGCCGACACGGAAGCCGAAGCCGAGCGCGGCGGACGTCTCGGGCTCGTAGACGAGCGCGGCGTCGTTGAGCTGCAGCTTGTCGAGGGCCTCGCGCAGGTCCGGGTACTCCGAGCCGTCCAGCGGATAGAGACCCGAGAAGACCATCGGCTTCGGGTCCTTGTAGCCGCCGAGGGCCTCGGTCGCGCCCTTGTGCAGGGAGGTGATCGTGTCACCGACCTTGGACTGACGGACATCCTTCACGCCGGTGATGATGTAGCCCACCTCGCCGACGCCGATGCCGTCGGCCGAGGTCATCTCGGGGGACGACACACCGATCTCGAGCAGCTCGTGCGTGGCACCGGTGGACATCATCCGGATCCGCTCACGCTTGTTGAGCTGGCCGTCGACGACTCGTACGTACGTCACGACGCCTCGGTACGAGTCGTACACCGAGTCGAAGATCATCGCTCGCGCGGGCGCGTCGGCGACGCCGACCGGCGGCGGAACCTCGGCGACGACCTTGTCGAGCAGCGCCTCGACGCCCATGCCGGTCTTCGCGGAGACCTTCAGCACGTCGTCGGGCTCGCAGCCGATGAGGTTCGCGAGCTCCTCGGAGAACTTCTCCGGCTGGGCGGCCGGCAGGTCGATCTTGTTGAGCACCGGGACGATCTTGAGGTCGTTCTCCATCGCCAGGTAGAGGTTGGCGAGAGTCTGCGCCTCGATGCCCTGCGCCGCGTCCACGAGGAGGACCGTGCCCTCACAGGCCGCGAGCGAGCGGGACACCTCGTACGTGAAGTCCACGTGACCCGGGGTGTCGATCATGTTGAGGATGTGGGTCTTGGTCTGCGCGGCGCCCGGGCCCTCCGTGGGGGCCCAGGGCAGACGCACCGCCTGGGACTTGATCGTGATGCCGCGCTCACGCTCGATGTCCATGCGGTCGAGGTACTGGGCGCGCATCTGGCGCTGCTCGACCACACCGGTCAGCTGGAGCATCCGGTCGGCGAGCGTGGACTTGCCGTGGTCGATGTGCGCGATGATGCAGAAATTACGGATCAGAGCCGGGTCGGTACGGCTCGGCTCGGGCACATTTTTAGGGGTCGCGGGCACGCAGGGTCCTGTCTCTTGAGGCGCCTGTCGCCTCGGGTCGGATCTATACGTAGGTTCCATGGTCCCATGGGTGAGGCACTGGGCCTGGTGTGGGCCGGTCCGGGTGGGGGGCGGGCCCGGATTGGGCCGCTCGGAGGGCGGCTGGTAATCTGGGCAGCTGTGTCTCCTTGCCCTCTCGGTACTGAGGCACGTGTCAAAGAAACTCATCTGCAGTACCTCTGCAGAACCTGAACCTGAAAAGGCTCTTTCGTGGCGAACATCAAGTCCCAGATCAAGCGGATCAAGACCAACGAGAAGGCGCGTCAGCGCAACAAGGCGGTCAAGTCTTCCCTGAAGACCGCGATCCGCAGGGCTCGCGAGGCCGTTGCCGCTGGTGACACCCAGAAGGCCGTCGAGGCGACGCGCGAGGCTTCGCGCCAGCTCGACAAGGCCGTCTCCAAGGGCGTCATCCACAAGAACCAGGCCGCCAACAAGAAGTCGGCGCTTGCTTCGAAGGTCGCGACCCTCCAGGGCTGAAACCCTTGCCCCGGCTCGCCGGGGCGCTGATCAATCCTCACCGCGAGGGTAATTCGAGCCCTCTACCTCGAATCGCGGACAGACCACGCAGTACGCCACGCTGCGACAATGCCCCCGGCCCACTCCGGGGGCATTGCTGTGTCCGGGGCGGGGGCGTAAGGGGCGGGGGCGTAAGGGGCGCGGGGAACGGCGCGAGCAACCACGGACTACCCGCACACGAACACCAGCGGACGTACCTCTAGGGGCGCGGGGAACGGCGCGAGCAACCACGGACTACCCGCACACGAACACCGGCGGACGCTTCCTCAGGGGCGCGGGGAACTGCGCGAGCAACCACGGGCTATCCGCGGATTACGAACCGGCGGGTGTGAACGGCTCAAGCTCAGCGCCGCGACCTCGCCGCACGGGCGACGGCGACGACGGCCTTCTCCAGGGCGTACTCGGGGTCGTCGCCTCCGCCCTTGACCCCGGCATCGGCCGCCGCGACAGCGGTCAGAGCCGCCGCCACCCCGTCGGGAGTCCACCCCCGCATCTGCTGGCGGACCCGGTCCACCTTCCAGGGCGGCATACCCAGCTCCCGGGCAAGATCCGCCGGCCGCCCGCCCCTCGCAGAGGACAGCTTCCCGATGGCCCGCACGGCCTGTGCCAACGCACTGGTGATCAGGACGGGGGCGACCCCGGTCGACAAAGACCACCGCAACGCTTCGAGCGCCTCGGCGGCCCGCCCCTCCACCGCACGGTCGGCCACGGTGAAACTGGAGGCCTCGGCCCGGCCCGTGTAATAGCGGCCGACGACGGCCTCGTCGATCGTGCCCTCGACGTCCGCCACCAGCTGGGACACCGCCGAAGCGAGCTCCCGCAGATCGCTGCCGATCGAGTCGACCAGGGCCTGGCACGCCTCGGGCGTGGCCGAACGGCCCAGGCCGCGGAACTCGCTCCGTACGAACGAGAGCCGGTCCGAGGCCTTGGTCATCTTGGGGCAGGCGACCTCACGAGCCCCCGCCTTGCGGGCCGCGTCGAGCAGTCCCTTGCCCTTGGCGCCGCCCGCGTGCAGCAGGACGAGGGTGATCTCCTCGGCCGGCGACGCGAGATACGCCTTCACGTCCTTGATGGTGTCGGCCGACAGATCCTGCGCGTTGCGTACGACCACGACCTTGCGCTCGGCGAAGAGCGAGGGACTGGTCAGCTCGGCGAGCGTGCCGGGCTGCACCTGGTCGGAGGTGAGGTCGCGCACGTCCGTGTCGGCGTCGGACGCACGGGCGGCCGCGACCACCTGCCGCACGGCGCGGTCGAGGAGGAGGTCCTCCTGGCCCACGGCGAGCGTGAGGGGAGCGAGCGGGTCGGCGGTATCTGTCTTCCTGGCCATCGCGGTCAAGCATCCCACGCGGCACTGACAGCCCACCCCGTACGGCCGGTTTCCGGGCGGCTCCCCCCGTACCGGAGAATGGCCAGGTGACCGACGTACGACATGTCCTGGTGCTGCCCGACCGCGATGCCGCGGAGGAAGTGGCCGAAGAACTCCCCGACCGTTTCGGCGTGCGCGAGCAGCCCCAACTCGTCCGTGACGCCCTGGCCGGCGAGGACGACGCCGAGGACGCGCAGTGGCTGGTCGTGGTCGAAGACCCCGAGCGGCGCCTGGACCGCACGGCGCTGGACGAACTGGCGGCTGAGCACGAGGGCTGGCTCGAAGCTCCCTAGGCCCCCCGCGAGGGCCCGGCGTCAGCTCTTGGGCAGGACCTGGATGTCGAGGTCGATCGAGATGCTGGGTCCGATCGCCGCGATGCCACGGGCGAGCATCGTCTGCCAGTTGATCGTGAAGTCGTCGCGATGCAGCTCGGTCGAGGCGCGGCAGGCCACACGGGTCTCCCCCTCAAGGCCGCGCCCCACCCCGAGGTACTCCGTCTCCAGCGTCACCGTGCGCGTCACCCCGTGCAGCGTCAGACCGCCCGTGATCGCCCAGCGGCTACCGCCCTTGTGCACGAAGCGGTCGCTGTAGAACTCCATCGTCGGGAAACGCTCCACGTCGAGGAAGTCCCCGGACCGCAGGTGGTCGTCGCGCATCTTCACCGCGGTGTCGATGGAGGCGGCGTCGATCACGACGTGCATCGCGGAGTCCTCCATGCGCTCCCCCAGCCGTATGGCTCCCGCGAAGCTGTTGAACCGCCCGTGAATACGGGCAAGTCCGATGTGCCGCGCGGTGAAGGCGACCGAGGAGTGCAGGGGATCGATCTCCCAGTCACCGGGCTCGGGCAGCGCCGGGGGCGTGGCTATCTGGAGCATGACGTCACCGAGCGAGGCGTGCGCGCTCTCCCCTACCGTGGCGTTCGCCCGGTACGGAGTGAACCCTTCCGCCGAGACCGCCAAGCGGTAGTCACCGGCCGGAACGGTCGCGACGAACGAACCGAACGGATCAAGTCCCCCACCGACGACCTTGCGCCCCATGGCGTCACTGACCGCGAACTCCGCGTGCCGCACGGGCTCGTTGACGGGGTCGAGCACCCGGCAGCTGAGCACTCCCGCACTGGGCGGAACCGCCACCGCGGAAAGGGGTCCCCCGACCCGCCCGGCTCGTACTGCCCGACCCACTCGTCCTGTCCGTCCTGTCCGTCCTGCCGATCCTGTCCGTCCTGCCTGTCCTGCCTGCCCGGCTCGCCCTGCCTGCCCGACTTGTCCTGCCTGCCTAACTTGTTCTGCTTGCCCGGCTCGGTTCGTCCGGCCGGCTCGGTTCGTACGGTTTCCCAGCCAACGGCCGAACATATGCGACACACCCCCGCGCACCTTGACAACTCCTGTCACGAAGAGGCATTCGATCACCGTTGCGGCATTCGATGCAACACGAACCCACTTCACTGGAATCCTGCGTTAGCACTTGAACTGTCGCGAGTAGCCGAATTGGTCACCCCGAGTGGCGTTTTGGCGGTGGCCACCTCCAAAGTCGGCGCCGCTCCGTCTGACGGCTCGGTCACTGAACCGCCGGTCGGCCCGATGACCGCGATCGCGCCGTTCGTATCCGTCCGCAGCACCTCCGCTCCCCCAGCCCTCAACGCCGCGACCGTGCGGGGTGCCGGGTGTCCGTATGAGTTGTCCCGTCCGCAAGAGATGAGAGCGAGGCGAGGCGAGGCCCGCCGCAGGAGCCCGGGGTCCTGATAGGCCGAGCCGTGGTGGGCGACCTTGAGCACGTCCACGGGTGGCAGCGCCGCCACCGCCGGGGTGCGCGCCAGGGCTCGCTGGGCGGGCGGTTCGAGATCACCGAGCAGGAGCAGGGTCACCCCCTTGGCCCGGACGAGCAGGGTGACGCTGGCGTCGTTCGGGCCATCGGGAGTCGGCGCCGGGCCCGAACCGTCCGCCGTGGGCCAGAGCACCCGCCAGTCGAGGGCGCCGCCACCCGCACGCCGCCGCTCCCCCGCCACGGCGTGGCTCACCTGGATCCCGTGGGCGGCCGCCTGCTCCCGTACGAACCGCGCCTGCTCGGAAGGCTCTTGATACCCCGTCGTCTGGATCGCCCCGACCGAACGCCCCCGCAGTACGCCCGGCAGGCCCGCCACATGATCGGCATGGAAATGCGTCAACAGCACCAGAGGCACACGGGTCACGCCGAGCGAACGCAGACAGCGGTCCACGAGCACCGGGTCGGGCCCCGCGTCGACGACCACCCCCGCCCCGTCACCGGCGGCGAGCACAGTGGCGTCCCCCTGGCCCACGTCACACATCGCGAACCGCCAGCCCGGCGGCGGCCAGCCCGCGATCACCCGGGTGAGGGGCGGAGGTTGGACGATCGCCAGGAGGAGCAGCAGGGCGCAGGCCACGCTGAGCCAGGGGTGCCTGACGAGCCTGCGGCCGACCAGCACCACGCCGACCGTGGCGAGGGCGAGCAGCAGACCGCCGTGCCAACCGCCGGGCCAGTCGACCCCACTGCCGGGCAGAGCCGCGCCCGTGCGGGCGATGTCCGCGATCCACCCGGCCGGCCAACTCGCGCCCCAAGCCAAGGCCTTGGCGACCGGCATCGCCAACGGCGCCGTCGCCAGCGTGGCGAAGCCGAGGACCGTGGCAGGCGCGACGGCCACCTCCGCGAGGAGGTTGCAGGGCACCGCCACCAGGCTCACCCGTGCCGCGATGACGGCGACGACCGGAGCGCACACCGCCTGCGCGGCAGCCGCGGCGGCCAACGCCTCGGCCAGGCGCGGAGGAACCCGGCGTCCTTGCAGGGCCGCGCTCCACCTCGGGGCGAGGGTGAGCAGGGCTCCGGTGGCGAGGACGGAGAGCAGAAAGCCGGGGCTCCGGGCAAGCCACGGGTCGTACAGGACCAGCAGCAGTACGGCGGCGGCCAGGGCCGGGATCAGCGACCGGCGCCGCCCGGTGCCGATGGCCAGCAGTGCGATCAGCCCGCAGGCCGCGGCCCGCAGCACGCTCGGGTCCGGCCGGCAGACGATGACGAAGCCGAGGGTGAGGGCGCCACCGATCAACGCCGTCGCCCGCAGCGAGATCCCCAACCGTGGGGCGATTCCACGTCGTTCAGCGCGCTGGGCGAGGCTGGGCGGGCCGATGAGCAGGGCGAGGACGATCGTGAGGTTGGCTCCGCTCACCGCCAGGAGGTGCGTCAGGTCGGTCACCTTGAAGGCCTCTTCCAGCTCGGGCGGCACGCGCGAGGTGTCCCCGACCACCAGCCCCGGCAACAGTGCCCGGGCGTCGGGCGGCAATCCGTCCGTGGCCTCCCGCAACCCGCCCCGCAACCGTCCCGCCAGACGCTGCGGTCCTGACGGCGCCTCGATCACCCGCGGCGCCGGCTCTCCGGACACCCGAAGCACCGCAGCGACGCGGTCGCCCCGCGGCAAGGGTGGCGCGAGGCGCGCCTGGACACGAAGCCTGGTGGAGGGCAGGAGCGAGAGCCAACGGGCCCTGGGCCAGGGACCGGCGGAATCCCCCTCGTCCTCATCCCCGCTGGCGCTCCCGGCGAAGACCAGGGCCGGGGTGCGGGTCACGGAGGTACTCCCATCCGTCGACGTGACCCGGACGATCTCCGCATCCAACATGACGGAGGGCGGCAGGGCGTGGGCCCCCGTCACACGGGGCCGGGTCAGCCGGGGGTCGGAGGTGACCTCCAACTCGACCTCCGCTTCTGCATATTGCCTCGCCAGGCCAGGGACTGGGCCCCGGTGCAGGTCTGTCCCATGCAGTGCCGCGGAGGTAGCGCCCGCCGCGGCACAGAGGAGGACAGCCGCCACCGAGACCCGCCGCCAGGGCTGCCGTCGCCTTGAGCCGTCGGCCGGCTCTGTCGCACTCCGCCGTCCTTCACCCTCCGGTCGCCCCCGCACCGTCCAGGCCACCAACAGGGCGCTCGCCACCGCCACGCAGGCCACCACGGCTGCGATCACCCACCGAGGCGGAGCATCCAGCGCCACGGCCGCGGTCCCCCACGCCGCGAGGGCGGGCGGCACGAGGCGCAGGTCCAGCGGGCCCTCAAGGCGAGGGTGGGAGTCCCCCGGCCGATGCCCGGGCGGGGCGTGAACGGTGGGGTGGCCCGGGGCCGCTGGGGTCCCCGGCGCGACGGCCGCCCGGCTCACCGCCCTCATGGCCGCACGAGATTCTGCAGGTCGGCATAGCGTTTGTCGCCGATTCCATTGACCTCGCGCAGTTCGTCCACCGAGCGGAAGCCGCCGTGTTCCGTGCGGTAGTCGATGATGTGCTGGGCCAGCACGGGGCCGACGCCCGGCAGTTCGTCGAGCTGCTCGGCGGTGGCTGTGTTGAGGCCGACCGGGGCGGCTGGGCTCGCGCCCGTCGACCCCGCGGCCGCCCCCGCGCCAGGTCCGGCGGGAGCTGCCGGTGCTGCCGGTGCTGCCGGTGCTGCCGGTGCTGCCGTCACCGGAGCGCCCACCACCACCTGTTCGCCGTCGATGAGCAGACGGGCACGGTTCAGGCCGTCCGTGTCCGTGCCGGGGCGGACTCCACCCGCGGCCTTCAGTGCGTCGGCGACTCTGGAACCCGCGGGCATCCGCAGGATTCCGGGGCTGCGGACCTTGCCGCTGACGTCCACGACGATCCCGCCGGCCGCCGACCGGCCCCTGCCCTCTGGAGCAGGCGCGGCTCCCGGCGACGGAGACGGCTCCGCGTTCCGATCGGGCGCCGCGCCGACCACGTCCGGTGCCCGCACCGGCTGTGTCCGCCCTGCCCAGAAGTGCTGGGTGGCGAAGACCGCCGCGAGGACGAGGACCACCAGGAGCGCGACCAGACTCCGCCGCTCAAGGCCGCAGCGCAGCTGCAGCCACAACGGCAACCGCTCCCGCACAACAAGCCCCACCCGCCCCCGCAAGGGCGCCCCCACCCCACCACCATCCACAGGCTGCGGCTGCGGCTGCGGCTGCGGCTGCGGCTGCGGAGGAGCCTGAGACCCCGCCACTGACTCCCGCTGCCGCACCCCCTGCACCCGGACCTGCGGCACGGCGACGCCCTCCGCCAGCGACACCGACCGCGCCTGCCGCTCCAACTGCGGCACCGTCACACCCTCCGCCTGCGGCTGCCGTACGACCTGCGGCACCGTCACGGCCTCCGGCTCCGGCCACGCCCCCGAACCAGGCTTCCTCCCTGCCTGCGGTGCCGGCCGCGAGCTTCGCGTAACACGCGGCTGAGGCAGCGGTTCCGGCTCCGGCTGCTGCCCCGCGGCCTCCAGCACCGGCTGGCGCCACCGCAGGGCCTGCCTCTGCGACTGCGGGGCGGCCTGCGGCTGAGGCAGAGCCGGGTCCCCCGGACCCCGCCTCGACTCGGGCTCCGGCTCCGGCTCCGGCTCCGGCTCCGGCTCCGGCTCCGGCTCCGGCTCGGGCTCGGGCCCAGCCTGCGACCGCCGCACAGCCTCAGATCGCTCCCGCTCCCGCTCCTGCGGCCCCTGCTCCCGGACCGGCCCAAGCTCAAGCCCTAGCCCGGACCCCGCCCCCAGCGGTACATCCGGCGGCGCGCCCGACCTCAATCCCCCTCCATCACCGGCCCCTTCAGGCCCGGCAGTGAAGAGTGACTCCGCGCGCCGCCGCAACGCCTGCGCTTCCGCCGAGGCATGTCTGCGCCGGGCCGCCCTCCTGCGGGCGTGGCGGTATCGCGCGCGGCCGTCGGACGCGGGGGCTCGCCCTGGTCCGCTCGTCGCGGCAGGTTTCCGTGAAAGTGATCGAAGTGTCATGCCAACGACGCTAGGCACCGCGGCACAATTAAGTTGATCTTGGTCAATTCCCGTGGATTACCCGGGAGTTGTGGATAACTCCGTCACCCACACCCACTCAACGCCCCTCACCAGGGCGAAACCACAGCCCCCAACAACCCCGGCCCCGTATGCGCCCCGATCACCGCGCCGACCTCGCTCACATGCAGCTCCGCGAGGCCTGGTACCCGGTCCCTGAGGCGGTCCGCGAGGGTGGATGCCCGTTCCGGGGCCGCCAGGTGATGCACCGCGATGTCGACGCGGTTCGACCCGGCCCGCTCGACCACGATCTCCTCGAGCCGGGCGATCGCCTTGGACGCCGTCCGCACCTTCTCCAGCATCTCGATGCGCCCGCCGTCCAGCTGAAGCAGGGGCTTCACGGCCAGCGCCGAGCCCAACAGGGCCTGTGCGGCGCCGATCCGGCCGCCACGGCGCAGATAGTCCAGTGTGTCGACGTAGAAGTACGCGGACGTGTTCGCGGCCCGTTTCTCCGCCGCCGTCACCGCCTCGTCCACCGAGCCGCCCGACTCCGCGGCCTCCGCCGCCGCGAGCGCGCAGAAGCCGAGGGCCATCGCGACCATCCCGGTGTCCACCACCCGCACAGGCACCGGCGCGTCCTTCGCGGCGAGGACCGCCGCGTCGTACGTGCCCGAGAACTCGGCGGACAGATGCAGCGAGACGATGGCCGTCGCGCCCGACTCGGCGACCTTGCGATAGGTCTCCGCGAAGACTTCCGGGCTCGGCCGCGATGTGGTCACGGAACGCCGTTTCTGCAGCGCCAGGGCCAGGGAGCGGGCGGAGATCTCGGTGCCCTCTTCGAGCGCCTGGTCGCCGATGACCACGGTCAGAGGTACCGACGTGATGCCGTGCCGCTCCATCGTCCGCTGCGGCAGATAGGCCGTTGAATCCGTGACGATCGCGACATGACGGGACATGCGGTGGAGATTACCTGCCTGGGCCCGACGGCGGCAGCCCGACCCCTCGCGGGTCAGTCTGCCAGCCGCGCTCCCGGCCGTGCCAGGTCGCCCGCGCAGTCGCCCGCGCAGTCGCCCCCGCGGTCACGTCGTGCTCTCGGGCCTGGTCTGCTTCTCCCAGGAGTAGACGGGCCGCGGCGTCGGCGGCGTGATGGCCGGCCGCGCCGACTCCTCCGCCGGCGATGAGGACCGCTTCGCCTGTTCCGCCTGCTCCGACGGCTCCGTCCACGTCTGCTCGGCACCCTTGCCCGCGTCCGCCGCCTGCTCCGGCTCGGGCCACGCGGCGGGCGTCTGCGTGGGCGAGGGCTCCTTCGTCCAGTGCCGCAGCGCGCCCGTCTCCAGGTCGATCTGCGAGCTCAGCGAGTCCAGGTCGTCGTCGGCGAACCGGTGGGACCGGTCGCGCACCGCCCACCGCAGCGAGTCCGCCGACTTGGTGATCTGCTCCGTACGCTCCCGCAGCGCGGGGAGCCGCGCGGCCAGGGACGTCTTGTCGGGGTCGCGCTCAAGGCGCCGGAGGTCGTCGTCCAGCTCGTGCCCATGCGTGCTGAGCCGCTCGAAGAGCCCCAGGGACTCCTTCAGCGAGGCGTCTTCGACCACGCCCGCCTGCAGGGCCTCCTGTGTGGCCCGCATCGACGTGCGCAACTTGAGCCGCAACTGGGCCAGTTCGCCGGCCGCGCCCACCTGGGCGAAGCTCCTGGCGCGCAGCGTCGTGTCCTCCACCGAACGGCGCGCCTGCGAGATCGTGCGGTCCACGCCACGCTTGGCGGCGCCGACCGCCTTCACCGTCATGTACGCACCAAAGACCACGAACAGCAATACGAGCAGCGCCACGATCACGCCCACGGCTTCCATGACGCTCCTCCCAGGTCCTGCGGCGAGTTCCGCACCGACTCTTCAACGGTAAACGCAAAGGGCAGGCCGAGGGTTCCAACGGAACCCCCAACCTGCCCGTAGGGGACTACCCTCATGCCCCCTCGCGTGCCTCGCGTGCCTCGCGCCGGGCGCTACGCCGGAACGATGTTCACCAGCTTCGGCGCCCGCACGATGACCTTGCGGATCCCGGCGCCGTCCATCGCGGCCAGCACCCTCTCGTCCCCCAGGGCCACCTTCTCCAGCTCCTCGTCCGAGATCGACGGGGAGACCTCCAGGCGCGCCCTGACCTTGCCCTTGATCTGCACGACGCAGGTCACGGTCTCGTCGACGACGTACGCCGGGTCGGCGACGGGGAAGTCCTGGTGGACGACCGAGTCGGTGTGGCCCAGCTTGCGCCACAGCTCCTCGCCGACGTGGGGGGCCAGCGGAGCGATCAGCAGCACCAGGCGCTCGGCGACCGAGCGCGGCAGCGTGCCGCCCTCCTTGGTCAGGTAGTTGTTCAGCTCGGTGATCTTGGCGATGGCGGTGTTGAACCGCATGCCGTCCAGGTCCTGGCGCACGCCGTCGATCGCCTTGTGCAGGGCGCGCAGCGTGCCCTCGGCGATGTCGGACTCCGCGACGTCCGCGACCGTGACCTCACCGGTCGACTCGTCGACGATCAGACGCCACATGCGCTGCAGCAGGCGGTACTGGCCGACCACCGCGCGCGTGTCCCACGGGCGCGAGACGTCCAGCGGGCCCATCGCCATCTCGTACAGGCGCAGGGTGTCCGCGCCGTACTCCTCGCAGATCTCGTCCGGAGTGACGGCGTTCTTCAGGGACTTGCCCATCTTGCCCAGCTCGCGCTTGACCGGCTCGCCCTCGAAGAAGTACTGGCCGTCGCGCTCCTCGACCTCGGTCGCCTGGACCGGGAAGCCGCGGCTGTCGCGGTACACGTAGGCCTGGATCATGCCCTGGTTGAACAGCTTGTGGAACGGCTCGGAGGACGAGATGTGCCCCAGGTCGAACAGCATCTTCGACCAGAAGCGGGCGTACAGCAGGTGCAGCACCGCGTGCTCGGCACCGCCCACGTACAGGTCGACGCCACCGGTCGGCTGCCCCTCGCGCGGGCCCATCCAGTACTGCTCGACGGCCGGGTCGACCAGCTTCTGGTCGTTGTGCGGGTCCAGGTAGCGCAGCTCGTACCAGCACGAACCGGCCCAGTTGGGCATGGTGTTGGTCTCGCGGCGGTACTTCTTGGGCCCGTCGCCCAGGTCCAGGGTGACGTTGACCCAGTCCTCGTTGCGGGACAGCGGCGTCTCCGGAGAGGTGTCCGCGTCGTCCGGGTCGAAGGTGCGCGGGGAGTAGTCCTCGACCTCCGGCAGCTCCAGGGGCAGCATCGACTCGGGCAGCGAGTGGGCGACGCCGTCCTCGTCGTAGACGATCGGGAAGGGCTCGCCCCAGTAGCGCTGGCGGCTGAACAGCCAGTCGCGCAGGCGGAAGTTGACGGTGCCCTCGCCGATGCCGCGCGTGGCCAGCCAGCCGGTGATCCGTGCCTTGGCACCGGCGACGTCCAGGCCGTCCAGCGAGATCTCCTCGTTCGAGGAGTTGACCAGCTTCGCCTCGTAGGAGGAGAAGGCGTCGTCCCACGTCGCCGTGTCGGTACCGCGGCCGTCCGAGGGCTCGACCACGCAGTGCATCGGCAGGTGGAAGGCGCGGGCGAAGGCGAAGTCGCGGCTGTCGTGCGCCGGGACGGCCATGATCGCGCCGGTGCCGTAGCCCATCAGGACGTAGTCGGCGATGAAGACCGGGACCTGCTCGCCGCTGACCGGGTTGGTGGCGTAGACGCCGGTGAAGACGCCGGTCTTCTCCTTGGCGTCGGCCTGGCGCTCCACGTCGGACTTGGAGGCGGCGAACGCGCGGTACTTGGCGACGGCCTCGGCCGGGGTGGCGTGCCCGCCGGTCCACGTCTCGTGGGTGCCCTCGGGCCAGGCGTCGGGGACGACCTTGTCGACCAGCTCGTGCTCGGGCGCCAGGACCATGTAGGTGGCGCCGAACAGCGTGTCCTGGCGGGTGGTGAAGACGGTGATCGCGTCGCCGTCCTCGGAGCCGACCGGGAAGTCGACGCGGGCGCCTTCGGAGCGGCCGATCCAGTTGCGCTGCTGCAGCTTGATGGCCTCGGGCCAGTCCAGGCCGTCCAGGTCGTCCAGCAGGCGGTCCGCGTACGCCGTGATGCGCATGTTCCACTGACGCAGCTTGGCCTTGAAGACGGGGAAGTTGCCGCGCTCGGACCGGCCGTCGGCGGTGACCTCCTCGTTCGCCAGGACGGTGCCCAGGCCGGGGCACCAGTTGACGGGCGCGTCGGACGCGTATGCCAGGCGGAACTCGCCCAGTACCTCAGCGCGCTCCGCGGCGTTCAGCTCGCTCCACGCGCGCGTGGTGCCCGGTACGGCACGCTCACCGCTGTCGAACTGCGCGACCAGGTCGGCGATCGGACGGGCCTTCTTCGCCTCCTCGTCGTACCAGGAGTTGAAGATCTGTACGAAGATCCACTGGGTCCACTTGTAGTAGTCCGGGTCGATCGTCGCGAAGGAGCG
The DNA here is from genome assembly GCF_009769735.1 of Streptomyces sp. BA2. Classification (NCBI taxonomy): domain Bacteria; kingdom Bacillati; phylum Actinomycetota; class Actinomycetes; order Kitasatosporales; family Streptomycetaceae; genus Streptomyces; species Streptomyces sp. BA2. Next base: position 3,401,562 of record NZ_WSRO01000002.1, read on the forward strand.
GCGATTGTCGTGGCCCAGGCCCAGACCGCGCAGCTGCGTCTTCATGTTCTCGATGTTGGCCTCGGTGGAGACCCGGGGGTGCGTGCCCGTCTGCACGGCGTACTGCTCGGCGGGCAGGCCGAAGGCGTCGAAGCCCAGGGTGTGCAGGACGTTGTGGCCCGTCATGCGCTGGAAGCGCGCGTAGACGTCCGTGGCGATGTAGCCCAGCGGGTGGCCGACGTGCAGGCCGGCGCCGGAGGGGTACGGGAACATGTCCATGATGAACTTCTTGGGCTTGGCGACCAGCGCGGCCTGCGCGGCCGACGCCTCGGCGGACGGCGCCAGGTCACCGCTCGGGTTCGGCGCCTCGTACGTGCCGTCGGCGTCCCAGAAGTCCTGCCAGCGTGCCTCGATGTCGGCGGCCAGGGCGGCCGTGTAGCGGTGCGGTGCGGCCACCTCGGAGGCGGCAGCAGAATTCGTCTCGCTCATGATCCTCAAAGCTCCATCGATCGTCTCTGCCTGCGGAAATGACCGTCCTGGCCAAATGAAAAATCCCCTCACACAGGAGGGGACGCCGCGCCGATGCCGACCGTGATTTTCCGGCGGTCGGGACTGATCAGCGCGGCCCGCTAAGCAGAAGGCGTACGGCACGCATGGCGTCAGGGTACCGCAGCGCTCGCGCCGCCCGCGACGAGGTTCCCCCGCACCACTCCGCGCCGCCCCGAGGCCCACGGGAAGCCCGGCGCTCCACCTTTGGCCAAGGGTTACTCCGCGTACCGACCGCTATCGGGGCAACACCAAGATCGCATCGCGTTTAGATAACAACGCAATAACTCAAACCTCGTACTCACTGGTATGCGGCGACTTAGCATGCGGCGATCGAGCCATTTCGGAGTCGCCCCCATGAACCCTCTGAATCCTCATCGCAAGAGCCGCGCAAGCCGCACCGACCGCAAGAGCCGTTCGTTCGCAGCATTCCCCGAACCAAGCAGAGCCACGCGTGGAGTCCTGACCACCGCCGCACTGCTGCTGATACCCCTGCTCGTGGTCATCGGGAGCGACGCCTTCCGCGCCGCACTCGACTTCACCACCGGCGTCCTGTCCCTGGTCTCCCTGACCTCCGCCGTCGTCTGGGGCCTGGTCGCCACGGACCGGCTCTTCCTGCACTCCCGTCAGCGACTGCTCGCCCAGGCCGTGCACCGGGCCACCGCCGTCGCCTCCATCGGTTTCCTCCTGCTCCACGCCACCATCAAGCTCGCGCTCGACCACGTCTCTCCGGTCGGCGCCCTCATCCCCTTCGGGCTCGGCTTCTCCGGCAGCGACGGGCTCATCGGCCTCGGCTCGCTCGCCGGGCTCCTCATGGTGGTCACAGGCGTCACCGGGGCCCTGCGCAGCGCCTTCGCCTCGCCGGCCCAGGTCGCGTCGCGCTGGCGCGCGCTGCACATGCTCGCCTACCCGGCCTGGTGTTCGGCGCTGATCCACGGCCTGTACGCGGGACGCCCGCCCAGCGCGTGGGTGACCGCCCTGTACTGCCTCTGCCTGGTCGCCGTCGCGGGCGCGGTCGCGTTGCGCGCCGCCCCGCTCCCGATCAAGCGGAAGGTGGCCGCCCGGATCCTTGCCCTCCTCGAAACCGAGGGCAGGGCCCGCAACAGAGAGCCCGTCCGCCGGGACACCACCGAGTCCCCGCTCCCCGGCACGGCCGCCGCTCCCGGCCGTGCCCCCGAACCCGGGCCCGACCCGACCCCGGTGGTCGGCATCGCGGCGGCCTACCGCGTCCTCGCCTCCAGCAACCAGCCCACGGAGGTCCTGCCGCTCACCGACCCCCCGCCGCCCCGCTGGCCGTCCCCGTCCCCGCCTCCCCCGGCCGAGGCCCCTCACATCCCGTACGACACCGCGTACGACTACGACACCACGTACGACCCGCCGTACGGCGCGGCCCACAACCCCCCGTACGAGGCCCCGTACCAAGCCCCGTACGACAGCGGCCCCGCCACTGAACCGCTGCCCCACACCTTCCAGGCGCCGAGTTCGGGCGAGCCCTGGAACGCCGCCACCGGAGGCCCCAAGTGAACGCGTCGCTGCCCGACGTCCCCGAAGTCCGAGTCGTCGGGCTTCCGCTCCTGACCTCGGGCTTCGATCTGGTCGAGCGCCTCGATCTGGCGATGCACCTGAAGGTGCACGGCCCGCTCGAACCGATGGCCGGGGAGTCCCTCGCCACCCTCTCCGAGGCCATCTCGCTGCGCGGCAGGGGCGGCGCGGGCTTCCCCTTCGCCAAGAAGCTGCGCTCGGTCGCCGACGCGGCGATACGTCGCGGCGTGCGCCCCGTGGTCGTCATCAACGGCAGCGAGGACGAACCCGCCTGCCGCAAGGACACCGTCCTGATCAACCGCGCCCCGCACCTCATCCTCGACGGCGCTCTCCTTGCCGCCGAGGCCCTGGGCGCCCGCACGCTCGTCGTGGGCGTGACCCGGGACTCCACCGAGTCCTCGATGCTCGCGGCGCTCGCCGAGCGCGGCCTGACCAACCGGCGCGGATCGAGCATCCGCGCGCGCGTGCAGCGCAATCCGGTGCGCATGGTGACCGGCGAATCGTCGGCGTTGGTGCGCTCGGCGGACGGCGGCCCGCCCATGCCGCCGGGGCGCAAGGTGCACACCTCCGACTCCGGAGTGGGCGGCGCGCCCACGCTGCTGTCCAACGCGGAGACCTTCGCCCAGCTCGCGGTCGCCGCCCGGATCGGCCCCGACCGCTACTGCCGCACCGGCCTGCGGGACGAGCCGGGCACGGTGCTGCTCACCGTCTCCGGAGCCGTCGCCAGACCCATGGTGGTCGAGGTCCCCACGGGAGTGCCCTTGCGGTACGTCCTGCAGCTGGCCGGCGCCCCGCCGCTCCCCCAGGGTGTCCTGACGGGCGGCTATCACGGCAAGTGGCTCGACGCGGTCACCGCTCATGACGCGGTCGTCTCACGCGCCTCCCTGGAGGCCTGCGGCGGCGCGCTCGGCGCGGGCGCGATCCTGCCGATCGGCGCCGGGACCTGCCCGCTCGGGGAGGCACTGCATGTGGCGAACTGGCTGGCCTCCGAGAGCTCGGGACAGTGCGGCCCCTGCTACCTGGGCCTTCCCGCGGCGGCCCGCGGACTCGCCGACGTCCTGGACGGCGGCGGTCCCACCGCCCTTGAGGCGCTGCGCGAGGTGACACGGGCCGTGAAGCGACGCGGCGCCTGCAAGCACCCCGACGGTACGGCGGCCTTCATCGAGTCCACGATCACCGCGTTCACGGACGACCTCGCCGCGCACGTCCTGGGCGGCGGCTGCGGCCGCCCCGTGGAGGGCGTCCTGCCGCTCCAGGCGGAAACCCCGCAGGGCGAGGCCCCCAGTGGCCGCAGGCTGGCCGTCGACTGGACGCTCTGCCAGGGCCACGGGCTGTGCGCGGACATCGTCCCCGAGCTGATCCAGCTGGGCCCCGACGGCTTCCCCGGAGTAGCGGAAGCGTCCGTACCGCGGTACTCCGAAGCGCGTGCCGAGCGTGCCGTACGCCGCTGCCCCGCGCTCGCCCTGCGCATCGAGGAGGACCCGTCCGTGCCCTCGCCGCGCACGGCACTGCCGCTCGCACTGCCGCCGGGCAGAGGCCGTGGCCGCAGGGCGCTCGGCAGCGGACGTCAGTGAACCGTCGTCGAGACACAGATAAGCGGGCCACCCGATCCGGGTGGCCCGCTCTCATCTGCTGTGGAGCTAAGGAGAATTGAACTCCTGACCTCCTGCATGCCATGCAGGCGCTCTACCAACTGAGCTATAGCCCCTTGCCTGTCCGCCCGGTTTCCCCGGCGGCTCCGCCAACATTACACGGTCCTCCCCGTGCTCCACCAAATCGTTTCCGGTCTGTACGGATACGGCCGGTACTGTCAGCCTTCGTGACCGTGATCGCGCTTGTCGGCGCCCGCCACCGCGTGCCCCTCGCCGCCGGGGTGTGCCTGCTCTCCTTCACGGCCTTCTGGCTCGCGCAGCGCGCCGCGGACGTCTCGATGATCGACTTGATGGTCTACCGCGCCGAGGGCGAGACCGTGCGCGCGGGCGGCGATCTCTACGCGCTGCGCACCACCGAGGCCCATCTGCCCACCACCTACCCGCCGTTCGCCGCCCTGCTGTTCACTCCGCTGACGCTCCTGGACACGGCGGACATGCGCACGCTGGCGACGCTGGGGAATCTGCTCCTCCTGGTGACCTTCACGCACCTCGCTCTCCGTCTCGTCGGACCCGTCCCGCACATCGGGCACGCGCGCGTGGAGACCGTCCCGCGCATGGAGGCCGCCCTGTGGGTGTCCGCGCTCGCGGTCTGGGCCGAGCCGGTGTGGACGACCCTGCGGTACGGCCAGATCAATCTGCTGCTCGCCGTCCTGGTCCTGTGGGACCTGTCCCGGCGCCCCGGCCACCGCTGGGCGGGCCTCGGCATCGGCATCGCGGCCGCGGTCAAGCTCACTCCCGCGCTCTTCGCGGTGTTCCTGCTGATCACCGGTGCCGCCGAGGCCGTGCGGCGGGGGCAGTGGCGCGTACCCGTGCGCCGTGCGTGCGTGGCGGCCGTCTCGTTCGCCGGCGCGACGCTGCTCGCGGCCGCCGTCCTGCCGTACGACTCCCGGCGCTTCTGGACCCGGATGGTCTTCGAGGCGGGCCGGGTCGGGCTTCCCGAGGACACCGCGAACCAGTCACTGCGCGGGGTCCTCGCACGGCTCCTGCACACCACGGAGCCCGGCATCTGGTGGGCGGTGGCCGCGGCGGCGGCCGGCGTGCTCGGGCTCGCGGTCGCGGTGCGCGAGGCGCTGCGTGGGGAGCGCGCGAGGGCGGCGGTGAGCTGCGCGGCGACGGCGCTCCTCGTCAGCCCGGTGTCGTGGTCGCACCACTGGGTGTGGTGCGTGCCGATGGCCCTGCTCGTGTGGACCGAGGCGGTGCGCCGGGGCGGCCGGGCCCGGTGGGCGGCCACCGGCGCCGTGGTCCTCGTCTTCTGTTCGTACGCCCTGTGGTGGGTTCCGCACGGCGTGGGGCGGCTTGAACTCGGCCAGAATTATGGCGAGATGACGTTGTCCGCCCTCTACGTAGGGACCGCTTTCGCGTTCCTGCTGCAAGGAGCCGGACGCCGCACCCGCCTGTGGATCAAGCGAGATCAAGCCGTGGCGAAGGAGTAGAAGCGCTTGAGTGTGCAGTGTTCGTCGAGCAGCCGGCCATAGATCGGCTCCCCTTCGAGTTCGCGGTACGTCTCGATGGGGTCGCCCTTTATGATCAGCGCCCGCGCGCACTCCTCGCACCAGTACTGGTAGTCCGGGTTGACGGGTTCCATGTCGCGGACGATCGGCGTACCACTGCCGCACCAGTCGCACTTCCGCCTGTGTGCACCCATCAATCAGCTCCAGCTGTGGCCGCAGGCCGTGCACACGTACGAGACACCGCCGTTGTCGCCGAGAACTTGGGCGACATGGGACGAACCGCAGGACGGACAGGTGAGGAGGGCGATCGCTGCGAAGGGAGAGGCAGCGCGTCGCGGCGCGGCCACTGCGACGGGGCCCTCGGCCCCATCGAGGATGCTCGAAGGCATCGCTCTCCCTCCCGTCGGGTCACATTCGGTGGTCTGGTGCGGTCCCCTTCCGGCTGTCCGATTCTGCCACGGCCTGAGCGACCCGGTCAGCGACGCCGTCGTACCAGTCCGGACACGGCGCCCAGTGCGGCCACCCCGGCCAGGGCGTACGCGCACACCAGAAGCGCGTCCGCGGATGAATACGCCTCCGGAGCCCCTTGTGACTCAAGCCGGTTGAGGAAAAGTGCGCCGTAACACGCCACGCCGATCAGCTGGCCGAGCTGCGCGACCGTCGAGAGGAGGCCGCTGGCGTCCGCTGCGTCCTCGGGCCGCACCGTGGAGAGCGCCCGGGTCAGCGTGGGGCTGAACCCGAGGGAGAGACCGGCGCCGATACCCACGAAGGCGACATACAGCCACGGTCCGCCTTCCCCGCCGTCCCGAAGCAGCACACCCACGGCGACCGCCGAGACCGCGGTGAGCGTGAACCCGCCGGGAATCAGTACCCGTTGGAGCACCGCCGGCCAGTGCCGCCACGTCAGGCCGACCACGCCGAAGACCACCGCGGTCGGCGCGAACGTCAGCCCCGCGCGCAGCGCGCTGTAGCCGAGCCCGCCCTGGACGTGCAGCGTGAGCACGAACAGGAAGCCCGCGTTGACCCCCATCACCGCGGCGATCCGGAAGACCGCGAGGCCCATGCCGGGGATGCGCAGGACCCCCGGCGCGATCAGCGGCGCACCGCCGCCGCGGGCGAGCCGGGACTCGTACGCGCGGAAGAGGGCGAAGAGCACCGCCGCGGAGCCCATCGAGAGCCAGGACCACAGCGGCCAGCCCTCCTGCTGCCCGAGCACCAGCGGCACGGTGAGCAGCGAGACGACGGCACCGAGCAGCACGAGCCCCGGCAGATCGAGCCCACGCGCGCGTGGCCCCTGCCCCGGCTCCCGGGCGGCGTCACGCGGCAGCACACGCCCCGCCGTGATCAGCAGGACCACGCCGACCGGCACGTTCACCAGGAACACCGGTCGCCATCCCGTGCCGAACAGATCGGCGCTGACCAGAACCCCGCCGAGCACCTGCCCAGCCGCGGCCCCGACGGCGAGCACGGCCGAGTACGCGCCGAGCGCCTTCGTCCGCGCCTCGCCGGTGAAGTTGCGCTGGATCAGACTGAGCACCTGCGGGATGAGCAGCGCCGAACCCGCACCCTGCAAAAGCCGGAAGGCGATCAACTCGCCAGTGCCCTGACTGAGTCCACAGGCGAGCGACGCCACGGTGAAGACCGCGAGGCCCAAGAGGTAGACGCGACGGTGCCCGAGGCGGTCACCGAGCCGCGCGCCGGTGATCAGGAACACGGCGTACGTAATGGTGTATCCGGCGATCACCAGCTGCAACCCGGCGCCGGACGTGCCCAGTTCGGTGCGGATGGTGGGCGCCGCGACATTGACGATGAAGACGTCGAGCAGCGCCATGAACTGCGCGGCGATGAGGACCGCGAGCAGCCGCCCGGGGCGATTGTCAGTGCCGGGGGCTTTACTGAACGCAGGGTCCGCATCAGGGCTCGAACCAGCGGGATCCGCCGCGCCGGACGGGGTGGTGGACGGGGTGGTCGTTGTCATGGCACCGAGCGTGACGGCGAGTTGGTACGGGTAACGAGAGCCCGCTGATGCTGGTACTGGCAGCACCTGGCAAGGCCCGGGGCGAGGGCCGACGATGGGGGATGTGACAACGATGGGGACGACTCAGCGACGCAGGCCGGAGCTCGCCGCCTTCCTGCGCGGCCGCAGGGCCAGGGTGACACCGGCCGACGTGGGCATGCCGCCGGGCCTGCGCCGCCGCACGCCCGGCCTGCGCCGCGAGGAAGTCGCCCAGCTCTCCGGAGTCGGCGTCACCTGGTACACGTGGCTGGAGCAGGGCCGCCCGATCAACGCCTCGGCGCAGGTCCTGGACGCCGTGGCGCGAACGCTCCGCCTCGACAAGCCGGAGCGCGAGCATCTGTACCACCTGGCCGAGGTTCCGTACGAGCCCGACCGCAGGACCTCGTCCCCCGCGGCCGTCGGCCCGGAGATCCAGGGCATCATCGACGCCCTCGACCCCCACCCGGCAGTGGTCTACAACGAGCGGTACGACATCCTCGCCACCAACCCCGCCTACCGGGACCTGTTCTTCGTCCCGCAGCTTGAGGCCTTCGGGGCGCCGAACGTGCTGTGGACGCTGTTCATCGCGCCCGACCCCGTCTGTCCGCTGGTCTTCCGCGACGAGGAGCTGCCGGTGATGGTGGCGACGCTGCGCAGTTCGTACGGACGGCATGTGGGCGAGCCCGCCTGGGAGGAGTTCATACGCCGCCTGTCCGCCGCCAGCGCGCACTTCGCCGAGCTGTGGGAGAGCGGCGACGTGGCGCCGCCGGGGCCGCGTGTGAAGACGTTCCGGCACGAGGCGGTCGGAGAGCTGCGGATGACGTCGGTCTCGCTGTCCATCAACGGCATGCCGGAGTGCAGGATCGTCGCGTACACCCCGGACGACGAGGAGAGCCGCGCGCGGGCGGCCGAGCTGCGCGGGCTCAGACCCCCGGAAGCGGAAGGACCTGCGGGAACGAAAGGATCCCGCCCTCTGATGAGGACGGGATCCGGATTGTGGAGCTAAGGAGAATTGAACTCCTGACCTCCTGCATGCCATGCAGGCGCTCTACCAACTGAGCTATAGCCCCTTGCGTTCCTCCCGCTCGGCGGGCGAACAAGAAGAACTTTAGCCTGCGACGAGCCGGAATGTGAAATCCGGGTGACGGGCCCTCCCGGGCCCTGTGACCAGCGGCTCTCGCACCCGCCCGGCCCAGGGCGGACTAATCGTCGTCGCCGAGCACCGGCTCCGGCAGCGTGCCGGCGTTGTGCTCAAGGAGGCGCCAGCCCCGCGCGCCCTGGCCGAGCACGGACCAGCAGCAGTTGGAGAGCCCGCCGAGGCCCTCCCAGTGGTGGGACTCCAGGCCGAGGAGGCGGCCGATGGTGGTGCGGATCGTGCCGCCGTGGCTGACCACCACGAGCGTGCCGTCCTCCGGCAGCTTCTCGGCATGGCGCAGCACGATCGGCGCGGCACGGTCGGCGACCTCGGTCTCGAGCTCGCCACCACCGCGACGCACCGCTTCGCCGCGCTTCCACGCGGTGTACTGGTCGCCGAAGCGCGCGATGATCTCGTCGTGCGTCAGGCCCTGCCATTCACCGGCGTACGTCTCCTGGAGGCCCTCCTCGTGCGTGACGGCGAGGCCGGTGAGGGCGGCGAGTTCGTTCGCGGTGGCCGCCGCCCGCTTCAGGTCGGACGCCACGATGGCGTCCGGCTTCAGCGAGGCGAGCAGCCGGGCGGCGCGCCTGGCCTGACCGACACCCGTGTCGGTCAGCTCGATGTCCGTGGAGCCCTGGAAGCGGCGCTCCAGGTTCCAGGACGTCTGGCCGTGCCGCCACAGGATGATCCGGCAGCCGCGGTTGGTCACCGAAGCTCACCGTCCAGGTCGGCTGCCTCCTCCGCGGCGCGCTGCTCGGCGTGCTCGGCGGCCTTGCCGCGGGTGGCGACGGCGTCCGCGGGGAGGTCGATCTCGGGGCAGTCCTTCCACAGGCGCTCGAGGGCGTAGAAAACACGCTCCTCGCTGTGCTGGACGTGCACCACGATGTCCACGTAGTCCAGGAGGACCCAGCGGGCTTCGCGGTCGCCCTCGCGGCGCACCGGCTTGACGCCGAGCTCCTTGCTGAGCCGCTCCTCGATCTCGTCGACGATCGACTTGACCTGACGGTCGTTGGGCGCGGAGGCGAGCAGGAAGGCGTCCGTGATCGACAGCACGTCGCTGACGTCGTACGCGATGATGTCGTGCGCGAGCTTGTCGGCGGCCGACTGTGCGGCGACCTTGATGAGCTCGATGGAGCGGTCCGTGGCGGTCACTAGTGAGCTTTCCTTCAGGTGGTCAAGACATACCAAGGGTCTCACGGACCGCCGACAGCACTCCCGGCAATAACTCGATCACCCTGTCTGCTGCGTCACCCCGGCCGGGAAGCCTCCGATCAGGAAAGCCCCCGGCCGGTAAAGCCCCCGGCCGGGGGACGAGCAGGTCAGCCCGTCTTGTAGTCCTGGCCGAGGACGACCGACACATCGGCGTTCGGCGCGGTCCTGCCCTTGCGGACCGCGCTGTCCGGCAGGCCGAGGGTCTTGGCGACCTCGGTGGCCTGCGTCTTCTTGTCCGCGTCGGCGTACGTGACCTGCGATGCCGCCTGGGCCCCGGAACCCGCGCCGCTGTCCACGAAGGTGTAGCCGCCGTTGACCAGCGAGATCCGCGCTTCCTGCCCCGCGCCCTGGCTGCCGGAGGCGTTCTTGACGCCGACCCGTACGGCCGCTCCCTTGTCCGGGTTCTTGACCGCGCCGCCCAGGACGTTCTTGACGACGCTCGCGCCGGCCTTCTCCGAGAGCGTCCCGTCCTGCTGCACCGGGAGCAGCTGCGTGGAGTAGTCGCCGCCCTTCGCACGGTCGGCGAGCTTGGCGAGGAAGGCGCCGAGGTCGTTCTCCTTGAGGGATGGGTCCAGGATCTGGGCCAGCGACTGGACGGTGGTCGTCGCGGCCTGCGGGTCGGACGACAGCTTCCGCAGGACGCCCTGCATGACCTGCCCGAACCGGTCGAGCTGCGCGGTCTCGGACTCGCCGGACGCGCGGTAGGTGGCGTACGCGACGGCCATCGGACCGCTCAGGGTCTGCTGCTCGCCCTTCTTCACGAGGGGCGCCTGACCCTTCTTGGCCTTGGGGTCCGGCACGTTCGCGTCCGTGTCGATGTCGATGTTGCCGACCAGCTCGACGAGGTTGTTCAGGTAGGGGGTGTCGAGCCGCCAGGTGCCCTCGACCTGCGTGCCGAGCAGGCTGTCGATCGACTCGCGCGTACCGGTCGAACCGTCGTCGTCGACCGACTTGCCGAGCGTCGTCCCCGCGCCCTCGTCGTTCGTCACGGAGAGGGAGTTGGGCAGCAGGACCGTGGTGCCGCGCTTGGTGGTGGTGTTGTTCACCAGGAGCGCCGTGGAGGTGCCGCCCCCCTTGGTGTTGTGCAGGTGGACGACGATCACGTCGCGGTTCTGCGGTCCTGCCGCCACGGCGCCGTCGCCGGACGCGTCGTCCGACAGGCCCGGCAGCTTGCCCGCGTACCAGAGATAGCCGACGCCGCCCGCGATCACGAGCGCGAGCACCACGACGAGCGCGACGACCCGGGAACGCCCGCGCCGCTTGGCCTCCTCGCGCCGCTCGGTGCGGCTCTCGGTGAACTTCAGCCAGTCGATGACGTCTTCGGACTCTTCGTCCGGCTCCTCGATGAAGGAGAACTGCTGGGTCTCGTACGCAGGGTCGCGACGCTCCGGCTCACGCCGGGGCTCGGGTTCGAACTCCGGCTCCGGCTCCGGCTGCGGCTCCGGCTCCGGCTGCCGCGACTGCTGCGGAATCCAGCCGGTCTGCGTCTGCTGGGGCTGCTGCTGGTCGTACGTGCCGTACGTCGCGTACGGGTCATAGCCGTAGCCCTGCGGCTGCTGCTGCTGGGACGGCTGCTGCTGGGCCTGCGCCCCGTACTGGTCGTACGAAGCCGGCGGCTGGGCCTGCTGCGGCTGCGGGGCCTGCTGCTGGAACTGCTGGGCCTGCTGGACCTGCTGATACACCGGCTGCCCATACTCGTCGTACCCGACGACCTGGTACTGATCAGCCGCGTACTCGCCCGCGTACGGGTCGCCGCCCGCATACGGGTCGTACTGTCGGTCGTTCACCGGTGCCCCTCTCGGCTCAATCGCCGCGGTACAGCTCGCGCTTGTCGATATAACGCACCACACCGTCCGGCACCAGATACCAGACGGGGTCACCCTTGGCGACCCGCGCACGGCAGTCCGTGGACGAGATGGCGAGGGCCGGGACCTCGACCAGCGAGACACCGCCCGCCGGCAGGCCCGGGTCGGCCAGCGTATGGCCGGGCCGGGTGACTCCGATGAAGTGCGCCAGGGAGAACAGCTCTTCGGTGTAGCGCCAGGTGAGGATCTGGCCGAGGGCGTCGGCGCCCGTGATGAAGAAGAGGTCCGTGTCGGGATTGAGCGTGCGCAGATCGCGCAGCGTGTCCGTCGTGTAGGTCGGACCGCCGCGGTCGATGTCGATGCGGCTCACCGAGAACTGTGGGTTCTCGGCCGTCGCGATGACCGTCATCAGATAACGGTCCTCGGCCGGGGACACCGCCTTGTCGCTCTTCTGCCACGGCTGCCCGGTCGGCACGAACACCACCTCGTCGAGGTGGAACTGCGCGGCGACCTCCTGGGCCGCCACCAGGTGTCCGTGGTGGATCGGGTCAAACGTTCCGCCCATGACGCCCAGGCGGCGTTTGCCCTTGCTGGCCGGGCCGGTACCGGGACCGGTAGGCATGTCCTGCTCTCCCATGCGTGCAGACCCTACCGGCCCGGTCGACGGGCTCTGGTTCAGCCGTCCGTTCCGTGAGACCGCTCAGTGGTTCCGCTCAGTGGTTCCGCTCAGCGGTCCCGGTTGAAGCGCGTGGTGATCCACAGGAGCAGCATCAGCGCGACGAACGCGCCACCGCCGGTGACGAGAGGGCTGATGCTTGCGTGCTCGTCGACGTGCTTGCCCTCGGAGGCGAGAGTGACCAGCTGGGAGGCGGTGCTGTGGAGGCTCATCGTCGGCAGGACCTATCCGGAGGTGGGCGGGACAAAGACTTACGGGCCATCGTATGCGGGGACCCGGGCCGAGCTCACGCCGACTCAGCTGTTGTGGTCCGCGCGGTCGGTCTCATCGCCCCCGCCGGGACGGCTCTCGCCGCCCTCAGCGGTATCGCCGGGGCGGGTGCCGGGGTCGGCGTCGGCGCCCTGGCGGTAGCCGCGCAGCAGGAACCACGCCGCGAGCACGCAGCCGACGACCATGACGATCAGCACGACGCGGAGCAGATTGCCCGCCCCCTGCTCCTTCGCGGCCAGGGCGGCCGCCTCCGTGACCCAGTGGTGGGCTGCGGCGCTCTGCTCCATGACGGCCATGACGGGCGACTCCATTCGCTGTGCTGCCCTGTCACGGTATCTCCGCCTAGGCTGGGTCCCACCTCGGGGGCATGACTGGACGAGCATGGGGGATGGGGCATGACCGACGACAACGACCACGGCCACGCGAAAGACGGCGGCCACGAGAACGTGCCGAGCAGGCAGCGCAGGCGCTTCCCCGGCATCTCGTCACGGGCGTACGAACACCCGGCGGACCGTTCGGCCCTGGTGGCCCTGCGCAAGCTCACCGGCTTCGACACCGTCTTCAAGGCGCTCAGCGCGCTGCTCCCGGAGCGGAGCCTGCGGCTCCTGTTCCTCTCGGACTCCGTACGGGTCTCCGACGCGCAGTTCGCGCACCTCAACACCATGCTGCGGGACGCCTGTTACATCCTGGACCTGGAGAAGGTCCCGCCGATGTACGTGAACCAGGACCCGAACCCGAACGCGATGTGCATCGGCCTCGACGAGCCGATCATCGTGGTGACCACGGGTCTCGTCGAGCTGCTCGACGAGGAGGAGATGCGCGCGGTCGTCGGTCACGAGGTGGGCCACGCACTCTCGGGCCACTCGGTGTACCGGACGATACTGCTCTTCCTCACGAACCTGGCGCTCAAGGTCGCCTGGATCCCGCTCGGCAATGTCGCGATCATGGCGATAGTGACCGCCCTGCGCGAGTGGTTCCGCAAGTCCGAGCTGTCGGCGGACCGCGCCGGGCTCCTGGTGGGCCAGGACCTCAAGGCGTCGATGCGCGGTCTGATGAAGATCGCGGGCGGCAACCACCTGCACGAGATGAACGTGGACGCGTTCCTGGAGCAGGCCACGGAGTACGAGGCCGGGGGCGACCTGCGTGACTCGGTCCTGAAGATCCTGAACGTACTGCCGCGTACGCACCCCTTCACCACCGTGCGCGCCGCCGAGCTGAAGAAGTGGGCCGGGACCCGCGACTACCAGCGGATCATGGACGGCCACTACCCCCGCCGCGACGGGGACAAGGACACCTCGGTGTCGGACTCCTTCCGCCAGTCGGCGTCCAGCTACGCCGACGACGTACGCCACAGCAAGGACCCGCTGATGAAGCTGGTCAACGACATCGCGGGCGGCGCGGGCGACCTGGGCGGCAAGCTGCGCGGGAAGTTCACGGGGCAGGGCGGCGCCCGGAACGACGACCCGCCCGCCGAGGACACGCGGCCCGGGAAGTAGCCCTCAGAGCCCACAGAACCCTCAGAGCCCTCAGAGCCCTCAGAACGAAGGCTGGGCAGTGGCCGAGAGCGAGCCGCACAGCGCCGTGGCATCACCCGTCGCGTAAGGGTCGGTGCCCGCGGGGCCGCCCGCCTTCGCCTTCTGCCCGGCGAGCAGTGGCCGCAGCTGGTTGGCGGAGTCGGCGGAGCAGGCGAGCGGACCCGCCTGCATGTACGACACGAGCAGCTCGGCCTGGCGCATCCGCAGGTCGTCGCGGTCGAAGCGGAACTGCAGCTCCCGGCGGACGGTGAACAGCGAGGCCTTGACGTGCTCGCCCTTGCCTGCAGGACGCAGCGCGTAGACGAAGGTGTGGTCCGAGGTCACCTCCAGGGTGTTCTTGTCCGTCTCGGTGGCGTGCAGCGTGCCGTGGACGCGGATGCCGGGCGATGCGAGGGCGGTCTTCGTCGGGTCGAACCGCACCAGCCAGCCGGTGGGCGCGTGCCGACCGTCCGCCGCCGGGTGCGCGAAGCTCTTGTCGAACTGGTCGAGCTGCCGGGGGTCGAGCAGGATGCGCGCGGAGCGCACGGCGCCTCCGGTGAGGACGTCCGGGTCGAGCGAGGACTCGACGAGATAGTCCTTGGCGGTGGTCAGCGCGGTCATCACCTGACCGTCCGAGAAGTGTGAAGTGCGCCGCGCCGCAGGGAGGTTGATGCCCGAAGCGCCCACCCGGAACTGCGCGGCCTGGCTGTGCGCGTACAGGTCGGCGGGCTTCTCGGCGCCGGGCACGGGCCCCTGTGGGGCGAGCGGTATGACCGTCATGCGCAGCGGCTCGGGGCGCTGGGCGACCGGGTTCTGGTACGGATGGCGTACGCCCATGTAGATCGCGGTGCCGAAGGCGACGGCGATCAGCAGGACGAGGATCACGGCCTGTTTGGAGAGGCGCCGGCGGCGCGCGGGAAGGCGGCGCACCGCGTGCGTGTGGTCACTCATGCGCTCCTGTGCGGAGTACTCCTGGAGCCGCGCGGCGCGGACGAACGACTCGTCGAAGACGACGGATCGGTACTCGTCCTCACCACCGGCCGGAGCGCCCTCGGGGGTCCCCTCAGGTGGTTCTCCTGGCCCGCCCATACCTTCAGGGTAGGTCTCCGCGCGGTCAGGTAAACGCCCTGGTACACGACAAGTTCTGACAACTTCTCACGGGATGCGGGCGCCGCTTCTCACGGGACGCGGGGCGTCGCGGACACCGCGGGCGGGCCGTACTCCGCGGAGGCCGACGGCTCCGTGGAGTACGGCGGCGGGGCCGGGTCCTGGCGGCCCGTCGACGCGCCGCGGTAGACCGCGGTGAAGGCGAGCGCGACCATGCCGATGCCCATCAGGAGGGCGAGCATCCAGGCGACGGGGCGGTGCCAGCGGTTGTGGCCTCCATAGCCGTGTCTGCCGTACCCGTCCTCGGTGAATTCCCGGTCGTACACGTCGTCGAGGTCGGCGTCGCGGCCGAACTCGCCGCCGTCGTCGGGGCCGAACCCCTCGTCGTAGAGGTCGTCCTCCGGCGAATCACGGCCAGGGCCCCGGGTGCGGGCCCTGTGGCTCTCGGCCTCGGAGGCCTCGGCGCGCGCCTGGGCGGCGGCCAACAGCCGCTCCACCGCGGTGGGTTCATGAACCTCGGCGGCCTTGACGAAGGCCTCGTCGAAGACCACGGAGGCGAACTCTTCGTCCGCACCCCCGCGGTCGCGGTCGTCGTCGGGCTCCCAGCCGTCAGGAAACGACGGCGTGCCCCCCACGTCCTCCGGCACCCTTCCAGCGTAGCCCCGGAAGGGGCAATCTGGGCAGACGGTACGGGAATTCAGCCGATGCTCCGTGGATGCTCCGTGGGGGCGGCTTCAGCGGATGTGGCCGTCGCCGGTGACGATGTACTTCGTCGAGGTCAGCTCGGGAAGCCCCATCGGGCCGCGGGCGTGCAGCTTCTGTGTGGAGATGCCGATCTCGGCGCCGAAGCCGAACTGGCCGCCGTCCGTGAAGCGCGTGGAGGCGTTCACGGCGACCGTCGTGGAGTCCACGAGCTGGGTGAAGCGGCGTGCGGCCTGCTGCGAGGTGGTGACGATCGCCTCGGTGTGCCCGGAGGTCCACAGGCGGATGTGCTCGACGGCCTGCTCCAGGGAGTCCACGATGCCCGCCGCGATGTCGTACGACAGGTACTCGGTCTCCCAGTCCTCGGTGGTCGCGGGCACGACGGTGGCCTTCGACCCGTCGGCGTACGGGAGCACGCGCTCGTCGGCGTGCACGGTGACCCCGGCCTCGGCCAGGGCGTCCAGGGCGCGCGGCAGGAAGGCCTCGGCGATGTCCGCGTGCACCAGGAGCGTCTCGGCGGCGTTGCAGACGCTGGGCCGCTGGGCCTTGGAGTTGATGAGGATGTCGACGGCCATGTCCAGATCGGCGTCGGCGTCCACGTACACGTGGCAGTTGCCGGTGCCGGTCTCGATGACCGGGACGGTGGACTCCTCGACGACGGTCTTGATCAGCGAGGCGCCGCCGCGCGGGATGAGGACGTCGACGAGGCCGCGGGCGCGCATCAGCTCTCGTACGGAGTCGCGGTTCTCGCCCGGCACGAGCTGGACGGCGTCGGCGGGCAGGCCCGCTCCGTGGACGGCGTCGCGCAGCACGCGGACGAGCGCGGTGTTCGATTCGTACGCCGATGACGAGCCCCGCAGGAGCACCGCGTTGCCGGACTTCAGGCAGAGGGCGGCGGCGTCCACGGTGACGTTCGGGCGGGCTTCGTAGATGATCCCGACGACGCCGAGCGGGACGCGGACCTGGCGCAGGTCGATGCCGTTCGGCAGGGTCGAGCCGCGGACGACCTCGCCGACGGGGTCGGGCAGGGCGGCCACGTCGCGCACGTCGGCGGCGATGGCGCGGACCCGCTCCGGGGTGAGCGTCAGACGGTCGACGACGGACTCGCTGGTCCCGGCCTCGCGGGCGCGGGCGGTGTCCTTGCCGTTGGCCTCGATGATCTCGGCGGTGCGTACCTCGAGGGCGTCGGCGATCGCCAGGAGCGCGTCGTCCTTGGCGGCACGCGGCAGCGGCGCGAGCTTCGCGGCGGCGCCACGGGCGCGGTAGGCGGCCTGGGCGACGGGCGAGAGGTTGTCGTACGGCAACCCCGAGAACGGAGGCGTGAGGGACGTCATGACCGCAGCGTAATAGGGACCGGCCGCGGTACACGCGCTGTTTCAGCAGCCGAGACCAGGGTGCTCACGGCGGCTCGAAAAGCAAGACGGCTCAAAAGGGGTGCACGCCCACCGGGGTCGCGGGCAGCGGGCCGTACCCCTCCGCGATGCGCTGGTGGTAGGTGTCGCGGTCGATGACCTCGAGCCCCACGATCTCCCAGGGCGGGAGCTGCGCGCTCTGCCGGTGCTCGCCCCAGAGCCGGAGCGCGACCGCGGCGGCGTCGTGCAGGTCGCGGGCCTCTTCCCAGTACCGGATCTCCGCGTGGTCGGGCGCATACCTGCTGGTCAGCAGAAAGGGATGGTCGTGGGCGAGCTGTTCGAGCCCCCGCCTGACCTCCTTCAGCGGGGCTTCGCCCCCCGAGACGCTCAGGGTGACGTGCCACAGACGGGGCGCGTCCACCGTCTCGCCCTCCTGACTCTCGTCCGTCTCGCCCGCCGCTTGCGTGTCACCGGTGTACGTCGCCCCCGCGGCGACGCTGGTCAGGGACCGCTCAGCCGGCGCGCGGGACGACGCTCCCGGGCGCACTCGTCTCACGACGGCCTCCTCTACGCAATGGTGGTGCGGATACGCAATGGTCGTGCGGAAGTGTCTGGAACAAAGTTGAGCAGGCCAAGCGCCCCCGCGGGGCGGTTTTGGGGAGTTTCACCTCGCAGGGGCCGGTCGGCGCACGGCGTTCGCGCCTGTTTTCGGCCGGGGAGCGCTGGGGCCTGTGTGACTCCTGTGACGGCAGAACCGCGGACGCAGGGGGGCGTGAACGGCTAGTCGTGCAGCAGGGCCAGGTCGTCGCGGTGCACCACTTCCCGCTCGTACGCCGGTCCGAGCTCCCGCGCGAGCTCCCGCGTGGAACGGCCGAGGAGCTGCGGGAGCTCCTTGGCGTCGAAGTTCACCAGACCCCGCGCGACGGCCCGCCCCGCGGTGTCCCGCAGCTCGACCGGGTCGCCCGCGGCGAAGTCGCCCTCGACCGCCGCGATCCCGGCGGGCAGCAGCGATTTGCGCCCCTCGACGACGGCGCGCACCGCCCCGTCGTCGAGCGTCAGCGCGCCCTGCGGCTCTGAGGCGTGCTGGAGCCAGAGGAGCCGGTCTCCGGAGCGGCGGCCGGTGCGGTGGAAGTACGTACCGGTGTCGCGGCCCGCGAGGGCGTCGGCGGCGTGGCTCGCGGAGGTCAGGACCACCGGGATGCCGGCGGCCGCGGCGATCCGCGCGGCCTCGACCTTGGTGACCATGCCGCCGGTGCCGACGCCCGCCTTGCCCGCGCTGCCGATCTGGACGTGCTCTATGTCGGCGGGGCCCGTGACCTCGGAGATCCGTGAGGTGCCGTGCTTCGCCGGGTCGCCGTCGTAGAGGCCGTCCACGTCCGAGAGCAGCACCAGGAGGTCGGCGTGGACGAGGTGCGCGACGAGGGCGGCGAGCCGGTCGTTGTCGCCGAAGCGGATCTCGTCCGTCGCCACGGTGTCGTTCTCGTTCACGACGGGCAGCGCGCCCATCGCCAGGAGCTGGTCGAAGGTGCGGGAGGCGTTGCGGTGGTGGGCACGGCGTGCCATGTCGTCGGAGGTGAGGAGCACCTGCCCGACGCGTACGCCGTAGCGCGCGAAGGAAGCGGTGTAGCGGGCCATGAGAAGGCCCTGGCCGACGCTGGCGGCCGCCTGCTGCCTCGCCAGGTCCTTGGGGCGCCTGCGCAGCCCCAGCGGCGAGAGCCCGGCGGCGATGGAGCCGGAGGACACGAGCACGATCTCGCGCTCGCCGCCGCTGCGGCTCCTGGCGAGCACGTCAACGAGGGCGTCAACGCGATCGGCGTCCAGGCCCCCCGACGCGGTGGTCAGGGACGAGGACCCGACCTTGACGACAACCCTGTGGGCCTCTGCGATGCCCTGCCTTGCCCCAGCCACGTGCTTCCCCAATTGATCCTGAAGATCCCATTCCCTGCCGGACCAGCAATCTACGCGAGTGAGCCGGTGAGGTGCCCACGCATTTCGAGGGGCGGACCGGGCAGGGGCCGAAGGCGCCCCCGAGGCGAATCCGGGCCTCGGGGTTCAGTACCTTTGCCCCTTTATCCGGTGATTGTCGTCACGGAAGATTGCTACAGAGCCACGGCACGTCATACGGTCAGTGGTCGTCTTCCCCGACTTCCCCCCATCCGATCCCCCCGATCCCCCGCCAGGAGCCCAAGCCCGTGCCCTCTGCCGGACTCGCACCCCGCCGCATCGTGCAGCTCTCCGCGCTGTTCGCGATGTTCGCGCTCTTCACGGCCCAGCTCGTCAGCGCGCTGGTCCCGTATGTACCGGTGTTCATCGCCGCGTCGGCGGCGAACCTCGCGCTCGATGTCTATCTCCAGTACAAACAGCCGGGCCTCCTCTCCCTCCTGGGCAAGATCCGCTTCGATGTCACCGTCAGGCAGCTCCTGCGCGACATGCTGATCCTGGTCGGCCTGCTGCGCATCGACGGCATCGAGCCGCTGGCCGAGCAGTCGCCGCTGACCATCTCGCTGCTCGCGTTCTACTTCCTGCACTTCGGCTGCCAGGCCACCGCCATACTGGTGCGCCGCACCCGCCAGCTGCCGATCGTCACGCGCAACATCGACGCGTCCGCGCTGCACCTGACCGCGGCCCCGCCGCGGATCCTCTCGCGCCGCCAGGCCCACCGCCTGCTGACGTTCTCGATCCCCACCACGGCAGGTCTTGTGGTCACCGCGGCCACCACGGACGCGTACTGGGGCGGCATCGGCCTCGGGATCTCCATCGCCCTGATGGGCGCCGGCGCGATCTACCTCTCCACGTGGCTGCTCCCCAAGAAGCGGGCGAAGAACGACGAGAAGGTCATGGAGTGGCTGGACAACTGGCTGGCCGACTACCAGCCGTCCGTCGCGATGTACTTCTCGGGCGGCTCCACGTCCGCGTACCAGGCGAACATGTGGCTCTCCACGCTCTCCAAGCTCGACGGCAAGCCGCTGATCGTGCTGCGTGAGCGGTTCATGGTGCAGAAGATCGACGCGACGGACGTCCCGATCATCTGCTTCCCGAAGGTCGCGACGATGTTCTCCCTGGAGACCTCGACGCTGAAGATGATGCTGCACCCGGCGAACGCCGCGAAGACCTCGCAGGTCCTGCGCATCCCCACGATCAAGCACGCCTTCATCAACCACGGCGAGAGCGACAAGCTGTCCTCCTGCAACCCGTACGCGAAGGCGTACGACGAGGTGTGGGTGGCAGGCCCCGCCGCGCGCGACCGCTACCAGGCCGCCGACGTCGGCGTCGAGGACAAGGACGTGGTCGAGGTCGGCCGCCCCCAGCTGTCCCCGATCCTGCCGTCGACGGGCGCCCCCACGGGGCCGTTCACGACCGTTCTGTACGCCCCCACCTGGGAGGGCTGGGACGGCAACCCCGGCAACACGTCGGTGACCCTCGCGGGCGAGAACATCGTCCGGCACCTGCTCGCCGACCCCGGCGTCCGGCTCATCTACAAGCCGCACCCGATGACGGGCTCGCAGGACCCCCGCGCCGGCGCCGCCAACGACCGCATCAAGGCGATGATCCGCGAGGCCGCCGCCAAGCGTTCCGGCGAGCGTCCCGGCCAGGATGCCTTGGCCGAACTGGCGCGCCGCACCGCCGAGTTGGACCAGCTGACCTCGACCGCGTTCCGCAAGAGCGTGGACGAGATGGAGCGGATGATGCTCCAGGGCACGCCCGACGGCGACCAGCAGGCCGCGGTCGCCGAGGCGACGGCGGCGTGGGAGGCGGCGTACTGGGCGTCGTTCCCCGAGTGGGAGCACCAGATCATCACCACCGCGCGCCCCGCGATCTTCTCCTGCTTCAACCAGGCGGACCTGCTGATCAGCGACGTCTCCTCGGTCGTCTCCGACTGGCTGTCGAGCGAGAAGCCGTACGCGGTCGCCAACACGTCCGG
Source organism: Streptomyces sp. BA2 (assembly GCF_009769735.1). Lineage (NCBI taxonomy): Bacteria > Bacillati > Actinomycetota > Actinomycetes > Kitasatosporales > Streptomycetaceae > Streptomyces > Streptomyces sp. BA2. Next base: position 3,422,423 of record NZ_WSRO01000002.1, read on the forward strand.
CATGTCCGAGGCGGACTTCCGCACGGGCTTCCCGACGGTGAGCGCGGCGGCGATCCTCTCCCCGACCGCCGAGGGCGTCCCTGACCTCCTGGAGGCCGTCCGCTCCCCGGAGCTCGACACGCACGCCGAGGCCCGCGTGGCCCTCAAGGAGCACCTCCTGGGCCCCTCGGACCCGCCCTCCCTGGTCCGCTTCAACGAGGCGGCCCTCGCGCTCGCGGCCAAGGCCGATGAGCGCCGCCTGCGCATGGCCACCCGCATCGACGCGGAGATCCCCGGCCAGCGGGCGGCACAGGACGCGGCGGAGGAGATGGAGTCCGACCCGACGGAACCGAATCCGAACGGCGCGGAGGACTCGGTTACTGCTTGACCGCAGAGAGCGCCCCGTAAGGGGCGCGGGGAACTGCGCGACAAGCCACGACGCGCCCGCACGGTGTACGAACAAGAGAAGGGCCCCCGGAGCCGAAGCTCCGGGGGCCCTTCTCACACTGCCCTGGGCGATCCCGCCTAGAACGGTTCGAAGTCGTCGTACGCCTTCTCCGCGTCGTCCCGCTCCGCGTCCCGGTCCCTGCGGCGCTGAGCAGCGGGGCGGGGCGCCTCCAGGCGGTGGTCCTCGCCGCGGCGGCCCAGCATCTCCGCACCGGCCATCACCGTGGGCTCCCAGTCGAAGACGACCGCGTTGTCCTCGGGGCCGATGGCGACGCCGTCGCCCGTGCGGGCGCCCGCCTTCATCAGCTCTTCCTCGACGCCGAGACGGTTCAGCCGGTCCGCGAGGTAGCCGACGGCCTCGTCGTTGTTGAAGTCGGTCTGGCGCACCCAGCGCTCCGGCTTCTCGCCGCGCACGCGGTAGATGCCGTCGTCGCCGAGCTTGACGGTGAAGCCCGCGTCGTCCACGGCCTTGGGCCGGATGACGATACGGGTCGCCTCCTCCTTCGGCTTCGCGGCGCGCGCCTCGGCCACGACCTCGGCGAGCGCGAAGGAGAGCTCCTTGAGCCCCTTGTGCGCCACGGCCGACACCTCGAAGACGCGGTAGCCGCGGGCCTCCAGGTCGGGGCGGACCAGGTCGGCGAGGTCCTGGCCGTCCGGTACGTCGATCTTGTTGAGGACGACGACGCGCGGGCGGTTCTCCAGGCCGGCGCCGTACTCGCGCAGCTCGGCCTCGATGATGTCGAGGTCGGAGACGGGGTCACGGTCGGACTCGAGGGTCGCCGTGTCCAGGACGTGCACCAGGACGCTGCACCGCTCGACGTGCCGCAGGAATTCGAGCCCGAGGCCCTTGCCCTGGCTCGCGCCCGGGATCAGACCCGGTACGTCGGCGATGGTGTAGACGGTCGAACCGGCCGTCACCACACCGAGGTTGGGGACCAGCGTCGTGAACGGGTAGTCCGCGATCTTCGGCTTGGCCGCGCTCAGGACCGAGATCAGCGAGGACTTGCCGGCGCTCGGGTAGCCGACGAGCGCGACGTCCGCGACCGTCTTGAGCTCCAGGACGACATCGCCCGCGTCGCCCGGCTCACCGAGGAGCGCGAAGCCGGGCGCCTTGCGGCGGGCCGAGGCGAGCGCCGCGTTGCCGAGGCCGCCGCGGCCGCCCTGGGAGGCGACGTACGTCGTGCCTTCGCCGACCAGGTCGGCGAGGACGTTGCCCTGCTTGTCGAGGATGACGGTGCCGTCGGGGACGGGCAGGACCAGGTCCTGGCCGTCCTTGCCGGAGCGGTTGTCACCGGCCCCGGGGGCGCCGTTGGTGGCCTTGCGGTGCGGGGAGTGGTGGTAGTCGAGGAGTGTCGTGACCGACTGGTCGACGACCAGGATCACGTCACCGCCACGGCCGCCGTTGCCGCCGTCCGGACCGCCGAGCGGCTTGAACTTCTCACGGTGGACGGAGGCACAGCCGTGGCCCCCGCTACCCGCGGCGACATGCAGCTCGACGCGGTCCACGAAGGTGGTCATGGGATGTGCCTCCAGAAACATACGAATGTCAGGGACGAAATGCCCCTAGATGTAACACGCGAAGGGCGGACCCGCTTCCCGAAAGGGAAGTGAGGTCCGCCCTCGCAAAGAACTCGTTCTACAGAAGCCTGATTCAGGCGACCGGGACGATGTTCACGACCTTGCGGCCACGGTGCGTGCCGAACTCGACCGCACCGGCGGCCAGCGCGAACAGCGTGTCGTCCTTGCCACGGCCGACGCTCGAGCCGGGGTGGAAGTGGGTGCCACGCTGGCGGACCAGGATCTCACCGGCGTTGACGGTCTGACCGCCGAAGCGCTTCACGCCGAGCCGCTGAGCATTGGAATCGCGCCCGTTCCGAGTGGACGATGCGCCCTTCTTGTGTGCCATGTGTTCTCAGTCCCTTACTTCGCAGCCGTGGGGATACCGGTGACCTTGATCGCCGTGTACTGCTGGCGGTGACCCTGGCGACGGCGGTAGCCGGTCTTGTTCTTGTAGCGAAGGATGTCGATCTTCGCGCCCTTGTGGTGGTCCACGACCTCGGCCGTGACCTTGATACCGGCAAGCACCCACGGGTCGCTCGTCACGGCGTCGCCGTCGACAACGAGCAGCGTAGAGAGCTCTACGGTGTCGCCAACCTTGGCGGTGGGAAGCTTGTCAACCTCAACGATGTCGTCGACAGCAACCTTGTGCTGGCGACCACCGCTGCGCACGATGGCGTACACGGATCTCTCTCTCGCTCGGAACGGGACCCCCGCAGTCCAGCCGCCCGTCCGGATGCACGGTCGGCCTCTCCCGAGCGCCTGGGCGCCGGAAGGAAATCAGGTTTACAGGGGTAGGACATGTCTAGTGACACGCCGACGGTCAAGATTACGGGGCTCGACCGGAAGGGTCAAACCGGCTTCTCACCGTCCGGCGGCAGCGGCTTGACGCCCTTGCACAGGTCGGTGCTGTCGGCCTTGCCCGGCCAGGCGACGGCCCGTACGCGATCGAAGTGGCCGCGGTACGCGTCGTGCACGGAATCGTCGTCGACCTTCACGATCGCCTCGTCGTTCTCGCGCAGGGCGGGCGCCGTGTAGTTCTGCGATCCGGTGAAGGAGAGCTTGTTCTGCCTGCCGTCGTACTTGCCGTCGATGAGCAGGTACTTCGAGTGGATGATGTAGGGCGTCACCAGCTTGGCCCCCGGGCGCAGCGGGTCCCGGTCGTCGTTGAAACAGCGCATGGTGGGCCCGCCCGTCTTGTGCAGGGCCTCCCAGGTGCCGGGGGTGCCGCCCTGGCTCTTGGCGCTGTCGGTCTCGGCGTACAGGATGCTGACCGTGCAGCCCGCCTTCTTGAGCGAGACGAGCTTGTCGGCGATCTGCTTCCGGGTGATCTTGAAGATCGAGGCGCGGATGTTGGTGTGCCGGGCCACCCCGGCCGCGTCCTTGTAGTTGCACTGCACGTTGTTCAGGACCGAGTACATCGTGTCGGTCTCGTTGACCGTGCCGGAGCGCGGGAAGAAATACGCCTTGTAGAGGCCGTCGCTCACCGTGCGGTAGTCCCAGTTCCGCCAGTCCTTGCGGATCATGTCGGCGAAGTAGTCGGCGTACGCCTCGTACATCGTCGGGTTGTTCGGGAGCTGCAGCGCGTCGTTGTAGAACTTCGTGTGGGCGGAGGGCGTCGAATTCGACGTGGTCTGTACGACGACGTCCCGCGCGCCCTCGACCTGCGAGAACAGCCAGAACTTGTTGTGCATGATCGACTTGCCGTACTTGGGATCGCCCAGGCAGGACTTGCCGGCCGGGCACAGCGTCACGAAGGACGGCTTGTTCTTGTCGGTGCCGAGTTCGGCCGCGAGCGTGGCGTACGAGGTGTTCGCGGGGCGGTCGCTCCTGCTGGACTCGTCGAGCACCATCTGCACGTGCACACCGCGGTTCTTGGCCGCCACGAGCGCGTCGACGACCGAGGCCTCCCACACGTGGTAGACCGCGACCTTGATGGTCGAGCCTGGCACCGCGGCGTTCGTCAGCTCGATGAGACGGGTCCGGATCGCGTACTGCTGCTCGGGGGTGCCCTTCGGATCGTTGAAGAGCGGCGCCTCCACCAGGGGCGGCTCCCCGTCGGCCGTCGCCGTTCCCATGGCGCTGACGGTCTGGATGCCCGCCGCGGACAGGACCGTGGCCAGCGCGACGGCCTGGCGTCCGCCCTTGATCTGTTTCGCGGCACGGTGACGTCCCGTGCCTCTCAGGCGACCCTGCGCCATCGTGCGTCCCCTCCCTGACACGAGCGCGACGTCTCCCCGAACGCCACGCGCGTGTGCTCCTTCACCAACCGCATGAGTTTTACAGGTAGTTCACCACGTGCCAACAGACAGGTGCCCCCGGCGTGGCCAAATCACCACACCGGGGGCACCCGGTCATCTGTGCGGACTACGAAGGAGCAGGTCAGCCCTCGTCTGCCGCGGAGGCCTTGACACCGGACGGTGCCTGCTCCGCCGCGGCGGTCTTCTTCGTCGTCTTCGACGCCTTCTTGGCCGTCGTCTTCTTTGCGGCCGTCTTCTTGGCCGCGGTCTTCTTGGCGGCGGCCTTCTTCGCGGGCGCCTTCTTGGCGGCGGTCTTACGCGCCGTCTTCTTGGCCGGAGCGGCTTCCTCGGCGTCGGCCTCGGGCTTCTCCGATGCCTTCTCCTCGGCCTTCTCGGTCGCCTTCTGCGGGGCCTGAGTGGCCTTCTCGGCCGACGGGACGACCAGGACGGCCGCCTCCTCGGACGTGGTCGGCGCGGTGGCCTTGCGGACCGCACGGCGGCGCGGACGGGCCGGAGCGGCGTCCGCCACCGGCTCGGCGGCGACGGGCTCGGTGACCGGCTCCGCGACGGGCTCGGCCTTCGGCGCCTCGGCCACGATCACCTCGGCGGCCTCGGGCTCGGCGCTCCCGGCGGACTTCGGCGAACCGGCGGGCGACGTCGCCTTACGGGTCGCACGACGGCGCGTACGCCCCTTGGGGGCCGCGTCGTCCACGGGCGCCTCGGGGGCCACCTCGACGACCGGGTCCTCGGCAGCGGCCGGGGTCTCGACCACGGGGGCCTCGACCACCGGAGCCTCGTCCTCGGCCGTGGCCGCCTTCCGGGACCTGGAACGCCGCTCCGACTTGGGCGCGGTCTCCGCCTTCGGGGCGCCGGCCGGAGCCGATGCCCGACGGGTCGCCCTGCGGCGCGAGCGGCCACCGCGGGACGCCGCGGCCTCGGCCTCGGACGCGCTGCTGTAGAGCTCCTCGTCCGGCACGAACTCGGGCTCGGGAAGCGCCACCGGGGCGGCTGCTTCCGCGGCGACCTCGGCCTCGGTCTCGGTCTCCGTCTCGACCTCGGCCGTGGCCTCGTGGTCGTGCTCGTGCGTGTGCTCCTGACCCTGCTCCGAGCCGCCGCGGCCGCGCTTCTTGCGCTTGCCGCCGCCACCGGCGGAGGTCGGCTGCTCCATGTGCACGATCACGCCGCGGCCGTTGCAGTGGACGCAGGTCTCGGAGAAGGACTCCAGCAGGCCCTGGCCGACCCGCTTACGGGTCATCTGCACGAGGCCCAGCGAGGTGACCTCGGCCACCTGGTGCTTCGTACGGTCACGGCCCAGGCATTCGAGCAGACGGCGCAGGACCAGATCGCGGTTGGACTCCAGGACCATGTCGATGAAGTCGATGACGACGATGCCGCCGAGGTCACGCAGGCGCAGCTGGCGCACGATCTCCTCGGCCGCTTCGAGGTTGTTCCTCGTCACGGTCTCTTCGAGGTTGCCGCCCTGACCGGTGAACTTGCCGGTGTTGACGTCGACGACGATCATCGCCTCGGTCTTGTCGATCACCAGCGAGCCGCCACTGGGCAGCCAGACCTTGCGGTCGAGCGCCTTCATCAGCTGCTCGTCGATGCGGTACGTCGCGAAGACGTCGACCTCTGAGGTCCAGCGCTGCAGGCGGTCGGCCAGGTCGGGGGCGACGTGGGCGACGTATCCGTGGATGGTCTCCCAGGCGTCGTCACCGCTGACGATGACCTTCGAGAAGTCCTCGTTGAAGATGTCGCGGACGACACGGACGGTCATGTCCGGCTCGCCGTACAGCAGGCCCGGCGCGCTCGTGGAGGCCGCCTTCGCCTTCTTCTGGATGTCCTCCCACTGGCCCTGCAGACGCTCGACGTCACGGCGCAGCTCGTCCTCGCTCGCGCCCTCGGCCGCGGTGCGCACGATGACGCCCGCGTCCTCGGGGACGATCTTCTTGAGGATGGTCTTCAGCCGCGCGCGCTCGGTGTCGGGCAGCTTGCGGCTGATGCCGGTCATCGAGCCCTCGGGCACGTAGACCAGGTAGCGGCCGGGCAGCGAGACCTGGCTGGTGAGACGGGCACCCTTGTGGCCGATCGGGTCCTTCGTGACCTGCACGAGGACCGACTGGCCGGACTTCAGGGCGGACTCGATGCGACGGGGGCCGTTGGCCATCCCGAGCGCCTCGAAGTTGACCTCACCGGCGTACAGCACGGCGTTGCGGCCCTTGCCGATGTCGATGAAGGCGGCCTCCATGGACGGCAGCACGTTCTGGACCTTGCCCAGGTAGACGTTGCCGACGTACGAGGTGGCCTGTTCCTTGTTGACGTAGTGCTCGACGAGCACGTTGTCCTCAAGGACGCCGATCTGGGTGCGCTCGCCGTTCTGGCGGACGACCATCACACGCTCGACGGCCTCGCGGCGCGCCAGGAACTCGGCCTCGGTGATGATCGGCACGCGGCGGCGGCCCTGCTCGCGGCCCTCGCGGCGGCGCTGCTTCTTGGCCTCCAGGCGAGTCGAACCCTTGATGGACGTGACCTCGTCGACGCCGGTGCCCAGCTCGCGCTCTTCCTTCTTGCGAGGCTCGCGGACCTTGACGACCGTACGCTCCGGGTCGCCGTCCACCGCGCTCTCGCCCTCACCGGAGTCACCGGCGCGACGGCGACGGCGACGGCGGCGACGGCTGCTGCTCGAACCGGCGCCAGAGCCGTTGTCGTCGGAGTCGTCCTCGGCCTGCTCGGCCGTGTCTTCCGCTTCCTGCTCGGCGGCGGCGTCCGTGTCGGACTCGGTGTCGGAGTCCTGCTGGTCGCCGGAGTCGTCGGCGGACTCACCGCGGCGGCGGCGACGGCCACCACGACGGCGACGGCGGCCGTGACGCTCGCCGGAGTCGTCGGACTCGTCGTTGTCGTTGTCGCTGTCGCTGTCCGCTGCGGTGTCCTCGGCCTCTTCGGCTTCGGCGGGCTCCTCCGCGGCCTGCGGAGCGGCCTTCGCGGGCTCGGCGGCGGCAGCGGGCTGCTCGTCGGCGGCCCGACGGCGGCGGCGACGGCGCGGGCCGGTCTCCTCCTCCACCACGGGTGCGGTGGCGGCGGGCTCTGCCTCGACCTCTTCGGCGGGCTCGTCGGCCGCTTCGGCTGCGGCCGCGGCAGCGGCGCGCTCCGGGGTCTGGAACATCGGCTCGGCGAACACCGGCGCCTGGAAGACGGCGACGGCGGGCCGCGCGGGCTTCTGCCCGGAGTCGTCGTCGGCGTCACCGGCACGCGCCTTGCGGGCCCGCGCCGGGGCGGGCGCCGAGAACCCGGCGGCGGCCTTGCGGGTGGCACGGCGGCGCGGGCGGCCACGGGGCGCGTCGTCCTCGGCGGACTCGGCCTCGGGGGTCTCCGTGCTCGCCACGGGCTCGGCGGCCTTGGGGGCCTCGGTGGGCTCGGCGGCGGCAGCGGTCTCGGCGGCGGGCGCGGACGAGCCGCGGGTCGCGCGGCGGCGGCCACGGCGCGGGGCCGCGTCGCCCGACTCCGGCTGTGCATCGGGGGCGGGCTCGGCGGCGGGCTCCTCGGCCACGGACTCGGTGACCGCAGGCGTCTCGGCGGCGGCCTCGGCACCCTGCGGCGCACCGGCGGGAGCGGAGGCGCGGCGGGTCGCACGGCGGCGTCGCGGGGCGGGAGCGGCTTCCTCGACGGGCTCGGCCTCGGCCGGGGCCGCGGCGGCCACGGGCTCACTGACCGGCGTCTCGGCAGGTGTCTCGGCGGGCGTCTCAGCACCCTGGGGCGCACCGGCGGGAGCCGAGGCGCGGCGGGTGGCACGGCGGCGCGCACGGGGGGCGGGAGCGGCTTCCTCGGCCGCTGCGGGCTCCGGAGTCACGGCCTCTGCGGGCGCTTCGGCGGCGGGGGTGGCCGGTATGGCCGGAGCTGTGCCCTCGGTGGCCTCGGTTGCGCCCACGGGCGGCCCCGCGGGCCGCGACGCCGCACGGCGCCTTCGGCGCGGCGGCAGGGTGTCGCTGGGGCTGTTGTTGTCCGAGCCCTCAGTGGGTTCGTTCGGCTCATGCATGCGGGCGGTTCTCCCGTCACGCTCCCGGGCGCCGCGCCTGGTCCGGTGATGTCCGCGGCCCTCGCTCACCTACGCGGGGCCGCCATCCGGGGGCGTGGGCGCCGCACGGGAGCTCTATGTGTCTGTCTCGCCGGTTCCGTACGCCCAAATGCGGACGGCCTGGCGAAAGTCTCGGTCAGTGCGCTGCCCGACCCAGGTGGCTCCCGAGTACATGGGCGGCGCTTCGACATTCGTCCCTACGCGGGACCTTCCGTCGCCGGCACCTTCGCGGCGGCTGCGGCGGCCCCTTGGTTCTCAAGCGGGGTCGTGGCTGCCTCGCGGTCGGGCGCGAGCGGGTCGGTCACCGTGCCGGTCTCGTCGTCAAGAAGCCCCTGCGCCAGCCTGGTCACCGCTGCGGGGACCGGCGGCGCCAGGTCGGCCACAGCTCGGAGACCGGACAGGACGTCGTCGGGTCGTACGGCAGGTGTCACGTGCCGAACAACCAGCCGCAGTATCGCACAGGGCTGGTCGGTCGGCCTATCAGCGTCGAGACCGATCGCCTCGTCAGGGGCGAGGGCCTCAAGGCTCACGACGGCCTCGCGGGCGTCGAAGGTCCGCATGCCGTTCTTCGTGCGGCGCTGGACCTCGACGCTCTCCGCGGCCCGGAAGGCCTCGGCGGCACGCTCCGCGTCCGCGGGCTCGACGCCGTCGAGGCGCAGCTCCCAGATGGACGCGGTGAGCCGGTCGGCGAGTCCCGAGGTGCGGGACTCGACCGCGTCGATGATGTCGAGCCCGCTGGGCATCGACTCGTCGAGCAGCTCGCGCAGCTTGTCGGGGTCACGCGGCTCGGTGAGCGCGATCTCCAGGTACTCGGCCTCACTGCCCGTGCCGGTGGGTGCGGCATTGGCGTACGACACCTTCGGGTGCGGGGTGAACCCCGCCGAGTACGCCATGGGCACCTCGGCGCGGCGCAGCGCCCGCTCGAAGGCGCGCTGGAAGTCACGGTGGCTGGTGAACCGGAGGCGGCCGCGCTTGGTGTAGCGCAGGCGGATGCGCTGCACCGCGGGAGCGGGCGGCGGGCCTTCGGGCTGTCGCTTGCCCAGTGTTCTAGTCCTTCGTGAGTGCGGTCGTACTGCTACCTAGAGTACGTGCCTCGGCCGTGTCCGGTTCCCGCCGGGCCACCGGCACCGGCACGGGCTCCCTCGGGACCGCCCCCGCAGGGACCTGTTCCTTCGGCGCCCCGAACAGCATGCGCCGCACGTCGGCACGGGCCTCCCGCACGCTGCGGCGAGCGGCGGCCAGGGCCTGCCGGGTGGCGCGGCCCGCGTCCTTCACCGCCCGCGCGGTCGGCCGCCAGACCCCGTCACGTACCGCGTGCCCCACGGGAGTGAGGACCGTGCGGTACACCCAGCGCACCGGGTCGACGAAGAGCCACCGCAGGAGCCGGCCGAGGAAGCGGCCCACGGCGAGCGAGACATACCCGGCGATACGCCAGGCGTGTCCGAACGCGGCGCCGATCTCGCGTACGACGACGGCGATGCCCCGCCCGATGGGCGCGAGCACCCAGCGCCACAGGGCGACGGCGGGCACGACGAAGATCCAGCGTCCCAGAGCGGCGAGCACCGTCCCGATCCCGCGTGCCGTCCAGGCGATGCCCGCCCCAACTCCCCTGGCCAGCCAGGCGATCGCGTGCCCGATGGGCGTGAGCACGGACGCGTACAGCCACACGGCAGGCACCACGATCAGCACCCGCCCCAGCCAGGCAAGACCCTTCCCGACGGGCACCACCACATACCGCCACAGCCCCACCCACGGCCACACGAACACGGCCTTGAGCAGCCACACCAGCACGGCCCCGATGCCGCGCCCGGCCACCGCTGCTCCCGCCGCGATACCCCGCGCGAGCCAGGCGATCGCGTGCCCGATGGGCGTGAGCACGGACGCGTACAGCCACATGGCGGGAATCACGACCAGCACCCGCCCGAGCCAACCGAGCCCGTTCCCGACCGGCACCACCACATACCGCCACAGCGCCACCCACGGCCACACGAACACGGCCTTGAGCAGCCACACCGTGGCGTAGGTGACGCCGAGCGCGACCGGCGTGATGACGTACTCGATCAGCCAGGCCAGCGGCGTCACGATCAGCGTTCGCCCCAGCCACGCCAGAGCCCGCCCCACAGGCCGAAGCCCCCGGAAGTACACGAAGCGGCCGCACACGGCGAGGGCGTCCCACACCAGGCGTACCGGGACGACGAGCACGAGCACCACGATCCGCACCGGGATGCGGATCGCGACGGCCAGACAACCCTCGGCCTGCGGTTGCGGTTGCGGTTGCGGTTGGGGTTGGGCTTGTGGTGCGGTGAGCGGCCGCTTTTCCAGGTCCATGCCGTCCTAGACGCGTCAGTCGTGGGTGCTGGTTCGGTCAGGCGGCGGTCGGGATCCAGTAGCGGAGCTTTCCGCCGCGTTCGTCCTCGAAGATGCCGCCCGCGGCCTCGATCACCTTGCGCGAACCGGTGTTGTCGGTGTCGCAGGTGACCAGGACCGATGCGAGGCCCAGCGCGCGGGCGTACGGCAGGGAGCCGGTCAGCATGGCCGTGGCGTGGCCGCGGCGGCGGGCGGTGGGCCGTACGTCGTAGCCGATGTGGCCGCCGTACTCACGCAGGAAGCGCGTGTTGACGTTGTGCCGGATGGCGAGGCGGCCGAAGTAGTCGGCGCCGTCCGCGTACCAGAGGGTCGTCACGGGGACGGAGAGCGGCTCGGCCGGGTGCGTGGCGGCGCGGACCTCGGTCACGTAGCGCTCGAAGACGACTGGGTCGTGCCACTTGTCGCCGTAGTCGCGCAGGGTGCGGCCGAGCGTCGTGTCGTCGTCGTCCCCGCCGCGCCCCTCGGCGCGGAACTCCTCCATCGCGGCGACGAAGGAGAGATGCACGCGGCCGGTGGGCAGGACGAGCCGAGGCACACCCGACCCGCCCACCGGACCCCGCCGCGTCACTTACTTCACTACCGACAGCGGAAGGAGCTTCTTGCCGGTCGGGCCGATCTGGATCTCGGTCTGCATCTGCGGGCACACGCCACAGTCGAAGCAGGGGGTCCAGCGGCAGTCCTCGACCTCGGTCTCGTCGAGCGAGTCCTGCCAGTCGTCCCAGAGCCAGTCCTTGTCGAGACCGGAGTCCAGGTGGTCCCAGGGCAGGACCTCCTCGTACGTGCGCTCACGCGTCGTGTACCAGTCGACGTCCACGCCGAAGTCGGGCAGCGTCTTCTCGGCGCACGCCATCCAGCGGTCGTAGCTGAAGTGCTCGCGCCAGCCGTCGAAGCGGCCGCCGTCCTCGTACACGGCGCGGATGACCGAGCCGATGCGGCGGTCGCCGCGCGAGAGCAGGCCCTCGACGATGCCGGGCTTGCCGTCGTGGTAGCGGAAGCCGATCGAGCGGCCGTACTTCTTGTCGCCGCGGATCTTGTCGCGCAGCTTCGTGAGGCGGGCGTCCGTCTCCTCGGCCGACAGCTGCGGGGCCCACTGGAAGGGCGTGTGCGGCTTGGGTACGAAGCCGCCGATGGAGACCGTGCAGCGGATGTCGTTGCCCGCGACCTCACGGCCCTTGGCGATGACGTTCGCCGCCATGTCCGCGATCTGCAGGACGTCTTCGTCGGTCTCGGTGGGCAGGCCGAGCATGAAGTACAGCTTGACCTGGCGCCAGCCGTTGCCGTACGCGGTCGCGACGGTGCGGATCAGGTCCTCTTCGGAGACCATCTTGTTGATGACCTTCCGCATCCGCTCGCTGCCGCCCTCGGGGGCGAAGGTGAGGCCCGAGCGGCGGCCGTTCCTCGTCAGCTCGTTCGCCAGGTCGATGTTGAAGGCGTCGACGCGGGTCGAGGGGAGGGAGAGGCCGATCTTGTCTTCCTCGTACCGGTCCGCGAGGCCCTTGGCGACGTCCGCGATCTCGGTGTGGTCCGCGGAGGAGAGGGAGAGCAGGCCGACCTCTTCGAAGCCGGTCGCCTTGAGGCCCTTCTCCACCATGTCGCCGATGCCGGTGATGCTTCGCTCCCGCACGGGGCGCGTGATCATGCCGGCCTGGCAGAAGCGGCAGCCGCGGGTGCAGCCGCGGAAGATCTCCACGGACATGCGCTCGTGGACGGTCTCCGCGAGCGGCACGAGGGGCTGCTTGGGGTAGGGCCACTCGTCCAGGTCCATGACGGTGTGCTTGGACACGCGCCACGGGACACCGGACTTGTTCGGTACGACGCGGCCGATCCGCCCGTCCGGGAGGTACTCGACGTCGTAGAACCCGGGGACGTACACCGAACCGGTCCGCGCAAGCCGGAAGAGGACTTCCTCGCGGCCGCCGGGGCGGCCCTCGGCCTTCCACTCGCGGATGATCGCGGTCATGTCGAGCACGGCCTGCTCGCCGTCGCCGATGACCGCGCAGTCGATGAACTCCGCGATCGGCTCGGGGTTGAAGGCGGCGTGGCCTCCGGCGAGGACGATCGGGTCGTCGACCGTGCGGTCCTTGGCCTCCAGCGGGATGCCCGCGAGGTCCAGGGCCGTGAGCATGTTCGTGTACCCGAGTTCGGTGGAGAAGCTGAGCCCGAACACGTCGAAGGCGCCGACGGGGCGGTGGCTGTCCACGGTGAACTGCGGGACCTTGTGCTCCCGCATCAGCGCTTCGAGGTCCGGCCAGACGCTGTACGTGCGCTCGGCGAGGACGCCCTCGCGCTCGTTCAGTACCTCGTAGAGGATCATGACGCCCTGGTTGGGCAGCCCGACCTCGTAGGCGTCGGGGTACATGAGCGCCCAGCGGACGTCACACGCGTCCCAGTCCTTGACGGTGGAGTTGAGCTCTCCGCCGACGTACTGGATGGGCTTCTGGACGTGCGGGAGAAGCGCTTCCAGGCGTGGGAAGACGGACTCGACAGGCATCACAGCGTCTTTCGGCAGGGTTCTCATGATCTGGCAGGGGTGACCATCAAGCGTACCCCGGTACTCAGCCGCCCAACGCCGACCGCAGTTTCGGCCTGGACGCCTTGGCCCATACCTCCGGCAGCTCCCGCTCGCGGTCCACCGCGGCGGCCTCCTCCTGGCCGTACAGAAGTCCCCAGGTGAAGGCGGTCTCGCCCGCCGCGTGGGCCTGGATCGCGAGGGTCCGCAGGGCGTCACGGGCGACCACGCTGTCCTGGTGATCGCCGAGCACCTTCTGGACGGCCTTCATCCGCTTCGCGAACCGCTTGGCGGGCTTGCCGAGCGCGGGCTTCGCCGCCTCGCCCGCGTACCGGGCACGCTTGGCGGCCTTGCGGGCGCCGTGCATCGCCACGTCGCGCTCCTCCCCCGGCGCCAGTGCGAGGGCGTGTTCGATGCGGGCCTCCAGGCGGGCGTAGTCCTTCCGGACGGCCTTGGGCAGGGCCTTGGCGGGGGACGCGGTGGCGGCCTTGCGCAGCGGGGGGTCGGCGAGCAGGGCGTCGACGGAGTTCAGGAGCTGCACGTACCGCTTTCCTTCGAGCGTGGCGACGGTCCTGCTCCGGGCGTCGTCGGCGCCGGCGACGTTCCAGATGCGCAGGCGGGCCCGCACCGGCCCGAGGAGCAGGGTCCCCGGCACGGCGTCGATGCGGTCCGTGAGCCGCTCGGCCAGGACCTCTTGGTCGCGGTCGACGCCGAGCTCGCCCGCGAGCCATTTCAGTTCGACGCCGATCGGGTCGGTGACGGAGCGGTCGAGCAGCTTCCTGTACGAGCGGAACGCGCTGCGCATGCGCCGCGTGGCGACCCGCATCTGGTGCACGGAGTCCGGCAGGTCACGGCGGACGTCTGGGTCGAGGGCGACGATGGCGTCGCGCTGGGTGCGGATGTAGGCGAGGACGTGGTCGGCAGCGGTGGCGGGGTCGGGTTGCACGGCGGGGTCCTTCAGCTGGACGACAACGGAGTGCTCGCCCTTCTTCCCCTTCTTGGCCCCGGCAGGCTTCGGGCTGCTCTCCGCGAACCGCTGCCGGGTCGCTGCCAGAGCCGTCCCCGCCTGGGCCTTGGCGAGTTTCGAGGCGGCCGTCGACCGCTCGACGCCCAGCTTCTTCAGCTTCTTCTCGATCCGGTCGAGCAGCGCGGGGTCCGCGTCGTCCGCGAGCTCCACCTCGATCTCGGCCCACTCGGCGGTGCCGCCGCCCTCCGTGAGCCGCTCGGCCCTGACCCGGTCGACGCTCAACTCGGCGAGGAGCGCGCCCTTGCCGTCGAGGAGGTGGCGCAGGTCCCTCGCGGTCAACAGGCGCATGACGGGCACGAGTGCGGCGTCGCGCACCCGGGAGCGCACGAGGGAGGACAGCTCGGGCGGCACGGAGTCCGAGAGAGGGGCCTGGATCTCGTCCCGCACGCCCTGCGTCAGGGACACCGGCAGCTTCAGGTGCCAGCCCTCGTCGTCGCCGCCGGTGCGGCGGCGCAGCGTGATCGAGTCGGAGAGCAGGAGTTGGTCGGTCGTGTCGTGATAGACGGCGTCCAGTTCGACGACGCCCTTGTCGACGACGTCGGCCACCCCGGCGACACCGGTCAGGTCAGGCAGCTCCGCGTCCGCTTCGACGTCGTACTTGCGCTCGATCTCCCGCTTCGTCTCCGCCATAAACCGAATCTAGACGGGATCCGGGGCGCTGGGCAGCCCTCCAGGCGCCCCGGGGCCGAGCTAGGCCGACATCGGTCGCTGCACCTTGATCGACTGGAGCAGGCCGACGGCCACCCAGACCGCGAACATCGATGACCCTCCGTACGAGACGAAGGGCAGCGGCAGGCCGGCCACCGGCATGATGCCGAGCGTCATCCCGATGTTCTCGAAGGACTGGAAGGCGAACCAGGCGATGATCCCGGCGGCGACGATCGTGCCGTAGAGCTCGGTCGTCTCGCGCGCGATGCGGCAGGCGCGCCAGAGCAGGATGCCGAGCAGCACCAGGATGAGGCCCGCGCCCACGAAGCCGAGCTCCTCGCCCGCGACGGTGAACACGAAGTCCGTCTGCTGCTCGGGCACGAACTGGCCCGTCGTCTGCGAGCCCTTGAAGAGGCCGGTGCCCGACAGGCCGCCGGAGCCGATCGCGATGCGCGCCTGGTTGGTGTTGTAGCCGACGCCCGCCGGGTCGAGCGCGGGGTTGGCGAAGGCCGCGAAGCGGGCGATCTGGTAGTCGTCCAGGACGCCGAGCTGCCAGACGGCGATCGCGCCTGCCGCGCCCGTGCCGAGGAGCCCGAAGACCCAGCGGTTCGAGGCACCCGACGCGAGCAGCACACCGAGCACGATCATCGCCATCACCATGACCGACCCGAGGTCGGGCATGAGCAGCACGATCAGTATCGGTACGGCGGCCAGGCCGAGCGCCTGGACGACCGTGCGGTGGTCGGGGTGGACGCGGTCGCCCGCGTCCACCCGCGCCGCGAGCAGCATCGCCATGCCCAGGATGATCGTGATCTTCACGAACTCGGAGGGCTGCAGCGAGAAGCCGCCGCCGATCACGATCCAGGCGTGCGCGCCGTTGATCGTCGCGCCGAGCGGGGTGAGGACGAGCAGGACGAGGAAGACGGAGATGCCGTAGAGGATCGGCACGGCCGTCCGCAGCGTCCGGTGGCCGAGCCACACCGTGCCCGCCATCAGGGCGATGCCGATGCCCGTGTTCATGACGTGCTTGAACAAGAAGGAGTACGGGTCGTCGCCGACCAGCTCGGTGCGGTTGCGCGTCGACGAGTAGACGAGCGCGGAGCCGATCGCGGAGAGCGCGATCGCGGAGAGCAGTATCGGCCAGTCCATCCTGCGCACCAGCGAGTCGCGGGCGAACAGGCGGGCCGAGAGCGACGAGCGCTCGGGCCCGTAGCCGGAGACGGAGAAGCCATTGTTGCCGGCCACTAGTCGCGCCTCCCGTTCGCGGGCGCGCCCGCCAGTTCCTGCGGCTCCTGCGGCGGCTTGGGGGCCTCAGGCTTGTACGGCTTGATCTTCGGGGACTTGATCGAACCGTCTGTCTCGATCTTCGGCAGGTTCTTCTGCGGCTCGGGGAGGAGGGCCTTCTTGAGATCCTGCTTGCCGTCCTCGTCGAGGCCGTAGATGCCGTCGTAGATCTTGCGGACGGCGGGGCCCGAAGCACCGGAACCCGTACCACCCTGGGAGATCGTCATCACGATCGAGTAGTCCTTGGTGTACGTCGCGAACCACGAGGTGGTCTGCTTGCCGTGGACCTCCGCCGTACCCGTCTTGGCGTGCATCGGGATCTTGTCCTGCGGCCAGCCGCCGAACCGCCAGGCGGCCGTTCCCTTGGTCGCCACGTCGGCTAGCGCACCGTCTATGTCGGCGCGCGTCTTCTCGTCCATGGGCAGCTTGCCGTGCGACTTGGGCTTGATCTCCTGGACCTGCTTGCCGTCGGCGCTGACGATCGCCTTGCCGACGGTGGGGTCGTAGAGCGTGCCGCCGTTGGCGATGGCGGAGTAGATCGTCGCCATCTGTATCGGGGTGACGAGGGTGTCGCCCTGTCCGATGGAGTAGTTGACCGAGTCACCGGCGCGCATCTTCATGCCTTCGAGGCAGTTCTCGTACGCGATCTTCTCGACGTAGTCGCCGCCCTTCTTGCCCTGCTTGCACCAGCCGTCCTTGTTGGCCTTCCAGTAGTCCTTCTTCCACTGGCGGTCCGGGACGCGTCCGGTGACCTCGTTCGGCAGGTCGATGCCGGTCTCCTTGCCGAGGCCGAACTGGTGGGCGGTCTTGTAGAACCAGTCCTTGGCGTCCTTCTTCGGCTTGTTGCCACCGTCCTTGGCCCACTGGTCGTGCGAGAGCTTGTAGAAGACGGTGTCGCAGGAGACCTCCAGGGCCTGGCCGAGGGTGATGCTGCCGTGGCCCTGGGACTCGAAGTTCTTGAAGACCTGGCCGCCGATGGAGTACGAGCTGGGGCAGGGGTAGCGCCCGTTGAATTCGTAGCCCGCGTTGACCGCCGCCGTGGTCGGGATGACCTTGAAGATCGAGCCGGGGGCCGCCTGGCCCTGGATGGCGCGGTTCAGGAGCGGGTAGTTGGACTTCTTGCCGGTGAGCTTCGTGTAGTCCTTGCCGGAGATGCCGCCGACCCAGGCGTTCGGGTCGTAGGTCGGGTTGGACGCCATGGAGACGATGCGTCCGGTCTTGTTCTCCATGACGACGACGGCGCCCGCGTCGGCCTTGTAGTTCTCGTTGGTGTTCTTGTCGAACTCCTGGCGGGCCTTCTTCATCGCGTCGTTCAGCCAGTACTCCGACAGGGCCTGTACGCGCGCGTCGATGCTGGTGACGACGTTCGCGCCGGGCTCGGCCGGGTCGTCCTTGGCCTTGCCGATGACGCGGCCGAGGTTGTCGACCTCGTAGCGGGTGACGCCCGCCTTGCCGCGCAGCTGCGCGTCGTAGGTGCGCTCAAGGCCGGAGCGGCCGACCTGGTCGGAGCGCAGGAACGGCGACTCGGTGTGCTCGGCCTTCTTGATCTCCTCGTCGGTGACGGGCGAGAGGTAGCCGAGGACCTGGGCGGTGTTGGACTTGCCGGGCGCGGCATAGCGGCGGACGGCGGTCGGCTCGGCGGTGATGCCGGGGAAGTCCTCGGCGCGCTCGCGGATCTGGAGGGCCTGCTTGGGCGAGGCCTCGTCCGTGATCGGGATCGGCTGGTAGGGCGAGCCGTTCCAGCAGGGCTGCGGGGTCTTGGAGTCGCAGAGGCGGACCTTGTCGGAGACTTCCTTGGCGCTCATGCCGAGGACGTCGGCGAGCTTGGCGAGGGCCGCCTTGCCGTCGTCCTTCATCTTCATCAGGTCCGTGCGGGACGCGGAGACGACCAGGCGGGTCTCGTTGTCGGCGATCGGCACGCCGCGGGCGTCGAGGATCGAGCCGCGTACGGCGGGGTCGACGACCTGCTGGACGTGATTGCCGGAGGCTTCCTCCGCGTACTCCTCGCCGTTGCGGATCTGGAGGTACCAGAGGCGGCCGCCGAGGGTGAGGAGGAGGGAGAGCACGAGGATCTGGATGACGATGAGACGGATCTGGACTCTTGGGGTCCGTCCGGTCTCGGGGATATTGGTCACTGCTGTTGCTCCCCCTCTCAGTGTGTGTACGAGCAGTACGTGTACACGACCGGCCTGTGTGCCCTGCCGGTCGTGTACGGGGCCAACTGCGCTGCGGTCACAGGCGCTTGACCCCCTTGATGCGTCCGGCGCGCGCGACACGGGCCTTGGCCGCCTTCATCCGCAGGCCGCCGCGCTGGTTGCCGATGCGCAGGCCGGTGCCGGAGGAGAGCCAGCCGGATGCGACGTCCGTGGCCTTGTTGGCGGGAGAGGTCTCCCCCAGCGGGTCGTTCTCGGCTCTGCGGGCCAGCGCGATGATGAGCGGCACCGTGAACGGCGCGAGCAGCAGGTCGTACAGGGCGGCCGTGAAGAGGAGCCCGCCCAGGCCCACATGGCGGGCGGCGGTGTCCCCGACGAGGGCGCCCACGCCCGCGTACAGCAGCGTCGACCCGATGGCGGCGCCGACGACCACGACGAGCGGCGCGGTGGCCGACCTGAGCCGTCCGGTCTCCGGCTTGGCCAGGCCCGCGAGGTAGCCGACGACGCACAGGACCAGGGCGTACCGCCCGGCCGCGTGGTCGGCAGGCGGGGCCAGGTCGGCGAGGAGTCCGGCGCCGAAGCCGATGAGGGCGCCGCCCACATGGCCGTAGACCAGGGCGAGGCCGAGCACCGTGAGCAGCACCAGGTCAGGGACCGCGCCCGGCAGTTGCAGCCGGGCAAGGACGCTGACCTGGATGACCAGGGCGACGACGATCAGGGTGGTGGAGAGCAGGATTCGGTTGAAACGCATGGGGTCCGGTGCTCCTACTGCTCGTCGTTGCCGTTGTCGACGCCGTCGGCCGGGGGCTGTCCTGACGGGGTGGCCGTCACGGTCACCGTCGGGGTCGGCTTCGGCTTGGCGGGCTTCTTCGGCAGGACCGTGTCGCGCGGGTCCTCGCGGGGTGCTTCGACGACGACTCCGACGATGTCCAGCTTGGTGAAGCCGACGTACGGCTTGATGAAGATGTTGCGCGTCAGGTCACCGCCCGACGGGTCGACGCGGACGACCTCACCGACCGGCACACCCGGCACGAACGGCTTGTCCCGCTGCGATCCGAAGGTGACCAGGCGGTCGCCCTTCTTGACCTCGGCCTTGCCGTTGAGCATCTGCACCGACAGCGGGCGGTCGCCCTGTCCGGTGGCGAAGCCGAGCTCGTCGGTCTTCTCCATGCGGGTGCCGACGGTGAAGTCGGGGTCGTTGGCGAGCAGGACGGTCGCGGTGCTCGGGCCGACCGTGGTGACGCGGCCGACCAGGCCGTCGCCGTTCAGTACGGTCATGTCGCGCTTGAGTCCGTCGTTCGCTCCCGCGTCGATGGTGACGGTCCAGGAGAAGCCCTGGGCCGCTCCTATGCCGATGACTTCGGCGCCCTTGATGCCGTACTGACCGGCACCGGCGCTCTTGAGCATGCTGTCCAGCTGTCTGACCCGGCTGCGGTTGCGGTCGTCGCTGCCGAGCTTCGCCTTCAACGCGGCGTTCTGACGCTCGAGTTCGGCGATCCGGTCATGCCGGTCGCCGGAATCCCGGACCGCGCCGATGGCGTTGCCGATCGGGTCGACGGCGGACGACACGCCGTTCTCGACCGGGCCGAAGACCGTGGCGGCGGCCTGGCGGGCACCGTCGACCGGCGAGTCCTCGCCACCACGGATGTCCACCGTGATCAAAGCGAACGCGATGGCGATCAGCAGCACCAGGAGCAGCCGGCTCTCTCGTGTGTCCCTCACGTGCGGCGGCCGTGCCTTCCTCAGTTGGAAATCCTTGGAATTCTGAGCAACTGTGCGTATGTAGGAGCAAATCTAAACAATCCGATTCCGCGGCGTCTGCGGGCGCCGCGGAATTGTTATGCCTTGCCCATGTTGTGCGTTGTCTTCTGAGCCCTCTATATCAACGATCCGCCGCACGAGGTGACAGGCACTCGTACGGCGGACACCCTTTCAGCGGGTTCGCGCCACCCTCAGCGGCGCGGCGATGCGTCAAGCACTTGCTGGAGCGCCTCGAACTCCTCGACGCACTTGCCGGAGCCGAGCGCCACGCTGTCCAGCGGGTCCTCGGCGATGTGGATCGGCATGCCCGTCTCGCGGCGGAGACGCTCGTCGAGGCCGCGCAGCAGGGCGCCGCCTCCGGTGAGAACGATGCCGCGGTCCATCACGTCACCGGAGAGCTCCGGCGGGCACTTGTCGAGGGTCGTCTTGACCGCGTCGACGATCGCGTTGACCGGCTCCTCGATGGCCTTGCGGACCTCGGCGGCGGAGATGACGACGGTCTTGGGCAGCCCGGAGACCAGGTCCCTGCCGCGGATCTCGGTGTGCTCGTCGGCATCCATGTCGTACGCCGAACCGATGGTGATCTTGATCTGCTCGGCCGTGCGCTCACCGAGGAGGAGGGAGTACTCCTTCTTGATGTGCTGGATGATCGCGTTGTCCAGCTCGTCGCCCGCGACGCGGATCGACTGTGCCGTGACGATTCCGCCGAGCGAGATGACGGCGACCTCGGTGGTGCCGCCGCCGATGTCGACCACCATGTTGCCCGTGGCCTCGTGGACCGGCAGGCCGGAACCGATGGCCGCGGCCATGGGCTCCTCGATGATGTGCACCTGGCGGGCGCCGGCCTGCGAGGAGG
Source organism: Streptomyces sp. BA2 (assembly GCF_009769735.1). Taxonomy (NCBI): domain Bacteria; kingdom Bacillati; phylum Actinomycetota; class Actinomycetes; order Kitasatosporales; family Streptomycetaceae; genus Streptomyces; species Streptomyces sp. BA2. Next base: position 3,443,323 of record NZ_WSRO01000002.1, read on the forward strand.
CCTCGATGACGGCGCGGCGCTCGACTCCGGTGATGCCGGAGGGCACACAGACGACGACACGCGGGCGGGCGAGGTACCGCCGCTTGTGGATCTTCAGGATGAAGTAGCGGAGCATCCGCTCGGTGATCTCGAAGTCGGCGATGACGCCGTCCTTCAGCGGTCGCACGGCAACGATGTTGCCCGGCGTGCGACCGATCATCTTCTTGGCTTCGGCGCCGACAGCGAGGATGCCACCGGTGTTGGTGTTGATCGCGACGACGGACGGTTCGTTGAGAACGATCCCGCGACCCCTGACGTACACCAGCGTGTTGGCGGTCCCGAGGTCGACAGCCATGTCACGGCCGATGAACGACATGTGGTTCCCCATGAGGATGCGTCTGGCCTTCCCTGGAGCTTCTGATGGCTTTTTAGGTAGGCGAGGTGGGTGCTGTGTGGCGTGGAGGCTTCCATCGTAGTCTCGCCTGCACGAACACGGCGCTAGGGTCTTCGCCATTGTCAGCAGATGATGCGCCGCCTCGCTCTTGGAGACGTGCCATCGGAGGCACGGGTTCCCCCAATTGGGGCGCATATGCCAAGGGGCGGCCGGTTTTCTCGGCCACCCCTGGTCAGGGCGGTGCCCTGCTGACTAGGCGTCAGAAGTCTTTACGGAATTCTTTACGCGCGTCTCTGCATACGGACGTCAGACGACGCCCGGGAAGAAGATCTTCAGCTCGCGCTCGGCGGACTCCTCGGAGTCCGAGGCGTGGATGAGGTTCTCCCGGACGATGGTGCCGAAGTCGCCACGGATGGAGCCGGGCGCGGCGGCGATCGGGTCGGTCGGGCCCGCGAGGGCGCGCACGCCCTCGATGACGCGCTCGCCCTCGACGACGAGCGCGACGACCGGACCCGAGGACATGAAGTCGACCAGCGGCTCGTAGAAGGGCTTGCCCTTGTGCTCGCCGTAGTGCTGCTCCAGCGTCTCCTGGTCGAGCGAACGCAGTTCGAGGGCGGAGATCGTCCAGCCCGCCTTGCGCTCGATACGGCCGATGATCTCGCCGATCAGGCCACGACGGACGGTGTCGGGCTTGAGCAGGACGAGAGTGCGCTGGGTCATGTGCGGCTCCAAGCATTTTTTCTACGAGCGTGTGGGTTGCCCGGCAGAATACCGGCACCCACTACACCGCGTTACCTCCGGCCCCGGAAGCCCGTCCCGCTAGGCCCTGTCGTCAAACTCCCGTCGTCCGCCCGGAGGGCGGGCCCCGCGGCGTCAGGTGCGTGCTCTGGGGGTCCCCCCGGCCGGAGGCTGGGGGAGTGCCGGGCGTAGACCCTCGTACTGGGCGTACTCGGGTCTGCGCCCGGTGCGGCGAGAGTGCGTGCATGGCGTCGCGGGGCTGGGGGCACCTCCCGGCCGGAGGCTGGGGGAGGGAGTTTGACGACAGGGCCTAGGCCTCGGCTCCGGCCCCGGCCTCCGCCTGCGCCGCGAACCTGGCCTTCGCCTCGTCGATCTTCTGGCCGAAGTGGATCGAGGCCCACCACAGCGCGGCGAACACCGCCCCCATGAAGAACATGATCGGTACGACGAAGCCGCTCGCGATGAGCGCGATCTGCAGCGCCCAGCCCAGCTGCACCCCGCCGGGCCTGGTGATCACACCGCACAGCAGGACGCAGAACAGCATCGCGATGCCGCAGACCGTCCAGACCGTGCCCATCGACAGGTCCGGGTCCTTCATGGCGACCAGACCGGCGAAGCCGATGACGAAGAACTCGCCGATCAGCGTCGAAGCACAGAGCGTACGCACAGGAGTCAGCCCCTCCCCAGGAGCAGTCGGGCCTCGCCGACGGTGATGACGGAGCCGGTGACAAGGACGCCACCGCCCGCGTACTCGCCCTCTTCCTCGGCGAGCGTGATCGCTGCTTCCAGCGCGTCCGGCAGGCGCGGCTCGACCTGGACGCGGTCGTCACCGAAGACCTCGACGGCAAGCCCGGCCAGCGCGTCCGCGTCCATCGCGCGATGGCTGGAGTTCTGCGTGATGACGACCTCGGCGAAGATCGGCTCGAAGGCTTCGAGCAGCCCCTTCATGTCCTTGCCGTCGCTCGCCGCGACCACGCCGATCAGGTTGCTGAAGTCGAAGACCTCGCTGATCGCCTCGGCGGTGGCACGGGCCCCCGCCGGATTGTGCGCGGCGTCCAGGACGACGGTCGGCGAGGTGCGCACGACCTCGAGGCGGCCCGGCGACGAGACCGAGGCGAACGCCTTGCGGATGGTGTCGATGTCGAGGGCGCGCGCGTGCTGCGAACCGATGCCGAAGAACGCCTCCACCGCGGCGAGCGCGACTGCGGCGTTGTGTGCCTGGTACGCGCCGTGCAGGGGCAGGAAGATCTCTTCGTACTCCCCGCCGAGACCGCGCAGGGTCAGCAACTGGCCGCCGACCGCCATCGAGCGGGAGACGATGCCGAACTCCAGGCCCTCGCGGGCCACCGTCGCGTCGACCTCGACGGCCTTCTTCAGGAGCACCTGCGCCGCGTCCACCGGCTGCTGGGCGAGGATCACCGTCGCGTCGGGCTTGACGATGCCTGCCTTCTCGGCGGCGATCTCGCCCGGCGTGCCGCCCAGGCGGTCGGTGTGGTCCAGGTCGATGGGCGTGACGACGGCGACCGAGCCGTCGATCACGTTCGTCGCGTCCCAGCTGCCGCCCATGCCGACCTCGACGACGGCGACGTCCACGGGGGCGTCCGCGAAGGCCGCGTACGCCATGCCCGTGAGCACCTCGAAGAAGGAGAGCCTGTAGTCCTGTTGGGCGTCGACCATCTCGACGTACGGCTTGATGTCGTTGTACGTCTCCACGAAGCGCTCGGCCTCGATGGGGGCGCCGTCCAGGCTGATCCGCTCGGTGATCGACTGGACGTGAGGGGAGGTGTACCGCCCGGTGCGCAGCTCGAAGGCGGAGAGGAGGGCCTCGATCATGCGGGCCGTGGACGTCTTGCCGTTCGTGCCCGTGATGTGGATCGAGGGATACGCCCGCTGGGGCTCGCCCAGGACGTCCATCAGCGCGGCGATCCGGCTGACGGAGGGCTCCAGCTTCGTCTCTCCCCAGCGGCTCGCGAGCTCGGTCTCGACCTCGCGCAGCGCCTTGTCCACCTCCGGATCGGTGGGGCGGGAGGGGATGTCGCCCTGGGGCGGGCCCGCCTGGGTGCGCAGGGTGCGGCTCCCCGCCTCGATCACGGCGAGGTCGGGGTCACGGTCGGTCTCGGCTTCGACGATCTCGGCGAAACGGTCGTCGCTTCCCTGGTGGTCGTCGCGGTCGGGGTGCTCGCTGTCAGGCGGGGGGAGGTCACTCACGTACGCCAGTCTACGGACGGGGTGTGACAGCCGCCGTCGGGACCTGTCGGGACGCTGCCAGGAAGCCGTCGGGGAGTCATCGCGACCAAAGTCACGGTCGATTCGGGGCTTTCATCCCGCCGGTTCGGGGCTTCATCGGGCAAACTTGGCGATCATGGACATAGGTATCGACCTCGGCACAGCGAACACCCTTCTCTACGTCCGCGGCCAGGGGATCGTGCTCAACGAGCCGTCCGTGGTCGCCGTCAAGGAGGGCGCGCGGACCGCCCTCGCCGTCGGTACGGAGGCCAAGGAGACGATCGGCCGTACGCCGGGCTCCATCACCGCGATCCGCCCCCTGCGGGGCGGCGTCATCAGCGACTACGAAGCCGCCGAGGAGATGATCCGGCACTTCGTCCGTAAGGCCGTGCCGGGGCGCCGTCCCCGTACGCGGATGGTCATCTGCGTACCGAGCGGCGTCACGCAGGTCGAGCGCCGGGCCATCGTGCACGCGGCGCAGCGGGCGGGGGCCCGTGCCGTGCATCTGGTGGAGGAGCCGATGGCCGCGGCGATCGGGGCGGGGCTTCCGGTGGCGGAGCCGCGGGGTTCGATGGTGGTCGACATCGGCGGCGGGACGACCGAGGTCGCGGTCATCTCCCTCGGGGGGATCGTCACGGCGCAGTCGCTGCGGGTGGGCGGGGACCGCCTTGACGAGGCGATCACGAACTTCGTGCGCAAGGAGCACGGGCTGCTCATCGGCGAGCGGACCGCCGAGGACATCAAGGTCGCGATCGGCTCGGCGTGGCCGGTTCCGGGGGACGAGGCGCTGGAGTCGCGGACGTTCACCGTGCGGGGGCGGGAGAAGGTGCGGGGGCTGCCGAAGACGGTGGAGCTGACGGCACGTGAGGTGCGGGCGGCGCTGGACGAGCCGGTGGAGGCGGTGATCGCCGCGGTGCGTACGACGCTGGAGGAGTGCCCGCCGGAGCTGTCCGGGGACGTCATGGAACACGGCATCGTCCTGACGGGCGGCGGCGCGCTGCTGCCGGGACTCGACCTGCGGATGGCATCGGAAACCGGAATCCCGGTGTTCGTGGCGGAGAACCCGCTGGACAGCGTGGCGATGGGCTGCGGGAAGTGCGTGGAGGACTTCGACGGGCTTGAGCGGGTGATGTCGGCGGCGTAGGGGGGCGATGGTGCTGCGGGGTGATCGGGTGGGTGGGAAAGCCTGTTCGTGCAGGGGGCATTGCGGGGCAAGCACCCCGGTCCTCAGGCCAAGTCCCCTGCGGGCAGCGTCGCCAGGACCTCGTAAGCCCCCCGGCAGGGGCCCGCCGTGAAGCTGCCGCCCACCGTGTGGACCCGCTCGGCCATCCCCGCGGTGCCGGTCCCCGCGGAGACCGGTGACGGGGCCGGGCCGGCCGCGGGCAGGGCGTTGCGGACGTTCACGTGCAGGTGGCCGTCGGCCACCTGCACCCGTACATCCACCCGCTCCCCCGGCGCATGCTTCGCCGCGTTCGTCAGACACTCCTGCACCACCCGATGCACCGCCGCCTGCCGGATCGGCGACAGGCGGTAGGCCGACCCGTCGATCAGGAGGTCGACCGGCGTGCCTGCCCGCTCACTGCGCTCGGCCAGTTCAGGGAGCGCGTCGAGACCAGGAGTCGGGGCGCCGTCCACGCCCCGCCGCACGATGATCTCGTTCAGCATGCGATGCGCCGAGCGCGCCGTCTCCGACAGTTCCTCGAAGCCGTCCTCGAAGGCCCCGCCCGTCGCACGCCGGGCAAGCACCTGCGAGCGCACGCTCAGGAGCGTCAGCTCACGGCCGACGAAGTCGTGCACGTCCCGTGCGATACGGGACCGCTCCCGCTGGACCGCGTGCAACGCGTCCGTCTCGGCCCGCTGGGCCTGAAGCGCACGCACCAGGTCCTGGCGGTTGGCCGCGACGCCGACCCCCGCCGCGAGCACACCGATCGGCACGACCAGGCTGAGGAAGGAGCTCAGGGTGTCGCCGCGGTGCACCGGCCAGCCGGGCAGAGTGAACATCACGTACGCGAAAGCCACATAGCCGAGCACACCGAACGTACCGGCGAGACGCCCCCGGTACCTGCCCAGGGAGTACAGCGCGAACTGAGCGAGGGTCAGCTCGTGCAGCCAGCCGACGAGCGCGAGAGCCACCGCGTACGTCACCCAGGGAGCGCGGCGGCGCAGCAGCAGCGACGCGGCGCCGCAGGCGAGGGCCAGGGCCGCGAGCGGGCCGTTGAGGGAGTTGTCCGCCTCGGCGAGGCCGGGGATGTCCAGGCTCATCAGGGCCAGGCAGCTCAGCGCGGCGAGAGCGTCCTGCACGCGGGGCGCTCGCGCCCAGCGCCCCGCGAGACGACGGCCCGCGGCCGCCGCCTCACGAATCGCCTGGGCGACGGGCAGGTCGTGCATGTCCACCATCATCCAAGGTCTTTCTGCCCGAATCATCAGACTTATGACCTTTATTTCGTGAAGTGTGACACGTCGGCGTGGCGGTCCCGGAAAGGCCGCCCCCAGGGGTCAAATCAGACCATGTGGTATGCCCAGAACCCCGGCCGACGGACCCGCCAGCTCCTCGGCGACGGCGCGGTCCTGCTCTGGACCGCGCTGTGGAGCGCCGCCGCCGTCGTCGCCTACCGGCTGGCCTGTCTGCTCACCCGCCCCGCGCCGGAGGCACCGCCCCCGCCCATCGGCGACCCCTCACGCCTTCCCCTGGTCGGTGATCGCGTCGACTCCGCGCTGCGGGCCGCCGCGGACGCCGCCGGAGCCGGGGACCCGGTGACCGTACGCGCGGCGGTGATCGTGGGCGCCGTCGCCGTCTTCCTCGTACCCGTCGGTCTCGTGCTCAGCAGCTGGCTCCCCCGCCGCCTGCGCTGGATCCGGCAGGCAGCCGCCGCCCAGGAACTCGCCGCCAGCGACGACGGCCGCGAACTGCTCGCCCTGCGCGCCCTGCTGCGTCCCCTGGACGAGGTCGCGCGGACCGCGTACGAACTCCCCGACGCGACCGCGGGCAGCCTCGCCGAGGGCTGGCGCGGCGGCGACCCCGTCATCATCGACGCGCTCGCCGAGGCGGAGCTGGTGCGCCTCGGGCTGCACATCCCCGAGCAGGTGTACATCCCCGTACAGGAGACGGGACACGAAAACGGGACAGGGCCCATGGAACCCTGCGGTTCCATGGGCCCTGTCTCCACCGTGTGACCAGGCACCGCCTGACTAGGCCTGCGGCAGCCCGTCCAGCTGGGCCTGCAGCCGGCTGATGTCGGCGTCCGCCTTGGTGAGGCGGCCGCGGATCTTGTCGACCACGTTGTCCGGCGCCTTCGCCAGGAACGCTTCGTTGCCGAGCTTCGCCGTGGCCTGTGCCTTCTCCTTCTCGGCCGCCGCGAGGTCCTTGGCGAGGCGCTTGCGCTCCGCCGCGACGTCGATCGTGCCGGACAGGTCGAGGGCGACCGTGGCGCCCGAGACCGGCAGCGTGGCGGTGGCCGCGAAGCCCTCGCCCTCCGGCTGGAGGCGCAGGAGCTGACGGATGGCCGCCTCGTGCGGGGCGAGCGCCGTGCCGTCCAGGGTCAGGCGGGCCGGGACCTTCTGGCCCGGCTGAAGGCCCTGGTCGGCGCGGAAGCGGCGGACCTCGGTGATGACCTGCTGGAGCGTCTCGATCTCCCGCTCGGCCCCGGCGTCACGGAAGCCACTGTCCTTCGGCCACTCGGCGATCACGAGGGACTCGCGGCCGGTGAGGGTCGTCCAGAGCGTCTCCGTCACGAACGGGACGATCGGGTGCAGGAGGCGCAGCGTCACGTCGAGGACCTCGCCCAGGACGCGGCCGGAGACCTTCGCCGCGTCGCCGCCGCCCATGAACGTGGTCTTGGACAGCTCGACGTACCAGTCGAAGACCTCGTCCCACGCGAAGTGGAAAAGGGCGTCCGACAGCTTGGCGAACTGGTAGTCGTCGTAGAGCGCGTCGACCTCGGCGACCGTCGCGTTCAGCCGGGACAGGATCCAGCGGTCCGTCGCCGACTGCTGCTCCACGGGCGGGAGTTCGCCCTCGATCGTGGCGCCGTTCATCAGCGCGAAGCGCGTGGCGTTCCAGATCTTGTTGGCGAAGTTCCGCGAGCCCTGGACCCAGTCCTCGCCGATCGGCACGTCGACGCCGGGGTTGGCGCCGCGGGCGAGCGTGAAGCGGACGGCGTCAGAGCCGTACTTGTCCATCCAGTCGAGCGGGTTGACCGCGTTGCCGAAGGACTTCGACATCTTCTTGCCGAACTGGTCGCGGACCATGCCGTGCAGCACGATCGTGTGGAACGGCGGGGTGCCGTCCATCGCGTACAGGCCGAACATCATCATCCGGGCGACCCAGAAGAAGAGGATGTCGTAGCCGGTGACCAGGACGGAGTTCGGATAGAACTTCGCCAGGCTGTCGGTCTGCTCGGGCCAGCCGAGCGTGGAGAAGGGCCACAGGCCGGAGGAGAACCACGTGTCGAGGACGTCGCTGTCCTGCGTCCAGCCCTCGCCGGTGGGCGCCTCCTCGTCGGGTCCGACGCAGACGACCTCGCCGTTCGGCCCGTAGAAGACCGGGATCCGGTGGCCCCACCACAGCTGACGCGAGATGCACCAGTCGTGGAGGTTGTCGACCCAGTCGAAGTAGCGCTTCTCCATCTCCTGCGGGTGGATCGCGACCTTGCCGTCGCGGACCGCGTCACCGGCGGCCTTCGCCAGCGGGCCGACCTTGACCCACCACTGCATCGACAGACGGGGCTCGATGGTGGTCTTGCAGCGCGAGCAGTGGCCGACCGAGTGCGTGTACGGGCGCTTCTCGGCGACGATGCGGCCCTCGGCGCGCAGCGCGCCGACGATGGCCGAGCGGGCCTCCAAGCGGTCCAGGCCCTGGAAGGGGCCCGGAACCGTGATCACGGCGTGCTCGTCCATGACCGCGATGTTCGGCAGGCCGTGGCGCTGGCCGATCTCGAAGTCGTTCGGGTCGTGCGCCGGGGTCACCTTGACGCAGCCGGTGCCGAACTCGGGGTCGACGTGCTCGTCCGCGACGACCGGGATCGAGCGGTCGGTCAGCGGCAGCTTGATCAGCTTGCCGACGAGGTGCTTGTAGCGCTCGTCGTCCGGGTGGACGGCGATGGCCGTGTCGCCGAGCATCGTCTCGGCGCGGGTGGTGGCGACGACCAGGGTCTCGTCCCCGTCGCCGTACTTCAGCGAGACGAGCTCGCCGTCGTCGTCCTGGTACTCGACCTCGATGTCGGAGATCGCGGTCAGGCAGCGCGGGCACCAGTTGATGATGCGCTCGGCGCGATAGATCAGCTCGTCGTCGTAGAGCTTCTTGAAGATGGTCTGGACGGACTGGGAGAGGCCCTCGTCCATCGTGAACCGCTCACGGTCCCAGTCGACGCCGTCGCCGAGGCGGCGCATCTGCCCGGAGATCTGGCCGCCGGACTCGCCCTTCCACTTCCAGACGCGCTCGATGAACTCCTCGCGCCCCAGGTCGTGGCGGGACTTGCCCTCCTTGGCGAGCTCGCGCTCCACGACGTTCTGCGTGGCGATGCCGGCGTGGTCCATGCCCGGCTGCCACAGCGTCTCGAAGCCCTGCATGCGCTTGCGGCGCGTGAGGGCATCGATGAGCGTGTGCTCGAAGGCGTGCCCGAGGTGCAGGGACCCGGTGACGTTCGGCGGCGGGATGACGACGGTGTACGGGGGCTTCTCGCTCGCCGCGTCGGCGGAGAAGTAGCCGCGTTCTACCCAGCGCTCGTACAGCGTCCCCTCTACCTCGGCCGGCGCGTACTGGGTCGGCAGTTCGGTGGTGGACGCTGGATTCTGCTGCTGAGTGTTCTCGGTCACCGGGCCAGTTTAGAGGTGTCACAGACCCGTCCCGAAACCGGATTCTTGAGTAACGGTTGCGGCCGCGAGCCACATGGGGGCTCTGCCTTCGTACAGGATGTCGGGAACACATAAGCGTTCGGAGGGGAACCCACGCAATGAGCTACAACCAGCCTGGCCCGTACGGCGGGCAGCAGCCCCAGCAGCCCGGTCCTTACGGGCAGCAGCCGGGCCAGCCTGGCCCCTACGGCCAGCAGCCGCAGGCGCCGCAGCCCGGCTACGGCTACCCGCAGCAGGCACCGCAGGGCGTCCCCCCGCAGCAGGGCGGCTACAGCCAGCCGCAGCAGCCGGGTCCGTACCAGGGCCAGGACCAGGGTCAGCAGGGCCCGTACGGGCAGGTCCCGCCGCCCCCGCCCGCGGGTGGCGGCAGCGGCAAGAAGACCGGCCTCATCATCGGCGCGGTCGTGGCGCTCGTCGCGATCGGCGGCGGCATCTGGTGGTTCACGGCGGGCAAGGACGACAGCTCGTCGTCGGCGGGCAACGCGGCGGTGGCGGACGACGGTGCGCACAAGCTGGTCACGCCCGAGACGGTGCTCTCCGAGTACAAGAAGCAGGCGTCGACCGACGGCGGGTTCAACGACGACGACATGGAGCGGGCCGAGAAGGACGGCGTCAAGAACGGCAAGCCCGTCGACGCCGAGTACCAGTCGGGCGACAAGAGCAACCCGCTGGCGCAGAAGATGATCAAGTTCATGGGCGTCTACGGCGAGATCGACAACCCGTCCAAGGTCGTCGACGGGATGTTCGACAAGATGAAGGAGGAGTCGAAGAAGGAGGACGCCTCCACCTCCACCGGCAAGCTGATCGGCAGCCCGAAGAGCTTCGACGCCGATGGCGCGGTGCTCAAGTGCCAGGAGACGGAGATCAAGGGTGGCGGCTCCGGACCCAAGTCGATCCGCATGCCCGTCTGCATCTGGGGCGACAACAGCACGCTCGGCATCGTGATCCCGGTCGACATGGCGAGCGCCATGACCGGCAAGAGCGCCTCGCTCGAGGACGCGGCTGACACAACGACGAAGCTCCGCAAGGAAGTCCGCGTCAAGGCCTGATTTCTCGCCTGATGTCCTGATGGCGTCACCTCGCGCACAGCAGCCCCGGTCGATTCGGCCGGGGCTGCTTCCGTCAGGATGTCGGCATCACATAAGCGCACTCACGGGGGAACCCACGTCATGAGCTACAACCAGCCAGGCCCGTACGGCGGCCAGCAGCCCCAGCAGCCCGGCCCCTACGGCCAGCAGCCGCAGACCCCGCAGCCCGGCTACGGCTACCCGCCGCAGGCCCCGCAGGGCGTGCCTCCGCAGCAGCCGGGCCCGTACGGCCAGCAGCAGGCGCCTTACGGCCAGCAGGCTCCCTACGGGCAGCAGGCTCCCTACGGCCAGGTCCCGCCGCCTCCGCCCCAGGGCGGCGGCAAGAAGACCGGCATCGTCATCGCCGCCGTGGTCGCGGTCGTCGCGGTCGCCGTGGGTGGCTACTTCGCTTTCGCGGGCGGTGACGACGACAAGGGCAAGGGCGGCGGCTCCTCGAACGTGGCAGGCGGTGGAGGCGACGAGACCGGCATCAAGGACGACGGTCCGCACAAGCTGATCACGCCCGCGGTGGTCCTCTCCGAGTACAAGAAGGGCGAGGAGGGGGCCAGCGAGAGCGGCATGACCTCCAGCGACGTCAAGGAAGCCGAGAAGCACGGCGTGAAGAACGCCAAGGACGTCGCGGCGCAGTACCAGGCGGGCGACAAGGACAACCCGCTGTCGCAGAAGATTCTGCAGTTCAACGGCGTCTACGGCGACATAGCGGACCCGGAGAAGGTCGTCGACGCGATGTTCGGCGAAGCGGAGAAGAACGCCCAGGAAGGCGGCAGCGGCAGCAGCGGCGAGTCGATGAAGCTGGTCGGCAGCCCCAAGTCGTACAGCCCCGCCGGTCTCGACGGTGCGGTGCTCAAGTGCCAGGAGATGAAGCTCGACTTCGGTTCGTCGACCGGCAGCACCTCGGGCCCCAGCGAGATGTCGATGGCGACCTGCATCTGGGGCGACAAGAGCACGCTCGGCATCGTGATCACTACGGACGTGGCGAACGCGATGGCCGGCAAGAGCGTCGACCTCGACGAAGCGGCGGACAAGACAGCCAAGTTCCGCAAGGAAGTTCGCGTCAAGCTCTGACGCCGGAGGGGAATCCACACGATGAGCTACAACCAGCCTGGCCCGTACGGCGGTCAGCAGCAGCCGCAGCAGCCCGGTCCCTACGGCCAGCAGGCGCCCTACGGCGGCCCACAGCAGCCGCCCGCCCCGCAGCCCGGGTACGGCTACCCGCAGCAGCCCCAGGGCCCGTACGGGCAGCAGCCGCACGCTCCGTACGGGCAGGTTCCGCCGCCTCAGCCGCAGGGCGGCGGTAAGAAGACCGGCCTCATCATCGGCGCGGTCGTCGCACTCGTCGCGATCGGCGGCGGCGTCTGGTGGTTCACCGCGGGCAAGGACAGCGGTTCCGTCGCCGACGACGGCAAGACGTACGAGCTGACGGCGCCCGAGAGCGTCCTCGGCGGTCAGTACAAGAAGGACACGTCCGGCGGCAACGCCGGCGGCATGACGTCGAGCGACCTGAAGGACCTGGAGAAGCAGGGCGTCAGCAATCCCAAGGACGCCCACGCCGCGTACAACTACGGCGAGGGCGCGACCATGAAGTCCCTCAACTACTCAGGCGTGTACGGCGAGATCGAGGACCCGGAGAAGGTCGTCGACGCCATGTTCGCCGAGATGAAGAGGAAGTCCACCGAGGAGCCCGGGAGCCTGAGCCTCATCGGCAGCCCCGAGGAGTTCACCCCGGACGGCTTCGAGAACGGCGTCATGAAGTGCCAGGAGGCCGAGTTCAAGATGGGTGACGTCGGCCCGGACGACGAGGGCGTGCCGAACAGCTTCAAGACGCCGATGTGCGTCTGGGGCGACCACAGCACGGTCGCGTCCGCGGCCTACTCCGATGTCGCCGCGACCGCCAGCGGCGCGGACATCGAGCTGGAGAACGTCGCCAGCCTGGTGGCCAACCTGCGCGACGACGTCCGCGTCGAGGTCAAGTAGCCGCCACCCCAAGGCCGTTCCACGTGAAAGGGGCGCCCGGCGATTCGATCGCCGGGCGCCCCTTTCACGTATGCACGTATGCCCTGAAGCTACGCCGACTTCTGCTCGCCCGCGCCCGGGCCCCGCGCGTCGCGCGGCACCAGGGTCGGGTTCACGTTCGAGTGGACGACGTCCGCCGTGATGACCACGCGGGCCACGTCCTTGCGGGACGGAACCTCGTACATCACCGACTGGAGGACCTCCTCCATAATGGCGCGCAGCCCTCGCGCGCCGGTCTGGCGCAGGATCGCCTGGTCGGCGATGGCCTCCAGCGCCTCGCGCTCGAAGTCCAGCTCCACGCCGTCGAGTTCGAACAGGCGCTGGTACTGCTTCACGAGTGCGTTACGCGGCTCCACCAGGATCTGGAGCAGGGCCTCGCGGTCGAGGTTGTGGACCGAGGTGATCACGGGGAGGCGGCCGATGAACTCCGGGATCATCCCGAACTTCACCAGGTCCTCAGGCATGATGTCCTCGAACCGGTCCTTCTCCTGGAGCTCGCGCTTGGAGTGGATCGTGGCGCCGAAGCCGATGCCCTTCGCGCCCGCCCGCGACTCGATGATCTTCTCGAGGCCGGCGAAGGCGCCGCCCACGATGAAGAGCACGTTCGTCGTGTCGATCTGGATGAACTCCTGGTGCGGATGCTTGCGGCCGCCCTGCGGGGGCACCGAAGCCGTCGTGCCTTCCAGGATCTTGAGCAGGGCCTGCTGGACGCCCTCGCCCGAGACATCGCGCGTGATCGAAGGGTTCTCGCTCTTGCGGGCGACCTTGTCGATCTCGTCGATGTAGATGATGCCCGTCTCGGCCTTCTTGACGTCGTAGTCAGCGGCCTGGATGAGCTTCAGGAGGATGTTCTCGACGTCCTCGCCGACATAGCCCGCCTCCGTGAGCGCCGTCGCGTCCGCGATGGCGAACGGGACGTTCAGCATGCGCGCGAGCGTCTGCGCGAGCAGCGTCTTGCCGGAGCCGGTCGGGCCGAGCAACAGGATGTTGGACTTGGCGAGTTCGATCGCGTCGTCACGGCCCTGCGCGCCGCCGGTCTCCCCGGCCTGGACCCGCTTGTAGTGGTTGTAGACCGCTACCGAGAGGGCTTTCTTCGCGGGCTCCTGGCCCACGACGTACCCCTCGAGGAATTCGTAGATCTCGCGAGGCTTGGGGAGTTCCTCCCAGCGCACCTCGCTCGTCTCCGCGAGCTCTTCCTCGATGATCTCGTTGCAGAGGTCGATGCACTCATCGCAGATGTACACACCGGGACCTGCGATGAGCTTCTTGACCTGCTTCTGACTCTTCCCGCAGAACGAGCACTTGAGCAGATCGCCGCCGTCACCGATGCGTGCCACGAGGTGCTTCCCCTTCGCCTGGGAGACGCCACGTTCAGCGACTCCTGGTGCCTCTATCTGACGGTACCTTGCCCGGCCCCCCGTTCGGGCCCCCCTTGGCACGGTTCGCTTTCACGCGAACCGTGCCAAGGAACGGCAGATGCTACAGCGCTGCGTCAGACGACCGAGGCGTTGTTCATCTTCCGAGTGGAGATGATCTGGTCGATCAGGCCGTACGCCAGTGCGTCCTCGGCAGTGAGGATCTTGTCGCGCTCGATGTCGTCGCGGATCTTCTCGATCGGCGTCGTGGAGTGCTTGGCCAGCATCTCCTCCAGCTGCGAGCGCATCCGGAGGATCTCGTTCGCGGCGATCTCCAGGTCGGAGACCTGACCGCGGCCCGTCTCGCTGTAGGGCTGGTGGATCAGGACGCGCGCGTTCGGGAGCGCCATGCGCTTGCCCGGCGTACCGGCCGCGAGGAGCACGGCGGCGGCGGACGCGGCCTGGCCCATGCAGACCGTCTGCACGTCGGGCTTCACGAACTGCATCGTGTCGTAGATGGCCGTGAGCGCCGTGAAGGAGCCACCGGGGCTGTTGATGTAGATCGAGATGTCACGGTCGGGGTCCATCGACTCCAGGCACAGGAGCTGCGCCATGACGTCGTTGGCGGACGCGTCGTCGATCTGCACGCCGAGGAAGATCACGCGCTCCTCGAAGAGCTTCGCGTACGGGTCGTACTCACGCACGCCCTGCGAGGTGCGCTCGACGAAGCGCGGGATGACGTAGCGGGACTCGGCGGTGGGGCCGGTGTACTCGGCCTGGGCGCGGTCGTTCAGGCCGCTGCCGGGGTAGTTCTTCATCTCTGTAGGTCTCCTGAGGAGCGTGGTCTTGGTGGCTTCGGAAGGGCTGAGCGGTGAGGCTCAGGCTCCGGTGCCGCCGCCGCCCGGCATGCTGGCCGCGTTGGGCATGATGTCGTCGATGAGGCCGTACTCCTTGGCCTCCTGCGGGTCGAACCAGCGGTCTCGGTCCGAGTCGCGGGTGACCTGCTCGACGGTCTGCCCGGTGTGGAACGCGGTGAGATCGGCCATCTTCTTCTTGGTGAGAAGGAGACGCTCGGCGTGGATCTTGATGTCCGACGCGGAGCCCGCGAGTCCTGCGGAGGGCTGGTGGATCAGGATCTCGGCGTTCGGCAGCGCGAAGCGCTTGCCGGGGGTGCCGGCGCTGAGCAGGAACTGGCCCATGGAGGCCGCCATGCCCATCGCGATCGTCACCACGTCGTTCTGGATGTACTGCATGGTGTCGTAGATCGCCATGCCGGCCGTGATGGATCCACCAGGGCTGTTGATGTAAAGGAAGATGTCCTTGTCCGGCTCAGCGGCAAGGAGCAGCAGCTGCGCCGTGATCTTGTTGGCGATGTCGTCGTCCACGGCCTGGCCGAGGAAGATGATCCGCTCGCCGAGCAGCCGGTTGTAGACCTGGTCGCCGAGGCCACCACCGATGGAGGGGTCGCCGGCGGCGGAGGGCATCAGATTCGTCACGTATCCACCTGCTCGTCTTACGACGGCGCCGGGCCGTCTCACGTCTTCTTCTGAGGCTTGGGACCCCGCGTGCTCGCCGCTCCGGGGCGGCTTCGGGGACTCCCCTGCCCTCGTATTCATGGACCCTAACGCTCAGCCCCGTCCGGGGAATCCCGCAAAGGCGACTGTTCGCTGTGAGCGCAGGTTCTGGCGGGGGCGCCTCATCAGCTGCCGGGGAGTGCCCCGAAGGGGCGCGGGGAACTGCGCCCTCAGCCCCCGCAGGGCCGCAGGCGCGTCTGCCGCGGCACGTCCCACGGCGGGTGCGGCTCGTACCTGGTTGCTCGCGCAGTTCCCCGCGCCCCATAAGGGCGCGACAGGCCCCCGGGATCGAGATCCCGGGGGCCTGTCGTACGAGCGTCAGAGCGAGGCTCAGGCCTCGGTCTTCTCCTCGGCGGCGGCGTCGGCCGACTCCGTGGCTTCGACCGTCTCGGCGGTCTCGTCCTCGTCGTCGAGGTCAACGACCTCGCCGTTCGTGTCCTTGACCGTCGCGGCCTCCACGACGACCGCGAGGGCCTTGCCGCGGGCGACCTCGCCGACCAGCATCGGGACCTGGCCGCCTTCGACGACGGCCTGGGCGAACTGGTCGGGGCTCATGCCGGAGGACTGCGCGCGACGCATGAGGTGCTCGGTGAGCTCCTCCTGGTTCACGTTCAGCTTCTCCTTGTTGACGAGCTCGTCGAGGACGAACTGCGTCTTGATGCCCTTCTCGGCCTGCTCCTTGGTCTCGGCGTCGAACTCTTCCTCGGTCTTGCCCTGGATCTCCAGGTACTTCGCGAGGTCGAGGCCCATCTGGCCGAGCTGGTGGTTCACCAGGTTGTGCTTGCGGGTCTCGATCTCGTCCGCGAGGAGCTTCTCGGGGACGGGGACCTCGACCAGCTCGAGCAGCTTCTCCAGGACGCGCTCCTGGGCCTGCGTCGCCTGGTCGTACTGCTTCATGTTCTCGAGGCGCTTGCGGCTGTCCGCCTTGACCTCGTCCAGGGTGTCGAACTCCGACGCGAGCTGCGCGAAGTCGTCGTCCAGGGCGGGCAGTTCACGGGCGGCGACCTGGGTGACCTTGACGGTCACCTCGGACTCCTTGCCGGCCGCCGAGCCGCCCTTGAGCTCGGAGGTGAAGGTGGCCTCGCCACCGGCCTCCAGGCCCTTGACGGCGTCGTCGATGCCCTCGAGGAGCTCGCCGGAGCCGATCGTGTAGGAGACGCCGGACGCGACGCCGTCCTCCAGGACCTCGCCCTCGACCTTGGCCTCCAGGTCGATCGTCACGACGTCGCCGTCCTCGGCGGCACGCTCGACCGGCGAGGTGGACGCGAAGCGCTCACGGAGCTCCTCGACGGCCTTCTCGACGTCCTCGTCGCTGACCTCGACCGCGTCGACCTCGACCTCGATGCCGGAGTAGTCCGGGATCTCGATCGCGGGACGGATGTCGACCTCAGCGGTGAAGTTGAGGGTCTCGTTGTCCTTCAGCTCGGTGATGTCCACCTCGGGCTGGCCCAGGACGTTGAGCTCGGCCTCGTTCACGGCCTCGGTGTAGAACTTCGGGAGCGCGTCGTTGACGGCCTCTTCGAGGACTGCGCCGCGGCCGAACCGCTGGTCGATGACTCGGGCCGGGATCTTGCCCTTGCGGAAGCCCTTCACCGTGACCTGCTGGTTGATCTTCTTGTAGGCCGCGTCGAGGCTGTCCTTGAGCTCCTCGAAGGGCACCTCAACAGTGAGCCGAACCCGGGTCGGGTTCAGGGTCTCCACGGCGCTCTTCACGGTTCGGTCTCCTTGGGGCTGACTTCTTGGGATTGAGCCCGGCTCAGAGACACACGGGCACACAGCTTGCATAGTAACGGCAAGCGGGAGCCGAGCCACAATGCGATCTTGCGAAGGAGATCCTGGAAGAGATCCAGCTGGTCGGGGTGGCGGGATTTGAACCCACGGCCTTCCGCTCCCAAAGCGGACGCGCTACCAAGCTGCGCCACACCCCGTCGGTGCGACACGTAGGGTACATGCCCGCAGGCAGTGCGGCGCCCGCTTAATCGCGGGTACGTACGGGGTGTGCGGACAGGGCGTCCGACCCGCTACGATGCTTGCCGTGCCGCGGTCGCTGACCAGCAGTGTCCTGCGGCGCGAGCTGTGCGGGTGTAGCTCAATGGTAGAGCCCTAGTCTTCCAAACTAGCTACGCGGGTTCGATTCCCGTCACCCGCTCTGTGGCCTCGGGCCCGGTTCCTCGGAACCGGGCCCGAGGCTTTTCTTCACAGGGGTTCTCAGGAGTTCTCAGGGGTTCTCAGGGGTTCCGTACGTCGATCGAAAAGACGGAGCGCATTCCGTAAGGGACGTAGAGGGCGTCGCCCACGAGGGTCAGGGGGGCGCCCGGCTCGTCGGTCATCGCCGCGCTCGCTCCCCGGCCCGGGCGGGTCCAGCCGATCGCGCCCGTGTTCCGGTCGAGCGCCGCGAGGCGGCCGCTCGGGGACGCGAGGTAGACGTGCGAGTCGGAGGCCAGGGGCGGGCCCGGCATCTCCACGGTGGAGTTGCGGGCCCAGGTCTGGCGGCCCGAGCGCGGGTCGACGGCGCGGACCGTGCCGTTGACGGAGGTGAAGTAGACGGTGCCGCGGCTGAGGGTCGCCGTCGGCTCGCCGGACTGCGGGCGGGTGAGGCGGACCGTGTGCAGGCGGCGGGTCTCCAGGTCGAGCGCGATGATCCTGCGGTGCGTCTTCACGGAGGGGTCGGTGAAGAGCAGGCGCCCTCTGGTCTGCCCGAGGAAGCTGAGCTCGTCGCGGGCCGTGGCGGTCCAGCTCGGTTTTCCGGTGGCCGGGTCGAGCCGGATGATCCGGGTGCCGTCCGGGTCGTCGGTGGGGCAGAAGAGATAGCCGTGGCCGGCCGCGGACCGCAGATCGCACTCCCCGCCCGTCGAGGCGAGGCGCGGGAACGGATGCTGCCAGACGGGCTTGCCGTCGTCGGGACCAAGGAGGGCGTACGAGGATCCCTCGTCGCCGTAGGCGGTGAGGACACCACCGTTCGTGGTCGCCACCGTGGCGGGGCCGGCGGAGCCCTTCAGCTCACCCGCGGTCTCCGGCGCCATGGCGCCGGTGCCCCGCTGGGTCGGCCTGGTCCAGAGCTCGCGGCCGGTGCGGGCGTCGATGGCCTGGATCGCGTAGTCGTTGTCGGGTTCCCCGGCGGACGGGCTCTCCTCGGTTTGGTCGTTGCGGTAGACGAAGAGACGGTGGCCCGACCTGCCGATCACGGTGCCTTCGTCGAGTGACCAGGAGTCGGGCTCGGGGTCGACCGGCAGGCTCCAGGCGGCCTTGCCGGTGGCCAGCGAGAAGCGCACGGCCTTGACGTCGTTGCCCGCGCACACGAGGCCGCCGAGGGCCGCGGCGCAGTTGGAGAACGGGCCGTACACGTCATCCGCCGCACCGGAGCTGTCCTTGGCCTGCCAGGCCCGCCACCCCTCCGGCAGATCACCGCGTCCGGGCCCGTCCGACGCCGCGAGGCGTACGACGACGCCTGCCCCCAGCGCCATGAGCAGCGCCCCGCCCATGGCCGCCCCGACGAGCACCCGTCTGCGGCGGCGCGGGCGCGCGGGCGGCGGGGTGCCGGCGGGCGGGGACGGCGGGGGCAGGGGCTCGCCCCTGAGGAGGGCCAGGAGCTCGTCGGGGGTGGGGCGGGACTTGGGGTCCTTGGCGAGGCACTGCTCGACGAGAGGGAGCAACTCCTCGGGGACGCCTTCGAGTTCGGGTGCGCCCTCGACGACGCGGGTGGCCGTCTCGTACGGACTGTCGCTGTCGAAGGGGCCGCGTCCCGTCGCCGCGTGGACCAGGACCGCGCCCAGCGAGAAGACGTCGGAGGCGGGGCCCACCTCGCGGGGCGTGGTGAGCTGCTCCGGGGACATGTAGGGCGGGGTGCCCTCCCCCAAGCTCTTAATGAGCAGGGGGCACCCCCATCCCGGCCGGTCTGGGTCAAGGGGTCACCGACGAGGGCCCCGGCCGTGCGGGAGACCCCGAAGTCGATGACGCGGGGGCCGTCCTCCGCGAGCATCACGTTGGCCGGTTTCAGATCGCGGTGGACCACGCCGACTCGGTGGATGTCGCGCAGCGCCTCGATCAGGCCCGCCGTGAGTTCACGCAGCCGGTCGAGGGGCAGCGGGCCTTCGCGGCGTACGTGGGCGCCCAGATTCTCGCCGGGGATGTAGAGCGTGGCCATCCACGGGCTCGGGGCGTCCGCGTCGGCGTCCACGACCGGGGCCGTGAAGGCGCCGCTGACCTGGCGCGCCGCCTCGACCTCACGGCTGAAGCGCGTCCGGAACTCGGGGTCGTCGGCGTACTGGCCGTGTACGACCTTCAGCGCGAGGCGCCGTCCGGAGGCCGATCGGGCGAGATAGACGACGCCCATGCCTCCGGAGCCGAGCCGGTCGTCGATCGGATAACCGCCGATCTCCGCCGGATCCGAGTCGCGGAGCGCCATCCGCCGGTCAGAAGCTGATCGAGTTGATGGTCTCGGCCACCTCATTGAGGAAGCGATTTATGGAGGGGGCCATTCCGGTCGAGGCGAGGAAGAACCCGAAGAGCACCGCGACGATCGCGGGCCCCGCTTTGATCGATCCCCCGCGGATCAGCACGATGAGGATGATCGCCAACAGCAACACCACTGACAGCGAAATGGCCACACTGATCACACCCTAGGTCGGTCTCTCCCCGGCCCGGGGGGTACGACCCCGCACACCCCCGCCAGGACCATCGTGCCACCAACGCGCCATCCGTATGCGGCCGGTGACACATCGTCGGCCAAGGCCGCACGTGCCCGGCGTGGACGCGGCGCACGGGGTGCCCTTGGGGCGTATGAACACCGCGCCCCCGCACGACAATTCGAAGCCCGCGCACGGCCACTAATTCGGCTTGATCGTTTCCATTGCCACACAACTCGTTCGCCAGAAATTCGAATTGTTGCCGGACCCACACCGCCGGCTCCACAAAGACCCAATCAATCGGACATTTCACCAGAGTCGCCTGCGGGCGTTATGCGACGTTTAAGGGGGATGAGTTGTGACGTACTGGACATTCGGCTCGGTGTATCGGCAGTGACAGGAGGTGAATCTTCCTGTCGGCTCCGATGATTTCCGGGTACTCGGACCGCAATAGCCCTGATCCGTCTGTGATTGAGATGACAGGTGAGTTGGGGGTTTTACGAATACACATGAGCGACGCTAGGGTGCCTCAGATGTTCCACGCTGCCACCATCCCCGCAAGCGCAGTGCGGTCCAGGATCGTCTCACCGAGCTCTTGGTGGGAGGGCCTGTGACGAACTCGGTTCAACCGCACGGCCGCCACCGGGCGCCGCTCCCCCCGGCACATGTGCCCGCGGACGGAGTACCAGGCCCCCGCGCCCCCCAGTCCACCATGGCCGCGACCGTTCCCCACGCCCCGGCCGGCACCACCGCTCGCCCCGCCCCGACGGGCCACCCCGGCTCCACGGGCCACCCCGGCACCACGGGCAGATCCGCATCCACGGGTCAACCCGCCAAGCAGCGCGACTCCTTCTTCGACAACGCCAAGTACCTGGCGATCGTCCTGGTCGCGATGGCGCACGCCTGGGAGCCGCTGACCGACGGCAGCCGCGCCGCAGAGGCGCTGTACATGACCGTCTACACGTTCCACATGCCGGCGTTCATCCTCATCTCCGGCTACTTCTCGCGCAGCTTCGACATGCGGTCCGACCGCCTCAAGCGCCTGGTGACCGGCATCGCCGTGCCGTACGTCATCTTCGAAGTCGCGTACACCTTCTTCAAGCGCTACGCGGACGACGATCCGACGCAGCCGATCAGTCTGCTCGACCCCTGGTACCTCACCTGGTTCCTGGTCGCGCTCTTCGTCTGGCGTCTGACGACCCCGCTGTGGAAGCTGGTCCGCTGGCCGCTGCCGCTCGCGCTCGCCATCGCCGTGCTCGCGACGATCTCTCCGGACATCGGCGACGACCTGGACCTGCAGCGCGTGCTGCAGTTCCTGCCCTTCTTCGTGCTCGGCCTCTTCATGAAGCCCGAGTACTTCCAGCTGGTGCGGCGCCGCGAGGTGCGGCTGCTCTCCATCCCGATCTTCGCGAGCGCGCTGCTCCTCGCGTACTGGGCAGGGCCGCGGATGACGTCGGCCTGGTTCTACCGCCGGGACAGCGCACAGGAGTTGGGTGCGCCGTGGTGGGCCGGTGTCGTGATGACGCTGGCGCTGTTCGGCTGCTCCGCCATCCTCACCGCCTGCTTCTTCGCGTGGGTTCCGCGCCGGAAGATGTGGTTCACGGTGCTCGGCGCGGGCACGCTGTACGGCTACCTGCTGCACGGCTTCCTCGCCAAGGGCTCGCGTTTCTGGGGCTGGTTCGACGACTACGAGTGGATGCACACGCCTGTGGGACAGGTGATCGTGTCGCTGGTGGCCGCGGCGGTGGTGACGCTTCTCTGTACGCCTCCGGTGCAGCGGATGTTCCGCTTCGCCATGGAGCCGAAGATGGAGTGGGCGTTCAAGCGGGACGCTGCCGCGTTGGCTCGGGAGCGGGCCAAGTCTTCTTCCTAGCGCTGCGACTGGACGCCCAGTAGGGCGCGCATGTTCGCGTATTTCTCCGTGAGGCGATCACGGGTCGGCCCGTCTAGCTCTGCTAGGCGGGCCGGATTCGCGTTGTGGGCCAGGTCCGCTTCCTTGACCAGGCGGGCGCCGGGGGTTTCGAGGATGCGGGTGGCGTAGGCCTCGGGGGGTTCGCCCGCCCTCTTGGTGAGGGCTCGCACGATGTCCTTCGTACGTGGGGTGAGAGGCGCGTCCCGCAGCCACTCCTCGGTGAGGGCGTTGTCCTCGATGGCGTCGTGGAGCCAGGCGGCGGCGATCTGTTCCGGCGAGCCGTTTCTGGCGTGGACGCCCTTGGCCACGGCTTCCAGGTGCTCTGTGTAGGGGCGGCCCGCTTTGTCCTTCTGGGTGGCGTGGGCCTGGCGGGCGATTGCTTCTACCTCGGGCAGGGACAGCGGAGGGCTGGGGCTCATGCGGAGATTTTCCCCAACCCCGCCCCTTCCCGAAAACCGTGCCTGCGCCCCGGACCTACCTGGGGCTCCGCCCCAGACCCCGCTCCTCAATCGCCGGAGGGGCTGAAAATTCAGCCCCTCCGGCGATTGAGGAGGCCCTCGCGCAGCGAGTTTTCGGGAAGGGGTGGGGTTGGGGGAATGTCAGTCCCGGACCCGCAACGCCGCCCTCGCCGGCAAGGCCGTCGCCGCCAGGCCCAGGGCCAGCGTCGCCGCCACGAAGGAGCCGTACAGCAGTGGCGGGATGTACGGGGACTCCCCCGTCAGGCCGTTCATCATGGGGATCAGCGTCGCCATCGCGATCGCCGTGCCGATCACGATGCCCGCGCAGGCGACCAGCAGCGCCTCCCACCGCACCATCCGCATCACCTGGCGCCGGGTGGAGCCGATCAGGCGCAGCGTGCCGAGTTCGCGGCGGCGGTCCAGGACCGTCATCACCAGGGTGTTGACCGCGGCGATCGCCGCGAACCCGCCCAGTACGGCCGCCATCACCGCGTTCGCCCAGGCGTTGACCGCCCGGTCCGTGGACTGCGCGGTGGCGTAGCCGTCGCGGTCCTGGAGTGTGCCGAGGGCTGTGAGGGCCTGCGGCGCCTTGCCCTTCGTCCAGATCTCCGAGGAGAAGGACGAGGTCACGTGCTGCTTCAAGTCCGATGAGGGAAGCGTTACTTGGGAGAGGCCCATGCCTCGGTCGTACGTGGCCACCACCTTCGGTGACGTCTTCGTACCGTCGGGCATCCGCAGCGCGATGCGCTCGCCCGTCTTCACGTTCGCGGAGTCCGCGAGCTTCGCGTCGACGGCGATCTCGCCCTTGCCGAGCGAGGCCATCGTGCCCGTCCTGACGCCCAGGTCCTGGACCTTGGTCAGGTCGCGGGGGGAGCCGGTGACGCCCTGGGCCGACGCGCTCTCCAGCCAGCGGTCACCGCCCGAGCCCACCGGCACCAGGACGGAGGTCTTGAGGAGGCCCACGGCCGAGGTGACTCCAGGGGCCTTAGCGGCCTTCGTGACCCCGGCCGGGGTAGCGCCCGCCCCGGACGCCGTCACGATGTGGTCCGCCGTGATGCCTTCCCGCTGCTGGTCGGCCGCCACCCGGTCCTCGCTGGTGTGCATGAAGACGAGAGTGGACGAGAACGCCATCGCCAGGACGATCGGGGTGATCGCGGAGGCCAGACGGCGGGCATTCGTACGGGAGTTGGCCGCGGCGAGCGAGGCGGACGCGCCCGCGCCGCGCAGCGGAAGTCCGAACAGGGCCGCGCAGCCGCGGGCGACCAGCGGGCCGAGCAGGGCCACGGCGAGCATGAACAGCATGACGATGCCGAGGGCCACGTTGGCCGCGTCGTCCCCCGTCAGGGATGAGGCGACCCCGGCGAGTACGCAGCCGCCGACGGCCGCCGCGATCCCCAGCGGCATACGGATCCAGCCGAAGCGCAGGCGTTCCACGGAGGATTCGCTCAGGGCCTGGCCCGGCCTGATGCGGGAGGGGCGGCGGGCCGCCATGTAGCCGGAGACCAGGGCGGTGAGCACGGCCACGCCGACGGCCGATACGAGGGGGATGAACGAGATGGACAGGTCCAGGGCCTCGGGGATCGCTCCCCTGTCCTTCAGCTGGCCGAACCACCAGCCGGCCAGGGCGATTCCGGGCAGCACCCCGACCGCTCCCGCGAGGGGTGCGACGAGCAGGGCCTCGGTGGCGATGGTGCGGCGGATCTGGCGGGGCGTCGTGCCGATGGCCCGCAACAGCGCGTACTCACGGGCCCGTTGGCCGACGGAGAGCGCCACCGTGCCGGCCGCGGTGAACATGGCGACCATGGTGGCGACGCCGCCGAAGGAGCCGCCGAGACCGGTGAGCATCTCCTGCGCGTAGGCCAGCTCGGAACCCTCGGCCTCGCTGCGGTCGTCGCCGGTGTGGACGTCGGCCTTGTTGCCGATGGCGTGCGCCACCTGGGACTTGAGGGCGTCGTCCGTGACGCCGTCCTTGGGCAGGACGGCTACGGCGTCGATGCGGTCGGGGTGGCCGGAGAGCCGTACGGCGTCGGAGTCGGTGAACCAGGCGGTGGGTGCGCCCTGCCCGGACCGTACGGTGCCGGAGATCCGGAAGTCGCGCGGCCCGTCCGCCGTGGTGAGCGTGGTGTGCTCGCCGACGGAAGCGCCGGGCGCGGCGATGACGACCTCGCCGGGGTGCGGGGCGCGGCCCGCGGTCAGCTTCTCGCCGGTGAAAGCCGTGGAGCCCCAGCCGTGCGCGGTGACTTCCTTGCCGCCGGACTGCACCGGGAAGGTGACGTCCGGGACCGCGGTGCGCGCTCCGGGAACCGAACCCGCCTTGGCCACGAGGGAGTTGTCGATGCGGGCCCGGTCGGGCAGCGGCGTGGCGGACTCGGAGCGGCTTTCACCGCTGCCCGTGACGAAGTGGGCGCGCTGGTCGGCGGCGGCGACCACGGGGGCACCCGCGTACCGGGTGGGCGGCACCGATGCGCGCACCCCCGTCTCCAGGAGGATGCCGCAGGCGGACACGATCAGCGCGGCCATCATCAGCGCGACGAACGTGCCCACGAAGGCCGCGGGTTTGAAGCGGATGGCGGCGCGTGCGAGGCCGTTGGGCATGGATGCCATTACGCGGCCGCTCCCGCGTAGGCCGGAGCGGTCAGCGTCGTCATGCGGGCCGCGATCTCGGCTGCGGATGCCCGCTCAAGGCGGTCCACGATCGCCCCGTCGGCGAGGAACAGGACCCGGTCTGCGTACGCCGCCGCGGCCGGATCGTGGGTGACCATGACGACCGTGGCGCCCATTCCGTCGACCGCCGAGCGGAGCAGGGTGAGGATCTCGGCGGCCGTGGTGGTGTCCAGGGCGCCGGTCGGCTCATCCGCGAAGATCACGTCCGGGTTCGTGACCAGGGCGCGGGCGATCGCGACGCGCTGCTGCTGGCCGCCGGAGAGCTCGCCGGGGCGGCGCTTGTGCTTGTCGCCGCCGAGGCCGACGCGCTGGAGCATGTCGGCGGCCCTGCGGCGGTCGGGGCGGTGTCCTGCGAGGCGCATCGGCAGGACGACGTTCTGCTCGACGGTCAGCGAGGGCAGCAGGTTGAAGGCCTGGAAGACGAAGCCGAGGCGGGTGCGGCGCAGCGCGGTCAGCTTGTTCTCGCTCATGGACGTGATCTCCGTGCCGCCAAGACGCACCGTGCCCTCGCTGGGCCGGTCGAGTCCGGCCGCGCACTGCAGGAAGGTGGACTTGCCGGAGCCCGACGGGCCCATGACGGCGGTGTAGCTGCCGCGCTCCAGGGCGAGGTCGATGCCGCTGAGGGCGTGCACGGCGCCGGATCCCCTGCCGTACCTGCGGCGTACGCCGTGCAGTTCTACGGCCCAGTCGCCGCCGCGGGGCGCCTCGCCCGGCATCGGGGGCATCGGCTGCACCGCTGAACTGCCCTCGCCGGATCGCTTCTTGCGCCGCAGCCCCATGGCTTCGTCCACCTTCCGTCCGTACGTCCTGATCGATACCTCGAACGTACGGATTCGGGGTGCTGTGGACCATGAGGGTCCCCGGCGGACGAGAGGTAGGGAGAACCCCACCTTCGGCCGGAAGCCCACCTCCGGGCGTCAAAGGTTGCTCCGTCAATCGTTTGGTAAGCTAACTATTGACGCGTTCTTGACGCACCCTTTGCCATTCGTATGCGGTGGGTGCGTCGCCGACTACCAGGAGGAACGGGCCCATCGGACACGCAGACACCCTGATAGCCATGGGCGGCGCCTTTCTCGCCGCCGCCGTGCTCGCCCGCTTGGGCGGCCGCATCGGACTCCCCACCATCCCCCTCTTCATCCTGGCCGGGATCCTCCTCGGCCCTCACACTCCCGGCGTGGTCCTGCTCTCCGACCCCCACGACCTGGAGATGCTCTCGGCGCTCGGCCTGGT
Organism: Streptomyces sp. BA2; assembly: GCF_009769735.1. Lineage (NCBI taxonomy): Bacteria > Bacillati > Actinomycetota > Actinomycetes > Kitasatosporales > Streptomycetaceae > Streptomyces > Streptomyces sp. BA2. Next base: position 3,469,432 of record NZ_WSRO01000002.1, read on the forward strand.
GCTTCTGCTCTTCTACCTGGGCCTCGAGTTCCACATGGACGACCTCAAGACGGGCGGCCGCAAGATGGCCCTCGCCGGAGGGACGTATCTCGCGCTGAACGTCGGCGCGGGCCTCGGCTTCGGATTCGCCCTCGGCTGGGGCACCTCCGAGGCTCTGGTCCTCGCCGGGGTGCTCGGCATCTCGTCGTCGGCGATCGTCACCAAGGTGCTCGTCGACACCGGACGGCTCGGCAATCCGGAGACGAAGCCGATCCTCGGCATCATCGTCGTCGAGGACATCTTCCTGGCTCTTTATCTGGCGGCGCTGCAGCCGGTCCTTTCCGGTGCCGACAGCCTCGCCGCGGCGGTCATGGACGGCGGCAAGGCCTTCGGCTTCCTGCTGCTGCTCGCCCTCGTGGCGCGCTTCGGCACGAAGGTCGTCGGGCGTCTCATGGACACCCGCGACGACGAGCTGCTCGTCATCTCCTTCCTCGGCGCCGCGGTGTTCGTCGCCGGGGTCTCGGAGTGGTTCGGGGTCGCGGACGCCATCGGCGCGTTCATGGTCGGTCTGATGGTGGGCAGCACGGCGTCCGGCGAGCGCGTCCGCAAGCTCGTGCATCCGCTGCGGGACGCGTTCGGGGCGATCTTCTTCTTCGGCTTCGGGCTCTCGATCGACCCGGGCGACCTGCCCACGGTGCTCTGGCCGGTGCTCGCCGCCGTGGCCGTGACGCTGCTCATGAACGTCCTCGCGGGACTCGGCGCGGCGCGTATCTACGGGTTCGGGGCGGGCCCCGCGGCGAACATCTCCACCACCCTGCTCGCGCGCGGTGAGTTCGCCCTGATCCTGGCGACCATGGCGGCCACCGCGGGACTCGACGAGCGGCTCTCCCCCTTCATCGCGGGGTACGTGCTGCTGCTCGCGGTGCTCGGACCGCTGGCGGCGGGGCGCTCGCGGTGGCTGGCCCGGATCCTGCCGGGCGGGCGTGACGGCGTACAGGAGGCGGAGCCCGAGTTGTCAGGCGCTCGCTGACGGCTCCCGGCAGATCAGGAGCAGCGCCCGGTCGTCGTTCACGTCCTTCGCGACCGCCTCGATCAGATGCCACGCGGCGCCGTGGAAGCCGCCCGCCACATAGCGGTCGGCTTCCCCGGTGAGGCGGTCGATGCCCTCGCTGATGTCGCGGTCGGAGGTCTCCACGATGCCGTCCGTGAACAGCATCAGGACGTCTCCGGGGCGCAGGAGGCCCTTCACCGGGTCGAACTGGGCCCCGTCGTAGACCCCAAGGAGCGGCCCCTCCGCGGCCTTCTCCTCCCAGCGGCCGCTGCCCGCGCTGAGCTGGAGGCCCGGCGGGTGGCCCGCCGTGAAGAGTTCGTAGTCGCCGGTCTCCAGGTCGAGGACCAGGTGGGTGGAGGTCGCGAAGCCCTCGTCCCAGTCCTGGCGCAGGAGGTAGCCGTTGGCGGCGGTCAAAAACGCGTGCGGCGGCAGCGAGCCGAGCAGGCCGCCGAAGGCGCCCGACAGGAGCAGGGCGCGGGAGCCCGCGTCCATGCCCTTGCCGGACACGTCCGTGAGGACGACCTCCAGGGTGCGGCCGCCGTTCGTGCGGGCCGCGACCACGAAGTCACCCGAGAAGGACTGGCCGCCGGCGGGCCGCAGGGCCATCTCGCGGTGCCAGCCGCGGGGCAGCTTCGGCAACTTGCTCTGTACGCGGATACGTTCGCGCAGGTCGAACAGCATCGTTCCGCCGCCGCGCCACGGCACGCCGACCCTGCTGCGGAACTGCGCGATGATCAGCCCGAAGAATCCGCAGGCCGCGACGACGAGGACCACTCCGGGCGTGACCCGTGAGGGCCCGTCCGTGTACGGGCCGAGCTGGACGGACTCCACGATGAGCGCGGCGGCGGCCGTCGCGTACAGGCCGAGCAGGCTGGAGGGGCGAAGCAGCAGGCCGCCGGCCACGATGGGCAGGACGAGCGCGGAGGGCGAGAACCAGACGTTGTTGACGATGGTGCAGAAGGCGATCACCGGGATGGTGACGAGCAGGCCCGCGAGCGCGATCCAGTCCGAGCCGTCGCCTCTGAAGTAGTCGACCCCGGATTTGCGCAGCCCTATGCGCGCCCGGTGGATCCGCTTCTTCATCCGGGCTGTGAACGTCTCGGCTTCCGCTCGCCTGCCTGCCATTGCTCCCGGACCCTATCCACCGTGTCAGGCACTTCGCACGGGAGGTGCCGGTTGTCCCCCGTCAGGGGCATGCTGTCAGCCCGCGAAAATCCTGTCGCTCCGCCCGCTTCACCCTGGTAGGCATGGCATATGACGACGGAATTGCGGGAGTTGCGCCAGGAAGACTGGGACGAGTACTACGGCACCCTTGAGCTCGCCTTCGGTGGCGTCGCCGAGGCGAAGGAGGAGCATGAGCTCTGGAACGCGCTGACCGAGTTCGACCGCTTCTTCGGCACCTGGGAGGGCGGGACCTGCGTCGGCACGACGGGAGCGTTCAGCTTCCGCCTCTCGGTGCCGGGCGGCTCCTTGGTGGACACGGCAGGCGTGACGATGGTCAGCGTCGCGGCGACGCACCGGCGGCGGGGAATCCTGACGTCGATGATGCGCCGCCAGCTCGACGACGTACGCGCGAAGGGCGAGCCCCTTGCCGTGCTCACGGCCTCCGAACCCGCCATCTACGGACGGTTCGGGTACGGCGCCGCGACGTTCGCGACGAAGACCGAGATCGACACGTCACGCGTGAGCCTCTCGGTGCCGTCCGGTACGGATGACGTACGCCTGCGCTACGCCAAGCCCGCCGACGTCCACGAGGCGTGCGAGGCGCTGTACGCGCGACGGGTGAGCGAGCGGCCGGGAATGCTGGCCAGGCAGCCCGGCTGGGAGCGGCTCGGCCTGCTCGACCCGGAGAGCGAGCGGCACGGCGCGTCGCCGCTGCAGTGCGTGGTCGCCGAGCGCGACGGGGAGCTCGTGGGGTACGCGCGCTTCCAGGTGAAGCCCGACTGGGACGGGGCGGGCCCCAAGGGCACGGTCCGGCTGCGCGATCTGGAGGCCGACGACCCGGTGGCGTCCGCGGCGCTGTGGCGGTTCCTCTTCGGCATCGACCTGACGTCGACGGTAGAGGCGCACAACCGCCCGGCGGACGACGCGGTGTTCCACCTTGTCTCGGACGTGCGGCGCTGCCGGCTCCAGGTGAAGGACTCCCTCCACGTACGTCTGGTGGAGGTGGGAGCCGCCCTTGAGGCACGCACCTACCGGACGCCGGTGAACCTGGTCCTTGACGTCGAGGACGCCTTCTGCCCCTGGAACGCGGGCCGTTGGCGGCTCACGGGCGACCTGAAGGGCGCGACCTGCGAGCGCACCGACGAAGACGCCGATCTCGCCCTGTCCGTACGGGACTTGGGCTCGGCCTACCTCGGCGGCGTGTCCCTGACGTCACTGGCGGCCGCGGGCCGGGTGCGGGAACTACGGCCGGGCGCGCTGGCCGAGGCGACGACGGCCTTCGGCTCGGACGTCGCGCCGTGGCTGCCGCACGGGTTCTAGCCGGGGGCTTCGGGCGGTCCCGGCAGCGGGGCCTTGCCCTTGCGGGTGGCCAGGTACAGGGCGATCAGCCAGCCGATGACGGAGACGCCGAGGACGAGGTTGACGACCAGGACGAGCCAGCGGTTCTCGATGCCCCGGTTGAAGGCGATGAGGGACGGCAGCAGGAAGGCCACCAGGCTGAGCAGCGCGAACAGGGCGGCGCCCAGCAAGCCGATGCTGCCGAGCATGGTCAGCCGCCCTTTCGCCGGGATCGGCGGGGCCGCTGGCACTTCGGGCACCAGAAGAGATTGCGGGCGGCGAGATCGGCGGTGCGGATCTCGCCGCCACAGATGTGGCAGGGCATCGTGGCCCTGCGGTACACGTACACCTCGCCGCCGTGGTCGTCCACGCGCGGCGGGCGGCCCATCGCCTCGGGCGTGTGCTCGGGCCTGACGGTGTCGATGCGGTTGAGTCGCACGCCCTCGCGCATCAGGGCGACCAGGTCCTCCCACATCGCCGTCCACAGGGCGGGCTTGATGTCCTTGCCCTGGGTGTACGGGTCGATGCCGTGCCGGAAGAGGACCTCGGCGCGGTAGACGTTGCCGACGCCCGCGATGACCTTCTGGTCCATGAGGAGGGCGGCGATGGTGGTGCGGCTGCGGGCGATGCGGCGGTAGGCCTTCTCCGGGTCGTCCGCTTCCCTGAGGGGGTCCGGGCCGAGGCGGGCGTGTATCGCCTGCTTCTCCTCGTCCGTGATGAGGGCGCAGGTGGTGGGGCCGCGGAGGTCGGAGTGGTACGCGTCGTTCAGCAGGCGCAGGCGGACGGTGTCCGTGGGGGGAGGGGCGGGGGTCCCGCCGAGGGCGTACTTGCCGAAGAGCCCGAGGTGGATGTGGACCCAGCCGGTGTCGGCGAAGCCCAGGAAGAGGTGCTTGCCGTGGGCTTCGGCGGTGTCCATCTCCTGACCGTTCAGGAGGGCCGCGCTGTCGGAGAACTTGCCCTGGGGGCTGGTGACGCGGAGGGGGCCTCGGCCCTGGAACCGCTCCCGGTGGTCGGCTGCCAGCCGATGAATCGTGTGCCCTTCCGGCACGGGGTCCTCCTCGGTCGGTCAGAGCAGGGATTTTTCCCCAACCCCGCCCCTTCCCGAAAACCCGCTCCGGCGCGGGGGCCTCGCGTGCCGTCATCACCGGCTTCGCCGAGTTCGTCCTCAAACGCCGGACAGGCTATATCCAGCCCGGCCGGCGTTTGAGGCCATCTTGTACAGGGTCTGGGGCGGAGCCCCAGCAGGCCCCTGCGCCGAGCGGGTTTTCGGGAAGGGGCGGGGTTGGGGACGAAAAAGCCCTACTGCTGCGGGTGGCCGGCCGGGATGGGGGGCAGCTCGCCCGTCGTCTCGTACGCCGACAGCATGTCGATCCGGCGGGTGTGACGGGCCTCACCCGAGTACGGCGTCGCCAGGAAGATCTCGACGAACTTCGTCGCCTCTTCCCGCGTGTGCATCCGGCCGCCGATCGACACCACGTTCGCGTCGTTGTGCTCACGCCCGAGCGCGGCCGTCTGCTCGCTCCAGGCGAGGGCGGCCCGCACCCCCTTCACCTTGTTCGCGGCGATCTGCTCCCCGTTGCCGGAGCCCCCGATCACGATGCCGAGCGACTCGGGGTCCGCCGCCGTCTTCTCCGCGGCGCGGAGGCAGAAGGGGGGGTAGTCGTCCTGGGCGTCATAGATGTGGGGCCCGCAGTCGACGGGCTCGTGGCCGTGGCTCTTGAGCCACTCGACCAGGTGGTTCTTCAGTTCGTAGCCGGCATGATCCGAGCCGAGGTACACGCGCATGCGACTGAGTGTGGCACGTCACGGGGCGGGTAGCGGCGTCCGGGGGCCGGACCTTGGTCACCAAGGTCTGGGCCAATGGGCCGGAATATCACGATCCGGAGTCAGGACTTCCGTCACGTACACCCCTGAGTTTGAATGCGGGGGCTCGTGACCCGAGAACTTAAGGATTCGTCCATGACCTCGCAACCCTCCCTTGCGAAGGCAGACCGCAACCCCGTCAATCCTGGGGATTCGCAGTCTGGAGACACCGGCGACGGCCTCAAGGCCGGGCTGAAGAACCGCCACCTCTCCATGATCGCCATCGGTGGCGTCATCGGGGCGGGACTCTTCGTCGGCTCAAGCTCCGGCATCGCCGCCGCCGGGCCCGCCATCCTCGTGTCGTACGCCCTCGTCGGCACGATGGTCGTCCTCGTGATGCGGATGCTGGGCGAGATGGCCGCCGCACGGCCCACCTCCGGCTCCTTCTCCACCTACGCGGACCAGGCCCTCGGCCGCTGGGCCGGTTTCTCCATCGGCTGGCTCTACTGGTTCTTCTGGGTCGTGGTGCTCGCGGTCGAGGCCACCGCCGGAGCCGTCATCCTCAACGGCTGGATACCCTCCGTCCCGCAGTGGGGCTGGGCGCTCATCGTGATGGTGGTGCTCACCGCGACGAACCTCGTCTCGGTCGGCTCCTACGGTGAGTTCGAGTTCTGGTTCGCCGGCATCAAGGTCGTCGCCATCGGCGGCTTCGTGATCATCGGTCTGCTCGCCGTCTTCGGCGTACTGCCCGGCTCCGACAACCCCGGCGCCGGATTCGCGCACCTCACCGACGCGGGCGGATTCATGCCCAACGGCGCGGGCGCCATCCTCACCGGTGTGCTCATGGTCGTCTTCTCGTTCATGGGCTCGGAGATCGTCACCCTGGCCGCAGGTGAGTCCGAGGACCCGCAGCGCGCCGTCACCAAGGCGACGAACAGCGTCATCTGGCGTATCGGTGTCTTCTACCTGGGCTCGATCTTCGTCGTCGTCACGCTGCTTCCGTGGGACGACAAGTCGATCCTCAAGGACGGTTCGTACGTCGCCGCGCTGAACTCGATCGGCATTCCGCACGCCGGTCAGGTCATGAACGTCATCGTCCTGACCGCCGTCCTCTCCTGCCTCAACTCCGGGCTCTACACCGCTTCCCGCATGGCCTTCTCGCTCGGCCAGCGCGGTGACGCACCCAAGGCCTTCGCGCGCACCAACTCGCGCGGTGTGCCGATGGCCGCGATCCTCGGCTCGGTCGTGTTCGGCTTCGTCGCCGTCTGGTTCAACTACCAGTGGCAGGACACCGTCTTCGACTTCCTCCTCAACTCGTCGGGCGCGGTGGCCCTCTTCGTCTGGCTGATGATCGCGTTCACGCAGCTGCGGATGCGCGGCATCATCCTGCGCGAGGAGCCGGAGAAGCTCGTCGTGAAGATGTGGCTCTTCCCGTACCTGACGTGGGTCACGATCGCGATGATCTCGTTCGTGCTCGTCTACATGCTGACCGACGAGGCCGGGCGCAAGCAGGTCCTTCTCTCGCTGCTCGCGGCGGCGTTCGTGGTCGTCTTCTCTCTCGTACGCGAGAAGGTCCGGCCCCGCGACGCCGCAGAGGCGAGTGCCGAGACCGACACGGTCGACACCGACACGGTCGACGCCTAGCCGGTCCCGTCCGACGGTGGCGCGGTCGACGTGCCCGCCACCGTCGGCGGAGGCGTGCTCGGTCCCGGCGGCCCGCCGCCGCCCGGATCGCGCGCCGTGAAGAACATGACGGCCGCCACGGCGGCCGCGACAAGCAGCACCACGGCGGTCAGCACATGCGGCCGCCAATCGGCCCGGGGCCGGTCACCGGGCCCGCGCCATGACGGCGTGGGCCTCGCGAGCACCGCCCGCAGCGCCTCCTCCACCGCGTCCAGGTCCGGTCGCGCCGCCGGGTCCTTGGCCAGGAGCGCCGAGAGGAGCGGGCGTAACCCGCTTGGTTCCGGCGGCAGTTCGGGCGCCTCGTGCAGGACCGCGACCAGCGTGTTCAGGGCCGAAGTGCGGGCGAACGGCGAGCTGCCCCGCAGCGCCGTGCAGAGCGTCGCCCCCAGGGACCAGAGGTCGGACGGCGGCCCCTGCCCGGCCCCGGAGACCCGCTCGGGAGCCATGTACTCGGGCGAGCCCACCAGCATCCCCGTCTGCGTGAGGCGGCCCGAGTCCTGGAGCGCCGCGATGCCGAAGTCCGTGAGGACGACCCGGCCGGCAGGTCCTCCCTGGCCGAGCAGGACGTTCTCCGGCTTGATGTCACGGTGCACGACACCCGCCGCGTGCACCCTCCGCAGCGCCGCCACCAGGGCGAGGCCGACGCGCGCCGCCGCGTGCTCGTCCAGGGGCCCCTCGTCGTCGACGTACCGGGCGAGCGAGCGGGCGTCGACCAGCTCCATGACGATCCAGAGGCGGCCGTCCTCCTCGACGACGTCATAGACGCGTACGACACCGGGGTGATCGATCCGCGCGCTGGCCCGCGCCTCGCGCAGCGCGCGTTCTCTGCGGACGCGCCCTTCCTCCGTCTCGGGGCCTTCGAAGGCCCCCTCGACCCGCATCTCCTTCACCGCCACGCGGCGGTCGAGGAGTTCGTCGGCCGCGCGCCAGACGCGGCCCATGCCGCCCTGGCCGATGACGTCGAGCAGGCGATAACGGCCCGCCACCACGCGAAGCTCCGGCATGGGTTCACCCCCAACCTCCTTTCATGACAGCACCTCGGCAGAGGTCCGGAAAACTTGACGGCGGATGTCAGGTTTTACGGGGAGGCTCTGACGCGTCAGCAGCCCTTCTTTCAGCAGCACTTCTTGGAGGATCACCGTGGACTTCACCGCTCAGCGACTCGTCTTCCGGCCCGGCGACGACGGGTACGACGAGGAGATCTCCGGATTCCAGACCGGTTTCACGCAGCGGCCCGCGATCGTGTTCGCGGCCGAGAGCGCCGATGACGTCGTCGCCGCCGTGTCGTACGCCGCGGACGCGGGGCTGCCCGTCGGCGTCCAGGCCACCGGGCACGGGCTTCCGGGGTCCTCGGAGGGCGGCGTGCTGATCAGCACCCGGCGGATGGACTCCGTCCGGATCGATACCGACGCGCGCACGGTCACCGTCGGCGCGGGCGTCCGCTGGGGCCAGGTCGTCGAGGCCGCGGCGGCGCACGGGCTCGCGCCGCTGAACGGTTCGGCGCCGGGCGTGGGAGCCGTCTCGTACACGCTGGGCGGCGGACTCGGCCTCCTGGCCCGGGAGTTCGGGTACGCGGCCGACCACGTCCGGTGGCTCGACGTCGTCACGGCGGACGGCACCCTGCGGCACGTCACGGCTCAGAGCGAGCCCGAGCTCTTCTGGGGGCTGCTCGGCGGGGGCGCGAACCTCGGGGTCGTGACGGCCCTGGAGATCGGTCTTGTGCCGGTGGCGCGGCTGTACGGCGGGGCGATCGAGTTCGACGGCCGTGAGGTGGACCCCGGCCGTGTGCTCCGGGCGTACGAGGCGTGGACGCGGACGGTGCAGGACGAGGTGACCTCGTCGGTGGCGGCGCTCGTCTACCCGGACATGCCGCAGCTGCCGCCCCATCTGCGGGGCCGCTATCTCGTCACGGTCCGGGTCGCCTGCACGGGCTCGCAGGCGGAGGGCGATCGGCTTGTGGCGCCGCTGCGGGAGATCGGGCCCATGGTGTCGGACTCGATGCGGGAGATGCCGTACACCGACAGCCACACGATCCACAGCGACCCCGACTTCCCGCACTCCTACTACGGGGACAGCGTGGTGGTGGGCGAGCTGGATCTCGCGGCGGCGGGTGAGCTGTTCGCGATGACGGGTCCGGCCGCCGAGAAGATGCACGTCGTCCAGATCAACCAGTTGGGCGGGGCGCTTGCGAAGCCTGCGGGAAACGCCGTGCCCTACCGGGACGCGGGGTGGCTGGTGCGGGTGCTCTCGCCGCTGGACGGGGCTGGCCTCGACGCGGTGCGGGCCGTGCAGGACCGGGCGTTCGGGCTTTTCGCGCCGGGGGCGGTGGGGCGGCTGCTCAACTTCGCCTTCGCCGCCGGGGACCGTCCCGACGGCCTGTACGACGCGCAGACGCGGAAGAGGCTCGCCGAGCTGAAGGCCACGTACGACCCGGCGAACCTCTTCAGGCGGAACTACGGCGTGGGGAACGCCGGTTGAGCTAGCGGTCGAGCAGCTTCCACGCCGTGGGCAGCGCGCCCATCGCGAGCGCGGCCTTGAGGGCGTCGCCGATCAGGAAGGGCGTGAGTCCGGCGGCGACGGCCTGGGTCATCGACATGCCGGTCGCGGCGGCGAGGTACGGGACACCGACCGCGTAGATGATCGCCGAGCCGAGCACCATCGTGCCCGCGGTGCGCAGCACGGAACGGTCGCCGCCGCGGCGGGCGAGGGCGCCGACCACGGTGGCGGCGAGGAGCATGCCGAGGACGTAGCCGAGGGACGGCGCGGCGACGCCGGAGCCCGCCTCCGCGAACCACGGCATGCCGGCCATGCCGACGAGCGCGTACACCGCGAGGGAGAGGAAGCCGCGGCGGGCGCCGAGGGCGGTGCCGACGAGGAGGGCGGCGAAGGTCTGTCCCGTCACCGGTACGGGCGATCCCGCGACGGGCACGGCGATCTGGGCCGCGATGCCGGTGAGGGCGGCGCCGCCGAGGACGAAGGCCGCGTCCTTCGCGCGGGACGCGGGGATCAGGTCCGCGAGGACCTGGCCGGGACGGGAAGAGACGGCGGCGATGCTCATCGGGACTCCGCGGGTTCTGGGACGGGCAGATGGGACCCCGCGACGCTATCTCAGGCGGGGGCGCCTTTCACCGGCGGCGGGCGACAAGGTGCCGGGTGGCCCGGTGGTGGGTTCTGCACAAAGTGCGGGGGGTACCCCTGCGGGGGGCGTGATGCTCGTCACCTCGGCGGGTGGCGACTTGGGCCCGCTTTGCGCGGGGGGCTGTTGCCCGGAGAGACTGTAGGTTCCCGCCAAGTCCTTCTGTGAGCCCGAGAGCAGCCTGAGCACCATGCACGACGCACCCCTGGCCACAACGGCAACGGAACCCGAGCCGCTCGGTGGTGGGCTGAAGCAGCGGCACCTCACCATGCTCGGGCTCGGTGGCGTCATCGGGGCCGGGCTTTTCGTCGGCTCCGGGGCCGGGATCGCCGTCGCCGGGCCCGGCATCGTCGTCTCGTACCTCATCGCCGGCGCCCTGGCGATGTGCGTGATGCGGATGCTCGGCGAGATGTCGGCCGCGATGCCCGCCTCCGGGTCCTTCTCCGTGCACGCCGAGCGTGCCCTCGGCCGCTGGGCGGGGTTCAGCGTCGGGTGGCTCTACTGGTTCCTGCTGGTCGTCGTGCTCGCCGTGGAGGCGACCGGCGCCGCGCAGATCGCCAACGGCTGGGCGCCGGGCGTGCCGCAGTGGGCCTGGGTGCTCATCTTCATGCTGGTGTTCACCGCGGCCAACCTCGCCGCCGTGAAGAACTTCGGCGAGTTCGAGTTCTGGTTCGCCGCCCTGAAGGTCTTCGCGATCGTCGCTTTCCTGGTGCTCGGGCTGCTCGCGATCCTCGGGGTACTTCCGGACACTGATCCCGTGGGCCTCACCAACCTCACCGGGCACGGCGGTTTCCTGCCCAACGGCTGGGAGGGCGTGACGTCCGGCGTGCTCGCCGTCGTCTTCGCCTTCGGCGGCCTGGAGGTCGTGACGATCGCCGCGGCCGAGTCCGACGACCCGGTGCGCTCGGTCGCCCGCGCCGTGCGCAGCGCCGTCTACCGCATCCTGTTCTTCTACGTCGGTTCGATGCTGGTCATCGTGACGGTGCTGCCGTGGACGGCGGAGAAGGCCGGCGTCAGTCCGTATGTGACGGTCCTCGACTCGATCGGGGTGCCGTCCGCGGGCACGATCATGAACATCGTGGTGTTCGTGGCGCTGCTCTCGGCGCTGAACGCCAACCTCTACGGCTCGTCCCGGATGGTCTTCTCGCTGGCCGAGCGCGGCGAGGCGCCCAAGGCCCTGCTGAAGGTGTCGGGCGGTGGTGTCCCGCGCCGCGCCGTCCTCGCGTCGGTGGCCTTCGGCTTCGTGTCCGTCGTACTGAATCTGAAGTGGCCGGACTCGGTCTTCCTCTACATGCTCAACTCCGTCGGCGCGGTGCTGCTTTTCGTGTGGGCACTGATCGCGGTCTCCCAGCTGCGGCTGCGGCGGCGCATCGAGCGTGAGGCCCCGGAGCGGCTCGTGCTGCGGATGTGGGCGTTCCCGTATCTGACGTGGGCGGCGCTCGCGGCGATGGCGGCCGTGCTCGGCCTGATGCTGACCGACGACGGTGCGCGGCCGCAGCTGCTGTGGTCGGCGGGCGCGACGGGCCTGGTTCTCGTGGTCGCGGGGCTGCGGGAGTGGCGCATCGGCAGGGGCGCGCGGCGCACATGAAACGGATGTGAACATCTCGTGTCCACTGCTTCACAACGTGTGAGCGTCGTGTCCGTATAGCGGTCAGGTGTTCCCTGTCAGCGGTGCCGGACTTCAGACTGTGGGCCGCTCTCTCACCCCGCTCAGCCCCCGTCTCCGCTCCCCCGTCTCAGCTACTGAACAGGGCACGCCCATGTCTCGGACGTCCACCCCCCAGGACGCATCAACCGACGAGGCCCCCGAGGCCCCCAAGGTCGATTCACCGCTCGTCCACGGCCTCAAGCAGCGGCATCTCTCCATGATCGCCCTCGGTGGCGTCATCGGAGCGGGCCTCTTCGTGGGCTCCGGAGCGGGCATCGCCGCGGCCGGACCTTCGATCGTCCTCGCCTACGCGATATCCGGCGCGCTCGTCATGCTCGTGATGCGCATGCTCGGTGAGATGTCGGCGGCGAACCCGGCGTCCGGCTCCTTCTCGGTCCACGCCGAGCGGGCGATCGGCCCGTGGGCGGGCTTCACCGCCGGCTGGGGCTTCTGGTTCCTGCTCTGCGTCGCCGTCGGCCTCGAAGGCATCGGCGCCGCGAAGATCATGGTGGGCTGGTTCCCCGACAGCCCCGAGTGGGCCTGGGTCGCGCTCTTCATGCTGGTGTTCTGCGGGGCCAACCTGACGGCCGTGAAGAACTTCGGCGAGTTCGAGTTCTGGTTCGCCGCCCTCAAGGTCGGCGCGATCGCGCTCTTCCTGGGCATCGGCGTCCTGGCGATCCTCGGCATCCTGCCCGGCTCGGACGTCTCCGCGCCCGGCACGGCCAACCTCACCGGTGAGGGCGGCTTCATGCCGAACGGCACGGACGGCCTGATCATCGGCCTCCTCGCGTCCGTCTTCGCGTACGGCGGTCTGGAGACCGTCACGATCGCGGCCGCGGAGTCGAAGAACCCGGTCCAGAGCGTCGCCAAGGCCGTGCGCACGGCGATGTGGCGCATCGCCCTCTTCTACGTCGGCTCGATGCTCGTCGTCGTCACGCTGCTCCCCTGGGACAACAAGGAGGTCGTGGCGAAGGGCCCGTACGTCGCCACCCTCGACCACCTGGGCATCCCCGGCGCCGGCCAGATCATGAACGTCATCGTCCTGATCGCCCTGCTCTCCGCGATGAACGCCAACATCTACGGCGCTTCGCGCATGTCGTACTCCCTGATCGCGCGCGGCCAGGGCCCCAAGGTGCTCGGCCGCGTCGACAACGGCGTCCCGCGCCTCGCGGTCCTCGCATCCTCGGTCTTCGGCTTCGTCTGCGTCCTGCTCAGCTACTGGCGCCCGGACGACGTCTTCCCGTGGCTCCTGAACATGATCGGCGCGATGATCCTGGTCGTCTGGATCTTCATCGCCGTCTCGCAGCTGATCCTGCGCCGCAGGACGGAGCGCGAGGAGCCCGAGAAGCTGGTCGTGAAGATGTGGGCCTACCCGTTCCTGACGTGGATCGCCCTGGCCGCGATGGCGTACATCTTCTATCTGATGACGGAACAGCCGGACACGCGCAAGCAGCTCCTGGCGACGGGCACGCTGACGCTGGTGCTCGCGGTCATCGGATTCGTACGGCAGAAGACGGCGGAGAAGCGTGCGGCGGTCGCCGCCGAGTAGCGACACCTTCCCCGAGAGGGCCCCGAGTCGACGGACTCGGGGCCCTCTCGCGTTTCTCCCCCGACCTCCGGTCCTAGGACGAAGGGCTGATCACCCCTGCCCCGTGGAGACCCCCTCCTGCTGCTAGCCTGCACTTGCATATAGGTTGCAATAAGCGTTGCACTACAGCAGAGCAGCAGTCGGAGGGCTCGGACATGGCCATTTACACGCTTCCTGAACTTCCGTACGACTACGCGGCGCTCGAGCCGGTCATCAATCCCCAGATCGTCGAGCTGCACCACGACAAGCACCACGCGGCGTACGTGAAGGGCGCGAACGACACCCTTGAGCAGCTGGAGGAGGCGCGCGACAAGGAGACGTGGGGCGCCATCAACGGCCTGGAGAAGAACCTGGCCTTCCACCTCTCCGGCCACATCCTGCACAGCATCTACTGGCACAACATGAACAGCCCGAAGGACGGTGGCGGCGGCGAGCCGCTGGCCGCGGACGGTGTGGGCGACCTCGCGGACGCGATCACCGAGTCCTTCGGCTCCTTCGCCAAGTTCAAGGCCCAGCTGACCAAGGCCGCGGCGACCACGCAGGGTTCGGGCTGGGGCGTGCTCGCCTACGAGCCGCTCAGCAACCGCCTCATCGTCGAGCAGGTCTACGACCACCAGGGCAACGTCGGCCAGGGCTCGACGCCGATCCTGGTCTTCGACGCCTGGGAGCACGCCTTCTATCTGCAGTACAAGAACCAGAAGGTCGACTTCATCGACGCCATGTGGGCCGTCGTCAACTGGCAGGACGTGGCCAAGCGTTACGACGCCGCGAAGCAGCGCGTGAACAGCCTGCTGCTCGCTCCCTGAGCTCGGCCCCTGAGCTCGCCCCCTGAACGTCCTGCCTCGTGATCGTCTTCTCAACCTTCACTGAAGCAGGCGGATGGACGAAAGGCCCCCGTGAGGACATGACTCACGGGGGCCTTTCGGTATGCCGGGTTCCGGAGGACCGTGTCGACATGCCGACTCTACGGACCATGTACTGCAGTACCTGCAAACGGGACGAGCCGCACCACCCGCTGAGCAAAGGCGAGCAGCAGCAGCTCAAGGACGACTCCGGCCTGAAGCACACCGGCAACTACTGGGCCTGCGACGCACCGGGCTGCGGAACCCTGCGTACAGCTTTCGACAAGTCGCCCTTCTATCTGCCCCGCAAGCTCAAATAGCGGACTTCAGTCGAAGACCGGCCCCTGCGTACGCGTCCGCTTGATCTCGTAGAAGCCCGGCGTGGACGCCACGAGGAGTGTGCCGTCCCACAGCTTCGCCGCCGCCTCGCCCTTGGGGGCGGGCGTCACGACGGGGCCGAAGAAGGCGACCTGCTCGCCGTCCGCGCCCGGGACCGCGATGACAGGCGTGCCCACGTCCTGGCCGACCTTGTCGATGCCCTCCTGGTGGGAGGCGCGCAGCTGGGTGTCGTACTCGTCCGAGTCCGCGTAGTCCGCGAGGTCCTCGGGCAGGCCGACGTCCTTGAGCGCGGCGACGATCGCCTCGCGGGTCGAGCCCTCGCCCTGGTTGTGGAAGCGGGTGCCGAGGGCGGTGTAGAGCTTGCCGGTGTACTCGTCGCCGTGCTTCTGCTGGGCGGCGATGACCACGCGGACCGGCCCCCAGGCCTTGTTCTCCAGCATGTCGCGGTAGTCCTCGGGCAGCTCGTCGAGCCTGTCCTCCTTCAGTACGGCGAGGCTCATGACATGCCAGCGGACCTCGACGTCGCGGACCTTCTCCACCTCGAGCATCCAGCGCGAGGTCATCCAGGCCCACGGGCACAGCGGGTCGAACCAGAAGTCAACAGGGGTCTTGCCGGACTTGCCGTTCTCGGACATGTCTCTCCCTAGGGAATACGTGCGCGCTTGGCCAGGGGAACGTCAGTGATCTACCCGGGCATTCCCGGATACCGCGCGCTGAGGGCACATGCGAGGATCGTAGACATTCGTACAGGTCGTGCGATCCACGACTTACACCTGCGAGTACAAGGGAGTACCGCCCGTGCCCGGTGAGAATCTTTCCCGCGACGAGGCCCAGGAAAGGGCCGCGCTGTTGTCCGTCGACGGGTACGAGGTCTTTCTCGACCTGCGCTCCGCGATCGGCGAGAGCGACCAGGAGCCGCGCACGTTCCGCTCCGTCACGACCCTCCGCTTCCGCTCGGCCGAACCGGGCGCCACGAGCTTCGCCGACCTGATCGCCCCGAGCGTCACCGCGCTCTCCCTCAACGGCAGGGACCTGGACCCCTCCGAGGTCTTCGACGGCACCAGGATCACGCTGGAGGACCTGGCCGCGGAGAACGAACTGGTGGTGGACGCCCAGTGCGCCTACAGCCGTACCGGCGAGGGCATGCACCGCTTCGTCGACCCGGAGGACGGCGAGGTCTATCTCTACACGCAGTATGAGCCCGCGGACTCCCGGCGCGTCTTCGCCAACTTCGAGCAGCCCGACCTGAAGGCACCCTTCCGTTTCGAGGTGCAGGCTCCGGAGGGGTGGACCGCCTGGTCGAACGGCGCGGGTGAACTGACCGACGGCGTATGGAAGTTCGCCGAGACGAAGCCGATCTCGACGTACATCACGGCGATCGTCGCGGGTCCTTACCACTACGTGACGGACTCCTACAGCCGCACCTTCGACGACGGCACGACGCTGGACATCCCGCTCGGCGCGATGTGCAGGAAGGGCCTCGCGAAGCACTTCGACGCGGACGACGTCTTCCTGGTCACCAAGCAGGGGCTCGACTTCTTCCACGACAACTTCGACTACCCCTACCCCTTCGGGAAGTACGACCAGGCCTTCGTGCCCGAGTACAACCTGGGCGCGATGGAGAACCCCGGCTGTGTGACGTTCCGCGAGGAGTTCATCTTCCGCGGCAAGGTGACCCAGGCGTCGTACGAGCGCCGGGCCAACGTCATCCTGCACGAGATGGCGCACATGTGGTTCGGCGACCTCGTCACCATGCGCTGGTGGGACGACCTGTGGCTCAAGGAGTCCTTCGCCGACTTCATGGGCTCCTTCTCGATGGTCGAGGCGACGCGCTTCACCAACGGCTGGATCACCTTCGCCAACAACCGCAAGGCGTGGGCCTACCGCGCCGACCAGCTGCCGTCCACGCACCCGGTCACGGCCGACATCCGCGACCTGGAGGACGCCAAGCTCAACTTCGACGGGATCACGTACGCGAAGGGCGCATCGGTACTGAAGCAGCTCGTCGCCTACGCCGGACGTGACGCGTTCCTCGAGGGCGCCCGGCGCTACTTCAAGCGGCACGCGTACGGGAACACCCGGCTCGGTGACCTTCTGTCGGTCCTGGAAGAGACCTCCGGGCGCGACATGGCGTCCTGGTCGCGGGCGTGGCTGGAGACGGCGGGCGTCAACTCCCTGACGCCGCAGGTCCTGCTGAACGCGGAGGGCCGGATCACCGAGCTCTCCGTGGTCCAGGAGGCCGCCGAGTCGGACCCCGAACTGCGGCCGCACCGCGTGGCGGTGGGCCTGTACCGCCGCACGCCCGAGGGCGAGCTGACGCGGTACGCGCGCGCGGAGCTGGACGTCGAGGGGCCGCGCACCATCGTGTCCGAGCTGGCCGGCGAGGAGGCTCCCGATCTCGTCCTGGTCAACGACGACGACCTGACGTACTGCAAGATCCGCTTCGACGAGACCTCCCTCGACACGCTGCGGACGCACCTCGGCGACCTCACCGATCCCCTGGCCCGCGCACTGTGCTGGTCCGCGCTGTGGAACCTCACCCGGGACGCACTCATGCCCGCGCGGGACTTCATCGGTCTCGTGCTGCGGTTCGCGGGGCGCGAGAGCGACATCGGTGTGCTTCAGATGCTGCACACCTGGGCGGACTCGGCCCTTACCTTCTACGCGGCCCCCGAATGGCGCGAGGAGGGCGGGCGCGCGCTCGCCGAGGGCGCGCTGCGGGAGCTGCGGATCGCGGAGCCCGGCAGCCAGCATCAGCTGACGTGGGCGAGGTTCTTCGCCGCGGTGGCCTCGTCGGCGGCCGATCTCCAGCTGCTCCAGGGGCTGCTCGAAGGGACGGCGAAGATCGACGGCCTGGACGTCGACCAGGAGCTGCGCTGGTCCTTGCTGGGCCCGCTGGCCGCGCACGGCGTCGCCGACGAGCGGGCGCTCGCCGCCGAGCTGGTCCGGGACGACACGGCTTCGGGCAAGCGGCATCAGGTGCGCTGCCTGGCCGCGCGGCCCTCCGAAGCGGTCAAGGCGCAGGCGTGGGCCTCCGTGGTGGAGTCCGACTCCCTGTCCAACGCGCTGGTGGCGGCGACGATTTCGGGCTTCGCCCAGTCGTCGCAGCGGGAGCTGATCGCTCCGTACGCTCCCCTGTACTTCGCCGCCATCGAGCGGGTGTGGGCCGAGCGGTCCATCCAGATCGGGATGGACGTGGTGAAGGGCCTTTTCCCCCTCCTCCAGGACGATCAGGGGACCTTGGACGCGGCGGACCTGTGGCTCGCTTCCCACGAGTCGGCCGCGCCCGCGCTGCGGCGGCTCGTCCTTGAGGCACGGGACGACCTTGCGCGGTCGCTGCGGGCGCAGGGCTGCGACTCGGCTGCCGCTTCCTAGGCCGAGGGGGGGGAGAGCGGCTACCGGAACGTACCGCGCGCAAACGGACCTTTTCGGCAGTCGAACGTCTGCACTTTAGTGCAGGGTTGTCCGGTTATGTCGACGGGCCTGTAACAGCGGTTAGGGGGCGGAGCGACAGCGGGAATGGCCCGGTCATGAACCACAACACCCCGCTCTCCCCCCGCCCCCTCCGCCACCTCGCCGACGTCCAGCGCCGCGTCATGAGCACCGCCCAGCTCCGCGCCCACGGCATCTCCCCCGCCGACCTCGCCGCACACTGCCGCCCGGAAGGACCCTGGCAGCAGCTGCTCCCGGGGGTCTGTCTGCTGCACCCGGGGCCGCCGACCAGCGAAGAGCGCCTGCACGGCGCCCTGTTGTTCGCGGGGCGGCCACCGGCCAAGGCCGCGAAGACCGTGCCCGCACAGCCGGGCGCGGGCGAACCCCACGCCCCGTACGCCGACGCCCTGATCACGGGGCTCGCGGCGCTCGCCCTGCACCGCTTCTCGTCGGCTCCCCCGCTGCTCTCCCTGGACCGCATCGACGTCCTGGTCCCGCGCACCCGGCGGCTGCGCTCCACCGGCTTCGCCCGCCTCGTGCGGACCCAGGCCCTGCCGACCGCCGTACAGATCACCGGAGTTCCGGTGGCCCCGGTGCCGCGCGCTCTCGCCGACGCCGTGGCGGGGCTCACCGAGGCGTCCGCCGTGCGCAGGCTGCTCACCGAGGCGGTGCGCGGCGGGCACTGCGAACCGGCGTCCATCGTGCGGGAGTTGAACCAGGCGAAGCTGCTCACCCGCCCGCACGTCGTGGACGCCGTGGACTCGCTGCTCGCCGAAGGGCGGGCCATCGCCGAGGACCGGCTGTACCGCATGGTCACCGAGCACGGCCTGCCCGATCCGCTGTGGAACGTCGATCTGCGATTGCCCGGAGGACCGCACCTGGGTGGCGTCGACGCCTACTGGCCCGATCTGGCCGTCGCGGTCGAACTGGACACGCGGGCGCCCCGGCAGGGGTTCCGGCAGGACGACGACGCGCTGTGGTCCGAATACGCCCGCAAGCGGGAGCACTTGGA
Organism: Streptomyces sp. BA2; assembly: GCF_009769735.1. Taxonomy (NCBI): domain Bacteria; kingdom Bacillati; phylum Actinomycetota; class Actinomycetes; order Kitasatosporales; family Streptomycetaceae; genus Streptomyces; species Streptomyces sp. BA2. Next base: position 3,488,447 of record NZ_WSRO01000002.1, read on the forward strand.
GCGGCTCGGCATCACCGTCGTCCACCTGACGCCCAGGAAGCTGCGCGAGTCGCTCGAACAGCAGGCGATGGTCGTACGGACGGCTCTGATGGCTTCGGGCGACCGTGATCCGGCGGCGTATGTGGTCGTGCTCCCCAGGTAGGACCCTGGGGCGGGGCGCACGACGGGCCCCGCCCCTTTACGTCACTTCCCGCAGAACTCGGCGTTCAGGATCGCGAACAAGTCGCCTTCCATGCTGTTGAAGTTCGCGGTGAGCGCATGACGGCCGTCCTCGGTCGACAGCATCATCGTCGTCGAGCCGTGCACATCACCGCCGTTCCCCCAGACGACCGTGCCGCACTTGGTCGTGCGGCTCACCAGGCCGAGCCCGTACCCCTCGTCCTCATCGCCCTCCCCCTGCGGGACGGTCCTCTTCATCTCGGCGAGCTGCTTCTTCGGCAGGAGCTTGCCGCGCAGCAGGGCGGTGTTGAAGCGGTTCAGGTCCGCCGAGTTGGAGATCACCCCGCCCGAGGCGCCCATCAGGGACGGGTTCAGTTCCGTCACATCGTGGGTCGTGGCGTCCGGGGCGCCGGACAGTTTCATGTACGCGCGCGAACTCGGCTCCGGCAGACGGAAATCCGTGCTCGGAGGCACGCTGGTGCCGCCAAGATCCAGCGGCTCGACGATGCGTCGCCGGATCTCGTCCGCGTACGCCTCCCCCGTCACCTTCTCGATGATCAGGCCGGCGAGGATGTAGTTGGTGTTGGAGTAGTTCCAGCCCTCGCCGGGGTCGAAGTCCGGCTCGTGGCGCATGGCGATGGCGACGTGCTGCTCGGGGGTCCAGGTGTCGTAGCGGTGTGCGAGGAACTTCTCGGTGAACACCGTGTCCTGGACGCCGGGGTCGGTCAGTACGTCGTAGATCCCGCTGGTGTGGTTGAGGAGCTGGCGCACCGTGATGCGGTCGCCGTCGTGGCCGTTGCCCTCGACGACGCCCGGCAGCCACCGCCCCACCTTGTCGTCGAGGCTCAGCTCCCCCTCGGCCACCAGTTGCAGCACCACTGTCGAGAGGAACGTCTTGCTGATGCTGCCGACGCGGTAATGGTCGTGGCCGCCCCGTGGGCTCTGCCGTTCGACGTCGCCGATGCCCGCGGCCGAATTCCAGGTGCCGTGCCTGTCCTTCACCTGGACCGTCACGCCGGGGGCTTCTTCGTTGACGGCGGCCTCCATCGCCTTCTGCGTCGCCCGGTGCCGATCGCCGTGGCCGGCGCCACGACCGGACTCCCCGGCGAGCGCGGGCGCCGCGAACGCCCCCGCCGCCACCGTCATGGCCACCCCCGCGGCCACGCCCATCAGGCCTCTTCTGCGCACTGGCATGTCTCCCCCTCCGCTCACCACGTGCTGTCGGCGGGAGGGACTCGTGGGGCTGGTGCGGAGGTTGACCGCCCCACGCGGGTTGAGCGGAATTCAGCCCTTCTTGAGGATGAGCTCCGTGTTCCGGTCGCCCGGCTCACCGCCCAGCGCGGGCTTGGCGCCAGGGGCGTTGAAGGACAGTTCGCGGTAGAGCGCGGCGAGGCCGGTCTGGGAGAGATCGGCGTAATCCGTGCGGTGCGGGGCCGACGACTCGATGAGGGTGGTGAAGAGGGAGATCGTGCCGTCGTGGTTGTCGCTCAGCTCCACCACGCGGGCCAGCTGCGGGAAGTCGATGTGCGAGGCCGTGGAGACCTCCCAGAACGAACCGCGCGGCGTCTGGTGAGCGGTGATCCTGTTCTTGTGGCTGTGGCCGTTGACCCAGGCCAGGACGGAACGGTGGCGGCCGAGCAGGGAGACGATCTCGTCGCCGCCGTGCCTGCCCTCGCGCGGTCGGTCCGGGTCCTGGCGCAGATTCCGCATGGTGCGGCTGGTGTGGTGACTGAAGACGATGACGTACGACCCGCCGCCGTCCTCCTGCTCGTTGGCCTTCAACTCCCGCTCCAGCCAGTCCATCTGGGCCGTGCCGAGCGAGCCTTCGTAGTGACCGCCCGGGTCGGTCGAGTCCAGGCTGATGCCGAGTACGTCGTCGCTGATGCGGAAGGAGTAGTACTGGGTCCCCGCGTCGAGGTTCTCCTGCGTGTAGCCGTGGCCGGCGGGTCCGTGGCCCTTGTACGCCGGGTCGAGATGGGCCTGGACGTACTCGGCGGGGGTGAAGGGCGCGCGGCTCTCGTCCGGAGTGACCGAGCGCATCCGCCGCGCCTCGCTCTTCAGAAGCTCCTTGAAGTGCGCGCCCTTGGGGTCGCGGCCCTTCTTGACGGACTTCCACAGCGCGGCGCCGCGCGACTCGTCGAGGGACATCAACTTCCGTCCCCCGACGGCGAATTCGGCGAAGTACGAGTCGCCGGGCCCCCAGCAGCCCCCGGGCAGCGCGTCGTGGTTGCCGACGGTCGAGTACCAGGGCAGCCCGAGGCCGGGGCTGTTGACCTCGCGGAGCGCCGCCTCCAGGAAGCCGTCGACCTGCGGGAAGCCGAGGGCCTTGTCGGAGTCGCGGAGGTCGTCGTCCGGGTGCCAGTACAGCTTCAGGCCGCTGTCCTGGACGCCTTCGTAGCGGCGCGGGTCACCGGTGTTGGGGTTGATGCGTCCGCCGCTCATGGTCTTGAGGAACCAGTCGAGCTCGGAGCGGGAGTTGTTGTCCGTGTTGTCGCCCGTCGTCACCACGCAGTGCAGGGGCGATCCGGTGGCGGGCGCGCCGCGCAGCGCGTTGACCCGCTCGACGAGCGCGACCGCGCCGGCCACCGAGAGGGCCTCCTGCGGGCGCCAGGCGCTCGCGGTCTGGGCGCGCAGATACTCGTACCGCAGCGGATGCTGCACGTCGACCAGGTGCAGGTCGGTGAACTGGACGAACGCGGCGAGCGGGGTGCGCCGCCCCTCGCGGCCGTTCTTGGCGGCGGCGAGATCACCGCGGACCACGCGCTCCCAGGCGGGGCCGTCGCCGAGCCGCCGGTAGCCGGAGGTGCCGCGCGGGGTGGCGACGGCCCCCAGCGTGGTGCCGCCCCGGTACGGCGCGAGGGGGGCGGCGGGCGCCTGCCGGGAGAGTGCGACGGGGGCGGGTCTGCTGGGCGCGGCATGACTCGTGCCCGGCCGCATGGCATAGCCGATGCCCGCGGAGAGGGAGACGGCTCCGGTGGCCGCGAGGAAGGCCCGGCGGTCCACGGCGGACACGGCGGAGTGGGTGGCGGACTGGGCGGCGGACTGGGCGGCGGTGGCGACGATGCGTATGCGCGACATGGCGCGGTCTCCCCGATTGCGAACGCGTCGGCAGTGGTCGCGGGCAGCTCCGCACCAGGCGAAATTCCCGCTCGTACTGGATCGTTGGCATCCGGGATGACCTGCACGTTAACGAGACCGCAACGGGCAACGCCGATCACCGTACGTGGATCATCAGGCACCCTCCGCGGTCACGCACCCCTCTCCGGGCCGAGAGGAGGCGGTCACTCCATGTTCATCTTTCGGGGAAGGGGAGGCGCTGCGGGCCCTCAGGAGGGCGCGGCGATGTGCCCGTCCTCCGGGCGGGTCCGCCACAGGTCGAGCCCGATGTCGACGAGTCCGACCCGGTCGAGTCCGGGGACGTCGTCCAGCGCGTGCCAGGCCGCGAGATCGGTGGAACCGTCCCGCTCGTGACGCAGTTCGCCGCCGGTGATCCGCGCCTCGTAGACGATCCGCAGGCCGTGGAAGTCGGCGACGGCGCCGAGCTTGCGCGGATAGCGGCGGCGGAGAGAGTCGATGCCGAGCAGGACGACGGGCTCGATGAGGTACCCGGTCTCCTCGTCGGCCTCGCGGATCACCGTGTCGTACGGGTCCTCCCCGTGGTCCATCCCGCCGCCGGGCAGCGTCCAGCGCTTGCTGCCGTCGCCCGCCACCCAGCGAGCGAGCAGCAGCTGCCCGTCCTGCACGCATACGGCGTAGGCCGCCACCCGAAGCTCTTTGTTCACGGAGTGACGCTAGTCCCCTTGGATGGGATTGGCAGGAGAGTACTCCGGCGCGGACCACTGCCAGGGGCTCGCGGAGTGCGCCTGGAGCGCCTCGGTGAGGGTGAAGTGGAGCGTGCGGGAGCCGTCGTCGGCGTGGTCCGTGCGGGCGGTGCCGGTGAGCTGGAGGGTGGTGCCGGTCGTCCAGTCGAGGAAGAGGAGGCCTGCGCGGGGGTCGGTGGCCAGGTTGCCGAGGGTCAGGAACATGGAGTTGCCGGGATAGTCCCGCCAGGCGAGCTCGGTCGGGGAAGCGACGCGGACGAAGCCGGGGTTGCCGCCCCGGTGGCTGGCGTCGGCGCCGTGCGCGTGGACGGTGGCGAGGAAGAAGGTGTCGGCGGCGGCGATGAAGGCGCTCTGGTCCGGGGTGAGTGCCGCTCCTCGGGTGGGAGCTTCGGGTCCGGTCGCGCGCCTGCCGGGCAACAGCTGCCGCTTCTGGAGGTACTTGGGGCAGTTCGAGAAGACCTGGTCGGCCTCGACCGCAAGCCCGCGGGGCGTCGGACGGGCCCGGCCGTTCAGGCGCATGCGGCGGCGGGTGCGGGGGTCAAGGGCAATGGTTCCCACCGGGGTGCCTTCCTGGGCGAGGGCGGCCGCGAGCGGGTCGGCGTCGCGCGGTCCGCCCGCGATCGACATCTGGCGCGGCCCCGTGGCCCGCACGAACCCGGGTTCACCGGTGAGCAGCGAGGCCCACACGGAGCCCTCCGGGTCGGCGCCGCCGATCACGAGCATGGGCTGGAGTTCGAGGAAGGCGGCGGCGACGGGACGAATGCCGTCGCCGATGGACCGACCCACGTGATCGGCCAGCTCCCGCACACCGACGAGATCCTGAACGGCACGGGAGCCGTGGTGGTACGGGGCGTACGGGGTCATGACACTCCTACCGAGAAGGCCCCCGAAGAGGCGCGGGGAACTGCGCGACCAGCCAAGACAACCTGCGGACGACTCTCCCCTTGTCAGCGGTGGCCCACTCGATGCGGGCTAACTGATGACAGCGACTTTAAGAGTTAGGATTCGAGGGAGTCAACCAGTCACGTAACCTTTACTGGTTAGCCTCGAAGGGAGCACCCCATGACCGCCGCCGCGCCCCGCGACCCCCACGACCCCCGCCCGCTCGTCGGCGAGCCGCTCTCCCTCGACCTGCTCAACACCCGGTGGATGGCGGACGGCGTGCGCCAGGATCTGCTCACGGACACCGAAGGGCTGACCGTCTGGCTCGCCGCCAACAGGCTCGACGACCGTTTCGGCGCGGACGAGGCGACGCTGGAGCACGTACTGCGGGCGCGCGACGCGATCTCCACCGTCGTGGACGGCCCCGACGCCACCGCCGGGATCGCCCGCGTCAACAAGATCCTCGGGCACGGGCGGATCCGGGCGACCCTCTCCCCCGAAGGGCCGGGCGAGGAGCCCGAGTTCAAGGACGCGACGTGGGGCGCGGCCTGGCTGGCGGCGCGGGACTATCTGACGCTGCTCGCCACCGCGCCGGACCGGATCAGGCCCTGCGCGCACGAGGCGTGCACCCTGCACTTCTTCGACACGTCGCGGAACGGGACCCGGCGTTGGTGCTCCATGGCCGCCTGCGGAAACCGGGCGAAGGCCTCGCGCCATTACGCACGGGCCCGCGAGGCCTAGGCCCCGCCGTCCGGGGAAAATCATCCGCTATGTCGCCGATGGCGCATGGCGGGATTGCGTCACGCCTCGATCGTAACCCGACAACTCTCCCCAAACAGCGGTCCCTTACGTAAAGCTGAGCGGTCATCCGGTTCCGGATTCCGGACCTTTTCGACCTTTACGTACAGGGATGCTGATGCACAGATCCAGTGCTAGACGCACGACCCGTCTCGCGATAGCCGTCGGCCTCACCGCCGCGCTCTCCGCCGCCGGGCCCATACCCATGGCCCTCGCGGCCGACGGGGGCCCCGGCGACCCCGGGGGCCAGACCACCCCCAAGTCCGCCGAGAAGAAGCTCGGTTCGGCCGACGCCGATCTCCTCGCGGACGCGAAGGCGGACGGCGAGAAGACCGTCACGATGATGGTCGCCACCGCGCCGGGCGCCACCGAGCAGGTCGCGGACCAGCTCGACGCCGTCAAGGGCGGTTCGGTCGGCCGGACGTACGACAAGCTCGGCTACGTACGCGCCACCGTGCCCACCGGCAAGGCCGAGGCCGCCATCGAGGCGGCGGGGAAGCTCTCGTCCGTGCACGGCATCGACCTGCGGCACGAGATCGAGCTCGACGACCCGACGCCCGCAGCCGACCGGGCCAAGGGCGCGAAGACGGCGGCCGAGGGGACCTACGCCGGGCCCGGCAAGGACACCCCGGCGAAGAACCCGTACAACCCGTCCTTCGAGACGGGCGCCGTCGACTTCGTGAAGAAGCACCCGAAGGCGGACGGCCGAGGCACCACCATCGGCATCCTCGACTCCGGCGTCGACCTGGGCCACCCCGCGCTCCAGAAGACGACCACGGGCGAGCGCAAGATCACCGACTGGGTGACGGCGACCGACCCGATCGTGGACGCGGACGGCACCTGGCGGCGGATGACCAACCCCGTCAGCGGCCCCGTCTTCACCTGGGACAGCGAGACGTGGAAGGCCCCCGCGGGCTCCTTCCAGGTCAACCGCTTCCGCGAGTCGGCCACCACCGGCGGCGACGCCAAGGGCGACATCAACCGCGACGGCGACACCACCGACAGCTGGGGCGTGCTCTACGACCCGGCCGCCGGCACCGGCGGCACTGTTCGCGTAGACCTGAACGACAACAACGACTTCACCGACGACGAGACGATGAAGCCGTACAAGGACGGCCATCAGGTCGCCTACTTCGGCAAGGACGACCCGGCGACCGACGTCGTCGAGCGCGTCCCCTTCGTCGTCGAGATCCGCAAGGACGTGCCGACCGACCCGTACGGCGGCGACTGGGTCGGCAAGAAGGCCGACTTCGTCAACATCGGCGTCATCGAGTCCGAGCACGGCACGCACGTCGCGGGCATCACCGCGGCCAACGGCCTGTTCGGCGGCAAGATGAACGGCGCGGCACCGGGTGCGAAGCTCGTGTCGTCCCGCGCCTGCACCTGGAGCGGCGGCTGCACCAACGTCGCGCTCACCGAGGGCATGATCGACCTCGTGACGAAGCGCGGCGTCGACATCGTCAACATGTCGATCGGCGGCCTCCCGGCGCTCAACGACGGCAACAACGCGCGCGCCGAGCTCTACACCCGCCTCATCGACACCTACGGCGTCCAGCTGGTGATCTCCGCGGGCAACTCCGGCCCCGGCGCGAACACCATCGGCGACCCGAGCCTCGCCGACAAGGTCATCTCGGTCGGCGCCTCCATCTCCAAGGAGACCTGGGCCGCCAACTACGGCTCCGCCGTGGAGAAGAAGTACGCGATGATGAACTTCTCCTCGCGCGGCCCGCGCGAGGACGGCGGCTTCGCGCCGGTCATCTCCGCGCCCGGAGCGGCCATCAACACCACGCAGACCTGGCTTCCGGGCTCCCCGGTCGCCGAGGCGGGCTACCAACTGCCCGCCGGTTACTCGATGTTGCAGGGTACGTCGATGGCGTCCCCGCAGGCAGCGGGCGCCTCGGCGCTGCTGCTCTCCGCCGCGAAGCGGGAGAAGGTCGACCTCACCCCGGCGAAGCTGCGCACCGCCCTCACCTCCACCGCGGACCGCATCCCCGGCGAGCAGGCGTACGCGCAGGGCACCGGCCTGATCAACGTGGTCGACGCCTGGAACGCCATCGAGGACGACGCGAAGGCGCACACGTACACGGTGAAGGCTCCGGTCGACACCGCCCTGGAGCAGGAGCTGAAGAAGCCCGGCACCGGCATCTACGACCGTGAGGGCGGCCTGAAGACCGGCCAGAAGCGGACGTACGACGTCACGATCACCCGCACATCGGGCCCGGACCGCGGCATCCGCCACGAGCTGGACATGGTCAACAACCACGAGCGCACCTTCGAGCTGCTCGGCAAGGGCGCGGTGACGCTGCCCCTGAACAAGCCGGTCACGGTCAAGGTGCAGGCGAAGGCCAAGTCGGCGGGCGTGCACAGCGCGATCCTGACGGTCGACGACGAGCGCTCCGAGGGCATCGACCAGCAGATCATGTCGACGGTCGTCGTCTCGACGCCGCTCGCCAAGCCCGCGTACACGTTCTCGGGGTCCGGTTCGGTGCAGCGCAACAGCACCAAGTCGTACTTCGTGACGGTCCCGAAGGGTGCCAAGTCCCTGGAGGTGGCGCTCGGCGGCCTGAAGGACAAGAGCCAGACGCGGTTCATCGCGGTGCACCCGTACGGCGTCCCGGTCGACTCGACGTCCTCGCTCGTCTGCTACGCGAACTACGAGAACCCGGCCAACACCTGCCGCCCCGACCTGCGTTCGTACCCCGACCCGCAGCCGGGCGTGTGGGAGATCGAGGTCGAGTCGCGCAGGACGTCGCCGCTCCTGGACAACCCCTACAAGCTGGACGTCTCCGCGCTGGGTGTCGCCTTCGACCCCGCCGTGCAGACGGTGCCGGAGGCGAAGGTCGGTACTCCGGCGCCCGTCTCCTGGAAGGTCACCAACAACTTCGCCGCGGTGGACGGCAAGTTGAAGGGCGGCCCGCTCGGCTCCGCGAAGGCGGCGAAGCCGTCGATCAAGCAGGGTGAGACGCAGACGACGACCGTGGTCGTGCCCGAGGGCGCGCAGCGGCTCGACGTGGCCATCGGCTCGACGGCGGACGCCGCGGCCGACCTCGACCTGTCGGTCTCGAAGGGCGGGGTGGTCGTGGGTTCCTCGGCCGACGGCGACTCGGAGGAGTCGGTCAGCCTCACCAAGCCGGCGGCGGGTACGTACGAGATCGAGGTCGTGGGCTACTCGATCCCGTCCGGCACCACCGCGTACGACTACCGGGATGTCTTCTTCTCGGGCGCGCTCGGCTCGGTGAAGGTCGACGAGTCGGCGCCGGTGAAGCTGGCGAACGGCGCGTCGGCGCAGGTCACCGCGGAGATCGCGGCGGACGCGCCCGCGGCGGAGGGGCGCCAGCTGTTCGGTGAGGTGTCTCTCCTGAACGGGCGGGGCACGGTTGCCGGTACCGGCAGCGTGATCATCGAGAAGGTCGCGGCGCCGTAGGCTGCGCCTGAGCCTTGCGTGCCGTCATCTCAAGCTCCGGCCGGGCTGACTCTTCAGCCCGGCCGGCGTTTGAGGCCATTACTCCCCAACCTCAACCCCCACCTCGTGCACCGAATTACGGGCACCGCCCAACGGCTGTACGCGCCCCGCGAGATCCCTCGCCCGGCAGCGAATCCGGTGCGCACCAGGAGCCAACTCCCGGGTCAGGGAGAAGCGTTGCCATGTCGGGCCTGAGCCCGGCGGGTCCACCACGGCCGGCTCCCAAGGGCCCCCGTCGACCGAGATCTCGACGCCCACGACATCCGTCGCGCTCCAGGCGCGGCCAGACAACTCAGCGCGCCCAGCCGGGAGTTGCTCACCCTCTCCCGGCACGAACAACTTGCTGCTGACATCCACCTCCCGCACCGGACTCGGCTCCGAGTCCCCCGGCAGGACACGGTTGTAGAACTCCGTGGTGAACACGCTGTCCGCCCTGCCGTCCGCCAGGACGATCCGGGTCAGCCACTTCACCGAGTTCGTGCCGAACATCCGCGGCACCACCGCCCGCAAGGGAAACCCGTGCTCGGCACGGAGCGGCTCACCGTTCATCCGGTGGGCGAGGAAGACATCGCGGCGGGCCACCGGCAGGGGCAGGTCCTTGACGTACGTGAGGCCGTCCCGCCCGTGGAAGGACCCCGTGTCCGCGCCCTCGAACCAGACGTGCCGCGCCGCCGCACGCGGCACCGCCCGGTCCAGGAGCGCGGCGAGCGGCACCCCGGCCCACTCCACCTGCGCCACCGCCCGCGTCGGCACGTCCGGCGCGAAGGGGCTCCCGAAGCACTCGTGGAAGGCGGGCAGCCGCTCCGTGCCCAGCGCGAGGACGGCGTCCATGTCCAGGCTCAGCGGGTGCTCGACCAGACCCTCCACCACCAGGGCCCAGTCCGTGACGTCGATGTCCGGAACGCCCATGTGCTTGCGGACGAAGACGTCGTCGGTGGGTGTGAAGTCGGGCGCGGGCGCGGGCACTTGGGTCATGTAGTAACCATAGATGGATTGAGACCCTTACACGTAGCTTTGCGTCCGGCGTGTGGCGCCCACGTCAGCACCGCATCCCCTCCGCCCGCGGCAGCGCCCGCTCGATCCACGCCCGGTCCTTGGCGATGTCCTTCGCGCCGGTGGACCAGATGTCCGGCGTCGCCTCGCCCTTCGCGATGCCGATCAGGGTCCGGTCGCCCGGGCGGAGCCGCGGGTCCACGTCCACGTTCATCACGAACGTGATCTGCTTCTCGCCCCGGCTCGGCTTGTAGTAGCGGGACACGTCCATGACGATCCGGTCCTGGACGCCGCCGGGGATCGGTTCGACCCGCCTCACCGTGCCCTCCACGATGAGCCGCGCGCACGCCACGTACCCCTCGTGCGACTGGTCCGCCGAACCCCCGGCCTTCTCGTCGCCCGCGTCCGGCGCCACCTCCTTCGCCGCGCCCGCGTCGGAGTCGGAGCTACCGCCGGTCCCGCCCCCGCTCTCCACCGCGAGCCAGGCGAGCCCGCCCACCAGCGAGGCGGCGGCGGTGGCGGCGGCCACCCCGAGCGCCATCGTCATGTACCGCCGCCGGACACCGGCGGGGCGTACGGCGACGACCGGCCCCGGTTCCGGGGCCGCCCTCTCCGGAGCCGCCCTCTCCGGAGCCGCCAGCGCCCGCCCGACCACCCCGATGTGCTCCCGGAGCAGTGCGACATCCGCCACAGCCGCGGCGTGCTCCGCCGCCAGCTCCGGGTCCTGCCCGGCGCCCCCGGGCACGGGCTCGTCCGTGAGGGCGAGCATCAGCGCGTCGTGGTCGCCATCGTGGTCGTACTCGTCCTTGGCCACCCTCACACCACCTCGCCCTCGTGCAGCCGCGTCCGCAGGACCCGTACCGCCGTGTGCAGCCTGCTCTTGACCGTGCCTTCCGGAATGCCCAGTTCGTCCGCTATCGCCCGTACTGGCAGATCGGCGTAGAAGCGCAGCACGACGACCTGTCGCTGAGTGTCGGGCAGCGCGTCGAGGCCCTGGGTCACGGCCATCGAGAGCGCCCGCGACTCCGCCCCGTCCTCGTCCGTCGCCTCCCGCCACAGCACGGCGAGCCGCTCCCCGAGCCGCTCCTGCCGCCGGCGCGCGCGGTGCCAGTCCATGGCGAGGTTGGAGGCGACGACCGCCGCCCACGCGGACACGTCACGCGGTGCCTCGCGCCCGTCCGCCGCACGCTCAAGGAGCTTGAGCCTGACCTGCTGGACGCCGTCGGGCAGATCGGCGTGCGGCACCCCGCCGAGCGCGAGCACCGCCCGCACCCGGTCCTCCTGTGCCGCGTCGAGCGGATCGGCCCTCTCCCGCTCCCGCTCCCGCTCCCGCCGGTCCCGTCGCGTTTTTCCGCGCAGCAAGACACCCTCCCGTCCCCACGTTTCCCCTAGGACGCCGGGAGCGCCCGAAACGTTCGGCCCGGTCCGGATCCGGGCCACGGGAATGTGACATCCCGAACTTCGGACAATGGATTGGACAAGGCGGCCGTGGACAGACGCATGATGGAACTGGCGCAGGCCAAAGCCTGTGCCCATGCACATACGGAGGATGTCCCTGTGAAGGTCGGAATCGTCGGAGCCACCGGTCAGGTCGGCACGGTCATGCGCAAGATCCTTGTCGAGCGGAACTTCCCGGTGGACGAGCTGCGCCTGTTCGCATCGGCCCGCTCGGCCGGCTCGGTACTCGACGGTGTCACGATCGAGGACGCCTCCACGGCCGACTACAGCGGCCTCGACATCGTCCTGTTCTCCGCGGGCGGCTCGACCTCGAAGGCGCTGGCCGAGAAGGTCGCGTCGCAGGGTCCCGTCGTGATCGACAACTCCTCTGCCTGGCGGATGGACCCCGAGGTCCCCCTCGTCGTCTCCGAGGTCAACCCGCACGCGATCGCGGACCGCCCCAAGGGCATCATCGCCAACCCGAACTGCACGACGATGGCCGCGATGCCGGTCCTGAAGCCGCTGCACAAGGAGGCCGGGCTCACCGCGCTCGTCGTGGCGACGTACCAGGCCGTGTCCGGCTCGGGTCTCGCCGGTGTCGACGAGCTCTTCGACCAGGTCAAGAAGGTCGGCGACGACGCTCCGAAGCTCACGCACGACGGCTCGGCCACGGAGTTCCCCGCGCCGAACAAGTACGTCGCGCCGATCGCGTACAACGTCCTGCCGCTCGCGGGCTCCATCGTCGACGACGGTCTGAACGAGACCGACGAGGAGCAGAAGCTCCGCAACGAATCCCGCAAGATCCTGGAGATCCCGGCCCTCAAGGTCTCCGGCACCTGCGTGCGCGTGCCGGTCTTCACCGGTCACTCCCTCCAGGTCAATGCCCGCTTCGAGCGTCCGCTGAGCGCCGAGCGCGCCACCGAGATCCTCGCGTCGGCCGAGGGCGTCGTCCTCTCGGACGTCCCGACCCCGCTGGTCGCGGCGGGCAAGGACGACTCCTTCGTGGGCCGCATCCGTAACGACGAGACGGTGGAGAACGGCCTGGCCTTCTTCATCTCCGACGACAACCTCCGCAAGGGCGCCGCGCTGAACGCGGTGCAGATCGCGGAGCTGGTGGCGGCCGAGCTCAAGGGCTGACGCACTACCGCACTACTGGTACGTACGCCGCTGGGGGCGGCCACCGACATTCATTCGGTGGTCGCCCCCTTCGCGTACCCGACGACCAGCAGCGCGAGCGCCGCGAGCCCGCCACCGAGCCACAGCACGTCCGTCGTCCCGAAGCCGTCAGCGACCAGGCCGCCGGTCAGCGCGCCCAGGGCGATCGCCGCGTTGAACACTCCGGCGAAGAGCGCCGACGCCGCCTCGCGGGCGCGGGGCGCCGCGGCGATGACCCACTGCTGGGTGGAGACGGATACCCCGCCGTAGGCCAGGCCCCACGCGACGAGCAGCGCCACCGACGCGAGGAGCGAGCCGCCCGCGGGCCCGAGCAGCAGGACCACGGCGGCAAGTCCCGCGGAGATGGCGAGCAGCGCCCGGCGGGGGTCGCGGGCCGCGAGCGCGCCGCCCGCGAAGTTTCCGACGATGCCCGCGATCCCGTACGCGAGGAGCAGGCCGCTGATCAGCCCGGCGCCGAGGTCGGGCACCCGCTCCAGTACGGGGCGTACGTAGGTGTACGCGGCGAAGTGCCCGGTCACCAGAAGCAGCACCACCGTCAATCCCGCCCGCAGCCGCGCGTTCCGCAGCAGCCCGGGGAACGTACCGAGCCGGACCGCCGCCGAGGCGGGCAGCGGCGGAAGCACCGCCGCGAGCAGCCCTGCGACCGCCAGCGCGAAGGCCCCCATCACCGCGAACGTCCAGCGCCAGCCCGCGAGTTCACCGAGGAACGTACCGGCGGGGGCGCCGAGCACGGACGCCACGGCGATCCCGCTGAAGATCACCGTGGTGGCACGCCCAGCGGATTCCTCGCGCACGAGCCGTACACCGAGTCCGGCCGCGATCGCCCACACGCCTCCGATGCAGACGCCCACGAGAACCCGCGCGGCGAGCAGCACGCCGAAGGCGGGCGCGAGCGCGGAGAGGAGATTGGCGGCGGCGAGCAGCACCATGAGCGTCGCGAGGACCGTCCGCCGGTCGGCGCGCCGCACGGCGACGGGAAGCAGCAGGGCGGCGAGCGCCGCGACCACGCCGGGCAGCGTGACGGTCAGGCCCGCGGTCCCGTCGGACACGCCGAGCCCTGAGGAGAGGGAGGTGAGGAGGCCGACCGGCAGCATTTCCGTAGTGACGACGGAGAAGGTGGTGGCGGCGACGGTGAGGACGGAAAGGGGCAGGGAGCGCTGTGGCAGCACGGGTTCGGAGAGTGTGGTCGGGGTGGCTTTCATGAGGTCAAGCCTTCGCCGGGGACCCTGCCGGGAACAACGGCGAAGATCTCATCCTTGAATGAGCGAGGCTCATCGATGAGAGGCGGGACGGTTCCTGGTGGGCGGGCTTGAGATACGGGAGCTGGAGTGCTTCATCGCGCTCGCCGACGAGCTGCACTTCGGCCGTGCGGGCGAGCGGCTCTACGTCTCGCAGAGCCGCGTCAGCCAGCTCCTTCGTGACCTGGAGCGACGGATCGGCACACGGCTCGTGGAGCGGTCGAGCCGACGGGTGCGTCTCACTCCGGCGGGCGAGCGGTTCTTGGCCGAATTGCGCCCCGCGTACGAGACGTTGAGCGCCACGGTGGACGCGGCGCGGGAGTCGGCGCGCGGGGTCACGGGGCGGCTGCGGATCGGCTTCCAGGGGACGGCGGACGCGCGGCTCATGGGGGCCATCGCCGACTTCCAGGAGCGGCATCCGGGCTGTGTGACGGAGATCGTGGAGGTGCCGTTCGCGGATCCTTCCCCAAGCTCTTAATGAGCAGGGGATACCCCAATGGGGCGGTGCGGCACGGGGACGTGGACACGGCGATCGTGCTGCTGCCCGTCGAGGAGCCGGACCTGGTGCTCGGCCCGCTCTTCTCCCGCCAGCAGCAGACGGTCGCGGTGTCGGTACGCCATCCCTTCGCGGGCCGCGCGTCGCTGCGGGCCGCCGAGCTGACGGGGGTGCCGCTGATCTCCGCGACGGCGCCTGCCCCCGCGTACTGGCGCATGGCACAGGCCCCCTCTTCCGTTTCGGCACCGGAGGTGCGCACCCTCCAGGAGGGCCTGACGCTGGTCGCGGCCGAACGCGGGGCGATGCTGCTGTGCCGCCCCACGGCGGAGTACCACGGGCGGCGCGACGTCACGTTCGTGCCGGTGGAGGGGGTGCCGGACTCGGTGCTCGGGATGGTGTGGCGGCGGGACGCGGAGACAGAGCGGGTGCGGGCGTTCGCGCGGGCGGTGGGGGCTGTGTCGTAGGGGCTGCTCAGGGGCGGCGGACCTCGAAGTGGAAGCAGCCGTACTCGACGGCCCTGACGTGCACGAGGGCGACCTCCGGGTCGGCGAAGGCCTCCGCGAAGGCGGCGTCGAAGCCTTCCGTCGCCGGGTCCGGGATCTCCAACAGGCGTCCGCCGACGATGCGGCCTTCGGCGTTGTAGCGGCGGAGGGTGCGCAGGGCTCCGGGGCGGGCGAAGGGGTACCCCTCACCCGGGGTGGGGCCCTCGCAGTCCTGCGCGTGGATGAAGACCGGGCCCTGCTCGTCGTAGGCGCCGGGGGTTGCGCCGGTCTCCGCTGCCCAGCGGCGGAGGGGTGCGTACGAGACGAGGGCTACGTTCTCGCCGGGGGCGATGGGGCGCAGGCAGCAGCGGAGGGGGTCGCCGCCTTCCGTGTCGACGTAGGGGTGGGTGGGGCGGCCTGCGTCGTCGGTGATGCGGAGTTCTTTCAGGGCGGTGGGGGATATGGGGCGAGGGTCGTAGGTCATGGGGTAAGGGTCACGCGTGCGGGTGGGTGGAGCTGGCGGATTTCAGACGTTGCTTTCCCCAAGCCCGCCCCTTCCCGAAACTCGCTGCGCGAGGGCGTCCTCAGACGCCGGACGGCTGAAAGATTTCCCCGGACCGGCGGGAATTCCAGCCCGTCCGGCGTTTGAGGACGAACTCGGCGAAGCCGGTGATTGACGGCAACCAAGGCCCCGGGGCCAGCCACCGCTACCAATTACCCCGCATACGCCGATACCCCTCCCCCAACCCCGCCAACTCCTCCCCCGTCAGCACATCCTCCACCCGCGCGAACCCCTCCGGAGCCCTCTCAGCCACAGCCCGCAGCACCTCATCCACCGGCATCGCCCGATTGGCAAGCGCCACGGCATTGGCGGGGCCCCACCGTTCCGCCTCGTAAGCGCGAAGCCCACTCACCCGGTCCACCCCGGCAAGGGATACGCACCGCGCGAGCACCCGCGCGTCGAGCACCGCCTCCGAGCCCCCGCTCGACCCCACGGGGTACATGGGATGAGCCGCGTCGCCCAGCAAGGTCACGGGACCGCGCCCCCACCAGGGGAGCGGGTCCCTGTCCACCATCGGGTACTCCAGGATCCGGCCCGTCGAACCGGTCGCGGCAAGCAGCGCGGGCACGTCCAGGTCCCCGATCCGCCACCCGGAGAAGTGCGGAAGGACGTCGGAGAGGCGGCCGGAGCGGTTCCAGTCCACGGGGCCCGGCGCTCCGTGGTGGTGGACCGGAAACCGCACCTCCGCCACCCAGTTGAGCAGCGCGCGCCCCCGCACCTCCGCCTCCCGCGAGATCGGGTAGACGACGAGCTTCGCGGCCGCGTTGCTGCCCGCGAACGCCATCGTCCGGCCGCCGAACACCGGATCCCACTCGGTGACGCCCCGCCACATCCGGATGCCGTTCCACAGCGGCGGCCCCTCCCCGGGATGCAGCCGGGCCCGCACCGCCGAGTACAGCCCGTCGGCTCCGATCAGGGCCCGCACCGGCACCGCGAACTCCCGCCCGCGCCGCACGTCCCGCAGGGTCACGCGCAGCGCCCCCGAGCCCTCCGGCTCCGCGTACCGCACGAACGCCGTACCGGTCTGGACGGCGTTCTCGCCGAGGCGGTCGCGCACGGCGTCGAGGAGGATCAGCTGCAGGGCGCCGCGGTGCAGGGAGTACTGCGGCCAGTGGTGACCGCGGGCGAGCCCCAGCGGTTCGCCCCAGATGTGGTTGCCGTGCCGGTCGAAGTGGATCGTCTCGGCGATCGGGACGGCCGTGGCGGCCAGTTCGGCGCCGAGGCCGAGATCCGTCAACTCCCGTACCGCGTGCGGGAGGAGGTTGATGCCGACCCCGACGGGCCGCAGCGCGTCCACCGCGTCGACGACCCGCACCCCGATGCCCGCCGCGTGCAGACTGAGGGCGGCTGTGAGCCCGCCGATCCCGGCTCCGGCGACGAGTACGTCGATCATGGGGCGCACCTCGCGCCGGGCAATCCCAGTAGTCGCGCTGATCGCACTGATCGCGCTGATCGCGGTAATCGCAGTGGTCGTCGGAGTCCCATGAACGCTCCCCCCGGGGCGTTAGTCGACGCGCGGATGGTAGCGGCACGGCAGCCCTCGAACAATGCCGCGCGGCGGCCCACCGACCATGCCCGGACACGTACGCGGACCCACGTGGAAGGATGGCCGGAAACGCCACAAGTCGCACCTGACGTTCCTGAGGAGATGACCGCGTGCCCGGCACCAATCTGACCCGCGAAGAGGCGCAGCAGCGGGCGAAGCTGCTCACCGTTGACTCGTACGAGATCGAGCTCGACCTCTCCGGCGCGCAAGAGGGCGGCACCTACCGGTCGGTGACCACCGTGCGCTTCGACTCCGCGGAGGCGGGCGCCGAGACGTTCATCGACCTGGTCGCCCCGGCGGTCCACGAGGCCGTCCTGAACGGGCACTCGCTGGACGTGGCCGCCGTCTTCCGTGACTCGCGCATCGCGCTGAAGCACCTGGAGGCGGGCCCGAACGAGCTGAAGGTGGTCGCCGACTGCGACTACACCAACACGGGTGAGGGTCTGCACCGGTTCGTCGACCCCGTCGACCAACAGGCCTATCTCTACACGCAGTTCGAGGTCCCGGACGCCCGCCGCGTCTTCGCCTCGTTCGAGCAGCCCGATCTCAAGGCGACGTTCCAGTTCACCGTGAAGGCGCCGTCCGGCTGGACGGTCATCTCGAATTCGCCGACCCCGGAGCCCAGCGGTGACGTCTGGGTCTTCGAGCCCACGCCGCGCATGTCGACGTACATCACGGCGCTCATCGTCGGTCCGTATCACTCGGTCCACAGTTCGTACGAGGGTCCTGGCGGCCAGTCGGTTCCGCTCGGCATCTACTGCCGTCCCTCGCTCGCCGAGTTCCTCGACTCGGACGCGATCTTCGAGGTCACGCGGCAGGGCTTCGACTGGTTCCAGGAGAAGTTCGACTACGCGTACCCCTTCGCCAAGTACGACCAGCTCTTCGTGCCGGAGTTCAACGCGGGCGCGATGGAGAACGCGGGCGCGGTGACCATCCGCGACCAGTACGTGTTCCGTTCGAAGGTGACGGACGCGGCGTACGAGACGCGCGCGGAAACCATCCTCCACGAGCTGGCCCACATGTGGTTCGGCGACCTGGTGACGATGGAGTGGTGGAACGACCTCTGGCTGAACGAGTCGTTCGCCACGTACACGTCCATCGCCTGCCAGGCGTACGCGGAGAACTCGCGCTGGCCGCACTCCTGGACGACGTTCGCCAACTCCATGAAGACGTGGGCGTACCGCCAGGACCAGCTGCCCTCGACGCACCCGATCATGGCGGACATCCGCGACCTCGACGACGTCCTGGTCAACTTCGACGGCATCACGTACGCCAAGGGCGCGTCGGTGCTGAAGCAGTTGGTCGCGTACGTCGGCATGGACGAGTTCTTCCGGGGCGTGCAGGCGTACTTCAAGGCGCACGCGTTCGGCAACACGCGCCTGTCCGACCTGCTCGGCGCGCTTGAGGAGACCAGCGGGCGCGATCTGAAGACCTGGTCGAAGAAGTGGCTGGAGACGGCGGGCATCAACGTCCTGCGTCCGGTGGTGGACGTCGACACGACGGGCAAGATCACGTCGTTCGCGGTCAAGCAGGAGGCGCCGGCGCTCCCGGCGGGCGCGAAGGGTGAGCCGACACTGCGCCCCCACCGGATCGCGATCGGCCTGTACGACCTCGACGAGGCGAGCGGCAAGCTGCTGCGCACGGACCGCGTGGAGCTGGACGTGGACGGCGAACTGACGGCGGTGGACGCGCTGTTGGGCCGGGAGCGCCCGGCGGTGATCCTCCTGAACGACGACGACCTCTCGTACGCGAAGGTCCGCATGGACGCGGAGTCGCTCGCGTTCGTGACGGAGCACATCGGTGACTTCGAGGCGTCGCTGCCGCGCGCGCTTTCGTGGGCGTCGGCGTGGGACATGACTCGGGACGCGGAGTTGCCGACGCGGGAGTACCTGTCCCTCGTCCTGTCCGGCATCGGCAAGGAGTCGGACATCGGGGTCGTCCAGTCCCTGCACCGTCAGGTGAAGCTGGCCCTTGAGCTGTACGCGGCGCCGTCCGGGCGCGACGAGGCGCTCACCCGCTGGACGGAGGCGACGCTCTCGCACCTCCGGGCGGCGGAGCCGGGCAGCGACCACCAGCTGGCGTGGGCGCGGGCGTTCGCGGCCACGGCGCGCACGGAGGAGCAGCTGACGCTCCTGGAGGAACTCGTCTCGGCCAAGCAGTCGATCAACGGTCTCGCGGTGGACACGGAGCTGCGCTGGGCCTTCGTGCACCGGCTCGCGGCGACGGGCAGGCTCGACGAGGCCGGGATCACGGCGGAGCTGGACCGCGACAAGACGGCCGCGGGCGAGCGGCACGCGGCGGCGGCTCGGGCGGCGCGGCCCACGCCGGAGGCCAAGGCGGAGGCGTGGGCGTCCGTGGTCGACTCGGACAAACTCCCGAACGCCATCCAGGAGTCCGTGATCAGCGGCTTCGTCCAGACGGACCAGCGTGAACTCCTCGCCCCGTACACGGAGAAGTTCTTCGCGGCGGTCAAGGGGGCGTGGGACTCGCGTTCGCACGAGATGGCGCAGCAGATCGCGGTGGGCCTGTACCCGTCGCTCCAGATCTCCCAGGCCACGCTGGACACGACGGACGCGTGGCTGTCCTCGGCATCCCCGTCACCGGCCCTGCGCCGCCTGATCACGGAGTCCCGGGCAGGCGTCGAACGGGCCCTGCGGGCCCAGGCGGCGGACGCGTAGCTCCGCGGCCTGCCTCAGCGAGCGGGCCTGCCGAGCGCACAGCAGACCAGAGGCCCTGACGGGTAACCGTCAGGGCCTTTGGCTTTTCTACCTGGCGGAAATGGCGTGAGTGGAGATGGCGGTGTACGCCGCTTCGGCCTGTCGACCCGCAGGGGTCTGGGCGGGGGCATGATCGAGGAAGTCCCGGGTGGTGCCGGTAAAGGTGATGAAGCCTTCGGTGAGGACAGTGACATGGTCAGCCTCTTCGGCAAGGTCGGCGACGTCGTGGGTGGACATCAGCACCTGTACCTCGTCGGTGGCCAGGCGGAGGATCAGATCGCGGAAGACGCGGCGCTGGGTGGGGTCCATGCCGGCGGTTGGTTCGTCAAGGAGCAGAACGCGGGCGTCGTGGACGAGGGCGGAGGCCACGCCGACACGCCGCAGCTGACCGCCGGAGAGCTGCTTGGTCTTCATGCCGGCGCGTTCTTTCATCTGTACCCGGTCCAGGGCGGTGGCCGCCGCATCCCAGGCATCTGTGCGGTTCATGCCTTTGAGCCAGCCGGTGTAGGCGACTTGTTCGCGGGCGGTGAGGCCGGTCATCGCGGTGATGCTCTGGGGCATCCAGGCGACCTTGGTGCGGTACTCCCGGGTCGTCGAGGACAGTCGGCCCAGGCGTACCGCGCCGCTGGCGGGCTGGTTGACGCCGGCGGCGAGCTTGAGCAGCGTGGATTTTCCGGCGCCGTTGGGGCCGAGCAGGACGGTGAAGCCGTGCGGGGTGGTGTAGGTGAGCTGGTCGAGGACGCGGGGTTTGTTGCGGCCGTAGGAGTAGGACACGGCATGGAGCTCAACGGGCATGGGCGGGACGGCCTTTCACATGGTGCGGCGTATGCGGGCCTGGGCGATGAGGCCGCCGAGGAAGACGATCAGGCAGACGATGGAGGCAGGGAGGCTGGGCGGGGCGTGCAGGGTCACGGCCCAGGGCCAGGGGCGGTGGTAGTCGGAGTGACCGAGGAACATGATGGCGAACACCCATCCGACCGGCGCCACTGTGGCGGCCTTGGGGTGTACGGCTTCGGCGAGCAGCATGAGGCCGGTGAGGAAGGCGGTGTTACGGCCGACCGTGGCGGCTTCGTCGGAACCTGCCACGGCGCCGATGGCCACTCCGGCCACTGCCACGGCAGATACGCACGTCAGGACTGCGAGCATGTCAAGGCGGCGCAGGTTTCGGGTGGCCACTACTTCGGCCTCGTCAAGACGCTGGGTGAGGCAGTGGGCGAGAGTGGAGGTGACCAGGAGGGGGATGAGCTGCATGAGGAAGACCTGGTTGGCGCCGGCGGTCAGCATGCCGGGCAGCTCAATGGCCCGGTCATGCGCGAGAGCGACGATGAGGATGCATGCCGCGGTGCCGGGCAGAAGCACGGGGAGCAGGCGGCGGGCCTTGATCCACCAGATCACGACTTGGTCCCCTGGTCAGCGAGGCTGCAGGCCTTGGCCTGCTCTTCGTGGAACCAGGCAGTCTGCTGCTTGGCAGTGAGCTTCAAGGCGTCGTCGGTGCGTTGCGTGACCTTGTTCAGGACCTGGCGGGGGTTCTGGAATGCTCCGCCGTACTCGCCTCTGCGCCATGCCAGATAAGGCCGGTCTGCGTCGATGACCGCGGCGGCCCAGAGCATGGCTGCGTCGTGGTTGACGACGTAGTCGGCCGAGGGCGCGGACTCGAAGGAGGAGGGGAAGGCGCAGGGGAAGGTGACGCTGTTGCGCAGGACGGCGTACCGGATGGCGGTCATGCCGCCCCCCGCCTGTCCGGCCTGCCGGGAGAGCGGGAGCCACCAGGTGGTGTTCGACGAGGCTTTGCGGTCTCGGCCGTTGAGGAGGCTGTCGGACACGGTGGCGGGCATGCGCACCTTGACTCCTGCGGCACGGAGCTTGGCCGTCGACGTCACGATCTGCTGGCGTACCTGGTCGAGTTTCTCCACCGCGCCGCCGGCCTCGGCCATGCACACCCGCGGTGCGCTGCCGGTGCAGCGCGCTGGGGCGTGATGGGAGGTGACGGGGCCGTCCGCGATGGCCCAGCCTCCTGCGGCATGGGCGCACGTGGTCATGAGCGCCACGGCTGCCACGGCGGCGCCGCCGCGTATCGCCCACCGGCCTTGTCCTGCCGTACGAATCCACCACGCTCCCGCCACCGCTGCCAGCGCGGCGATGAAGAGGAAGGGAGCAACCAGCGTGGCGGCGCCGTATTCCTCGCCGAATCCGAGGGAGGTGTCCGGCTGACCCGAGACGTGCCGGGGCCACGTCGGGGCGTCGTACTTCACGGTCTCGACGATCACGTAGAACACGGCGACGGCAGACAACGGTGCGCTGATCATGCGGGGAGTGAGGTGTCCGAGGGCACAGCCGATCACCGTGTACGCGCACACGTTGCCCATGGCCATGATCAGCGGCGCCAAGGCGGCCGGGGTCGGCATGAGCCGGGTCTCGATCAGGCGCATCACCACCGGCAGCACGAGCACCAGCCAGCCCGCGGCGACTACAGGTGCCAGCATGTGGGCGGCCACGCGATAGCGGGATCGGCCGGGGGCGAGTTGCCACACCCCGTCCCGCTTCAACCGCCCGCCCTCCCACACGGCGAGCCCGAGGGTGATGGCGTAGGCGAACGCGTAGAAGTAGGACAGCGCCACTTCGACCTGTTCGGGTGCCCAGAGCGGGCCGTTGACGACTTCCTGGTAGGAGTCTTCGAAGTGCAGGGCGTAGAAGTAGTAGAAGCCGATGATCCCGAGCCAGATCGGCGCGGTCCACACGGCTGGGGTGGTGCGTAGTCGGGTGCGAAGGTTCAAGGGAACGAGGCCGCTCTGTGAAGAAATGGGGGAAGCCGGGAAGCGCGTGGGGCGCTTCCCGGCTCTGTGTCACGCCACTTCAGCCGTGACTAGTCGGCCTTCGAGGTGTCGACGTAGACCTTCTGCACCTTCAGGGAGGTCCGGCTGTGCTCGGAGTCGTTGTGCTTCGGGATGGTGAAGTAGCGGTTGTCGCCGTTGGAGACGTGCGTGTCCCACTCACCCCTTGAGGTCTTGCCCGAGCCCTCGAAGCAGTTCGTGAAGCGCTTCGAGCCCAGGCTCTTGTCCAGGCTGAACGGGATGGCCTGATGCAGCTGGACGTGCAGGGACTTATCCGCTGCGCCGCTCAGGGTGCAGTTGGTGAACTTGATCTCGGTGTAGTCGTTGTCAGACCAGTGACTGGATTCATGGCTGCCGGGGAGCCAGCCGCCGATGCTGCTGCTGAAGTTCCGAGGTTGGATTTCACCGTTGTCGGAAGAGGGCAGTTCGAACAAGCCCTCCTCGTCGAGGCTGACGGTGCTCGCGTCGTCGGTGATGTCGACGCTGCCACCGGCAGGGTCGGTGTCGTCGGCGGTGGCAACTGAGGTGAGCAGTGTGGTCGCTGCGAGGGCGCTCACGAGAACTGCGGAGGTGCGGGCGAGTACGCGACGTCTGGGCGTAGCGGTAGTCATGGTGTTAGAAGTCCCCCTCAAGGTAATGGCCTTGGGCACGGTGGAACTCCCACTCGGTGCGGTGATGATCCTGTGCCCGTTCGGTGAAGATCACTCAACCAGAAGGTGTCATCACCCGATGTGATGGAGGCCATGCTTCCGCACCAGTCGCAATCTATGGCTGATACACGTTTGCAAGATGACTCGAAATGCCTGACTCTTCCCGCTCTCCCTCAGGCCAACTCGAAAACGCCCGGTACGCACACCCACACCCTCCCCCTCACTCAGTCCGAGCCGACCGCTCGCCGAGGCAGCCCGCTCGTCGGGCGTCCGACCACCCCGAGGACGAGCCGGTGTGGATGTACTACGGCAAATCCGCCCCCCGCAGGGAAACCGCCCCCCGAAGTGCCGACAAGACCCTGCTGACCCCCGCGCCGCCCGCCGCCCCCCGGCGAACCGCCGCCACCACATGGCGGCGGGGGCGGTCGGCGGACAGTTCCCGCATCACCACCCCGTCACGGCGGACCGCCGCCATCCGCGGGACCAGGGCGACCCCCATCCCCGCCTCCACCATCGCCAGGATCGCCGTCCAGCCGGAGGCGGAATGTGCCTGCTCGGGTGTGAACCCCGCCCCCTCGCACGCCGCCCGCGTGATCTCCGACCAGGGGCCGCTGCCCCCGAAGATCCACGGCTCCCCCGCCAGATCCGCCAGCCGCAGTCCCTCTACCGCCGCCAGCGGATGATCGCCCGGCAGTGCCACGTCCAGCGGGTCCGCGAGGAGCGACTCCCGCGTGAAGCGCGTGTCCGCGTCCGCCGCGGCCGGCGCCGTCACCGCCAAGGAGAGCGCCACGTCCACCTCCCCCGCGGCCAGCAACTCGTACGCCTCCGCCGCCTCCACCTCACGTACCCGCACCGAGATTCCCGGCGCCGTCTCCCGTAGGGCCCGCACCGCGGGTACGACCAGCGCGGGGACCGCCGTGGAGAAGGCCCCGACCCGCACCTCCCCCGCCTCACCCTGCGCGTACGCCGCCAACTCCGCGTCCGCGAGCTCCAGTTGGGCGAAGACCGCCTCCGCGTGCCGGAGGACGAGGTGCGCCGCGTCCGTGAGGCGCACTCGCCGCCCGTGTGCCTCCAGGAGCGGCACGCCCAGCTGCTTGGCGAGGTTGGACAGCTGCTGCGACACCGCCGACGGCGTCATCCGCAGCGCCTGCGCCGTCGCGGTCACCGTGCCCCGCTCGCTCAACGTACGCAGGATCTGCAGCTTCTTGATGTCCCACTCGCTCATGGAGTCAACGTACCGACTGGTCACGAGAGGTGATCCCACCGGACGCGCCCCCCCTACTTCGTGCGCGCCGCGCCGAGCACGACGCCGCCCAGGATCAGCCCCATGCACATCACCTGCAGCCACCCCATCGCCTCGCCGAGCACCACGAAGGAGAGCAGGGCGACGCAGACCGGCTGGAGGTAGTAGATGACACCGGCGCGGGCGGCGCCGATGATCGAGATCGCCTTGTTCCAGGCGAAGAAGGCGATCGCGGATGACACGACGCCCACGTACAGGAGCGGGGAGACCGTGCCGACCGTCGGCTCGAAGCCGCCCTGCAGCACAAAGCTGGCCACGAACACCGGAAGCAGCATCAGCGCGCCGAGCGTGAACGTCGCGAAGAGGAACGGCAGTCCGCCGATCTCCGCGGGCTTGCGCTTGAGCAGCGCGCTGTACGAGCCGAAGGACAAGGCCCCCGCGATGATCCACAGGTCACCCACCGCGAAGTCCATGGAGAGCGATCCCCCGGACACCAGGACCATGACGCCCGCGCAGGCGATCAGCATGCCCGTCACCCGGCGCGCCCCGAGCTTCGCGCCGCCGAGGCGTTCGTACACCGCCATCAGGACCGGTGACGCCGCCATGATCATGCCCATGTTGCCCGCGGTGGTGGTGACGCCCGCCTGGTTGACCAGGGTGTTGTAGATGGTGACGCCGAGGAGCGAGGCGAGGAGCAGGAAGCGGATGTGCTTGCGGAGCAGCGCCCGCTGCCGCCATGTCTGGCGCACCGCGAAGGGCGCCACCGCCGCGATCGCGATGATCCACCGCCAGAACGCGTGCTGAATGGGCGGCACGCTGTCGGCCAGGGCTCGCGAGGTGACGAAGCTTCCGGACCAGACGACCGTGGCGAGCGCCGCGAGGGCGAGACCAACGCCGATGGGGCCCGCAGCCCGCTGCACCCCCTTGCTCACCGCCGTCGCCGGAGTCGCGGTCTCCGCCGGAGTCGCGGTCGTCACCGTCGACGCGGTGCGGGTGGGGGTGGGGGCGGGGGCGGGGGTCGTCCGGTCCAGGACAGTCACTGATATCCCTTGTCTCTCTCCCGGTTCACCCGGGTGTGGTTGATCGCGGGACCACCGTCGCACCCCCACACCCATCAGGTCCATCGAATCTTTTCGAGCTTTTATTGAAGCTGAGCTGAACGATCCACTGAACGATTCTCCAGCGCCGCCCCCACCTCCCCCGCGTCCGCCTCCTCCGCCGCCCACGCCACGTAACCGTCGGGGCGGACCAGGACGGTCGTACGCCGGTCGCTCGCCCAGTGCGTGACGACGGCCTGCCCCGCCTCGAACTCCACGCCCCGCGGCGCGATCAGCACGAACCTGCCCTCGCGCAGAGCCTCGTAGAGCCGCCCCTCCTTGAGCGCGATGTCCGGGGCGCGGCGGCCGGTCATGCGGTGCGCGCCCCTCGGGGCGGGGTAGCTGTAGCCGATGCCGGTGATCTGGCCGATCGCCTTGTCGCGGACCGGGCGCACGGCGCCGATGAAGGACGCGAGCACGGCGCGGCCCGCCCGCGACCACGGGCGCTTGGCCATCGCGAGCCGCACGATCCCGCCGCTGCTGCGCAGGACCGTCTTGCCGATGGGGTGCCGCTCGGACTGATACGTGTCCAACAGGCCTTCCGGCGCACGGCCGTTGACCGCCTCCACCAGCTTCCAGCTCAGGTTCACGGCGTCCTGGAGGCCGGTGTTCATGCCCTGCGCCCCCGCCGGTGTGTGCACGTGCGCGGCGTCGCCGGCGAGGAAGACCCGGCCGACCCGGTAGGCGGGCGCCTGGCGCTCGTCGCTGTGGAAGCGGGACATCCAGCGGGCGTCGTGCATGCCGTAGTCACGGCCGAGCGCGAGGCGGGTGATCTCCTTGACCTCTTCGAGGTCGAGGGGCTCGCTGTCGGGGACGTTGCGGGCGCGGTTCCAGCCGATCACGCGGTAGTAGCCGTCGGCGAAGGGCGCGATGAAGGCGAAGGCGTCACCGGCGGCGTTCACCGTGAGGACCGAGGCGGGCTGCTCGGCGAGCTTCACGTCGGCGAGCACGAGCGAGCGGATGGCGGACTTCCCGGGGAAGGGCAGGCCGATGGCCTTGCGGACCGGGCTGTGCAGTCCGTCCGCGCCGACGACGTACGCGGCCCGTCGCGTGCTCGACTCGCCGCCCTGGCCCCGGACTTCGACGCTCACGCCCTCCGCATCCTGGGTGAGGCCGGTGACCTCGCTCTCGTACCGGAAGTCGACCCCGGCCTCGATCGCCCGCCGCTCAAGGACCCGCTCCACCTCGTACTGCGGCAGGACCAGGAGGTGGTTGTAGCGCGAGGGCAGCTTGTCGAGGCGCACGTCCAGGTGGGCGAAGAGGCGCAGGCGGTCGAGCGTCCTGCCCTTGGCCTCCAGTTCGTCGGCGAGGCCGCGCGCGTCGAGCTGTTCGAGGGTGCGGGCGTGCAGCACCAGGGCGCGCGAGAGGTTGCTGATCTCGTGCCGCCGCTTTTCGAGCAGGGTGACGGGGACGCCCGCGGCGGCCAGGTCCCCGGCGAGCAGCAGCCCGGTGGGGCCGGAGCCGACGACGATCACAGCGGGGTTCGTGGCGCCGGTCGTGTCCTGGGTTCCATTCATGACGCTCATGACGGCCTCCTCATGCCAACAACTGTTGGTCAACGCTTGTTGGCCAACGTAGGACCGCCACCATGGACTGTCAACACTTGTTGGCCTACGCTTGTTGGCATGACCGAAAGCGCACCCGATTCAGTGACCGCGGCGACAACCCCGCCCCGCCGTTCCGACGCGACCCGCGGCGCGATCCTGGCCGCCGCCCGTGAGCGGTTCGCCGCCGACGGCTATGAGCGGGCCACCATCCGCGCCATCGCCAAGGACGCACGCATCGATCCGTCGATGGTGATGCGCTATTACGGCAACAAGGAGGGCCTGTTCGCCGCGGCCTGCGCCATCGACCTACGGCTGCCCGACCTCGCCGCGGTGCCGCGCGAGTCCGTCGGGCGCGCCCTGGTGGCCCACTTCCTGGACGTCTGGGAGACGGACGAGGTACTGACGGCGATGCTCCGGGTCGGCATCACGAACACGGCGGGCGCCGAGCGCATGCAGGGCATCTTCAGGGACCAGCTGCTGCCGGTGGCGCGCCGCGTCTGCCCCGATCCCGCCGAGGCCCCGACACGGGCCGGGCTCTGCGCCTCGCAGATCCTCGGCATGGCGCTGACCCGCTATGTGCTGCGGTTCCCGCCCGCGGTCGCGCTGTCCGGCGAGGAGATGGTGGACTGGCTGGGGCCGACGGTGCAGCGGTATCTCACGGCCGAGGGGCCGTGACGTACGCGAGCGGCCGTGACGTACGTAGGGGGCTCTTCGTGAACGTACGTAGGGGGCTCTTCGTGAACGTACGCATGGGTACGTCGACGAAGAGCCCCCTACGGAGAACTCGTGAGGCGAAGTGGCGTCAGCCCTGCTTCTCCTGCTTGCGGGACTTGTCACCGACCATGACGAGACCCGCGATCACCAGGAACAGCACGATGGGCGCCACGACATAGAGGCCGAGCGTGTCGATCACGCTCAGGCCGGGACCCGGGTCGTCACCATCGTCGCGCGTGAGCGCGAGCGCGGGGGACGACATGAGCAGCATCATCAGCGTCGTACCGGAAGCCAGGGCGCCGGCGCGCAGGGCGTTCTTCTTGTCCACGGTGCCAACGTAGCGAACTGCTAAACGGGCCGCGCGCCCGGGGGTGCCGTACGGGGCCTCTCGCGTGTACGGAACACGTCCATGAACGCGTGCAAGCGGGGTGACGCGGCGAGTTCCTCCAGGGTGACGGGGCGGCCGGCTGCGTCGGCGATCGGCAGCCGCCAGTTCGGATACTGGTCCCAGGTGCCGGGGAGATTCTGCGGGCGGCGGTCACCGACCGCGTCCGGCAGCCATACGCCGATCATGCGGGCCGGGGTGGCGAGCAGGAAGCGGTGGACGGCGCGGATCTCCTCCTGCTCGTGTCCACCGCCGCCGGGCAGCATCCCGAGGCGCGAGAGCAGCGCGAGCCACTCCGACACGTCCGCCGCCGCCGCGGCCTGCTCGACGGCAGCCGGGCGGGTCAACAGGCCGAGCCTGTCCCGCAGTTGGACGTGCTCGCCGGTGATGCGGGCCGCGGTGGACGGCAGGTCGTGGGTGGTGGCGGTGGCCAGGCAGTCGGCGCGCCACCGCTCGGGCGGCAGCGGCCGTCCCGTGCCGGCCCAGTCCCGCTCGAACCAGAGCACGGAGGTGCCGAGCACGCCGCGGCGCTGCAGGGTCTCGCGGACGCCGGGCTCGACGGTGCCGAGGTCCTCGCCGATGACCAGGGCGCCGGCGCGGTGCGCCTCCAGGGCGAGGACGGCGAGCATCGCGTCGGCGTCGTACTGGACATACGTTCCCTCGGTGGGCGCGCGGCCCTCCGGGACCCACCAGAGGCGGAAGAGCCCCATGACGTGGTCGATACGGATCGCGCCCGCGTGCCGGAGCAGTGCGCGCAGCAGGGCGCGGTACGGGGCGTACCCGGACTCGGCGAGGCGGTCCGGGCGCCAGGGCGGCAGGCCCCAGTCCTGGCCGCGCGCGTTGAACGCGTCCGGCGGGGCGCCGGTCGACATGCCCGCGGCGAAGTGCCGCCGCTGCGCCCACGCGTCGGCTCCGGCCGGGTGCACGCCGACCGCGAGGTCGTGCACGAGGCCGATGTCCATGCCCGCGTCCCGAGCCGAGCGCTGCGCGGCGGCGAGCTGGGCGTCGGTGAGCCAGGCGAGACGGCAGTGGAAGTCCACGCGTCCCATCAACTCGCGGCGGGCGCGGGCGACTTCGGGCGAGGCGGGGTCGCGCAGGGGTGCGGGCCATGCGTGCCAGTCGGGGCCGTGCCGCTCCGCGAGGGCGTACCACGTGGCGTGGTCCTCGAGGTCCTCTCCGTGCTCGGCGAGGAAGTCGTTGTAGGCGGCGCGCCGTCCGGGGCCGAGCGGGACCTCGCGGACCAGTTCCAGGGCCTGGAGCTTGAGCGCCCAGACCGCGTCACGGTCGATCAACTGGCCCTGCTGGAGGACGGATTCACGGAGTGCGGCGGCCCGTCGCGTGAGGTCGGCGGCCAGGTCGCGTGCCTCGCCGGCCAAGTGGGCGTACTCGGGAATGTCCTCGACACGGAGGTGAACGGGGTCGGGGAAGCGGCGCGAGGAGGGGCGGTAGGGAGAGGAGTCGGACGGCCCGTCCGAAGGCTGCGGTACCGCCGCGTGCAGGGGGTTGACCTGCACGAATCCCGCGCGCAGGGTCCGTCCGGACCAAGCCGCGAGCTCGGCGAGATCCCCGAGGTCGCCCATGCCCCAGGAGCGGCGGGAGAGGAGGGAGTAGAGCTGGACGAGAATTCCGTACGTTTTCTCGCGCGGGGGCGGTAGGCGGTGGGGGGCGGTGATCAGGTGGGCGGTGGCTGTTCGGTTGTCCGGGGTCTTGGCTCGGAGCCGGTGGACGCCCAGTGGCAGGGCGGGCGTCACCCGTGGCTCGGCTCTTCCGCCGCTTCGCGGCGATGCCTCCCGTCCACCCGCCCGATTGCCCTGCGGCGCGACCTCCGGAAACTCAACCCGCTCCCCCCGCTCCGTCTCCACCCACACCCGCGTCCCCGGCGGCAGCCCGGCCCAGGGCGGGGGTGCCTCGGGGCCGTCCTGCCACATCACCACCGTCGGCGGCAGCAGCCTGGCGCTCAGCTCTGCCTCGCGGGCCGTGAGGGCACGCCGCAGCGCCTCGGGGGTGCTCGCGTCCACATCTAGGGCGGCCAGGGCCGCGATCACCGCGGCGTCGGTGGCCGGAACCGTGCGGTCCGGGGACGGGGAGTAAGAAGTCGCCACGCCATGCAGGGCGGCAAGGCGGGAAAGTCCGGTGGGGCCGGTGGGGCCGCTGGCGGGTGCGGTCGCTCCGGGTGGGGCCATCTAGACCCCCATGTAGGCCAGGCCCGACGCGGTGCCGGTGGAGGTGGGCTCGCTGGTCAGCGGGGCGGCGTCGGCGAGCGGAGGCTCGCTGGTCAGGGGTGCCGCGTCGGCCAGCGGGGGCTCGCTGGTCAGGGGCGGCTCAAGGCAACCGCAGGAGCAGGATCCGTCGAGCCCCGAGTCGGGGCCGGAGACCTGTTTGGAGAGAGCGGAGAGGAGGAGGTTCGCGGAAGCGGGCACGTAGGGCTCCATTGTCAGGGGGCAGGACGGGTCTTCGGCAGCAGCCCTACCCAGTGCGCGGGATCGCAGACATATCCGTTGTATGAACGTGCGCGTACTCACATTCGTTTCCCTCAGTGGGGGATAACCGAGAAATCTTCCTTCTGCCCGCCCCGGCCTGACACACGCTATCCAGCCCCACCGGCGATCGGGCACGAACTCGCCGATCACAGGCACGAACTCGCCCATCACATGGGCGCTGTCGCCGATCACAGGGCCGATGTCACAGGGAAGAAAACCCCCACAACACCCACGCCCGTTGACACCCCCACCGCGCGAGTGGTGGGCTCAGTGACACCCTGAGACAACTGACGCACCACACGTGATCACCAGCACGAGGCACAACGAGGAGAGGGCCGTGCAACTGCGGCGCAGGAAGGGCGCGGCGGCCATCGCCGTCGCCGTCATCGCAGGCGCACTCAGTGGCGCCCCCGGCGCCGTCGCCGCCCCCGGCCTCCCCGGAAAGCCCGGCACCCCGGCCACCTCCCCGGACGACGACCGGGAGAGCGACGGCACCCTCCCCCCGGTCTGGCCCCGCCCCCAGTCGATGACCTCGGCCGGGGCCCCGGTCGCCGTCACCGGCGAGGTCGTCCTCGCCACCGGCAAGGACCCCGATCCGTACGCCATGGACGCCCTGCGCACCCTTCTCCGCGACGCGGGAGCCCGCAGGATCACGGAGGTCAAGGAGGGTGAGCAGCTCCCCGCGGGCGGCGGAAAGCTCGTCGTTCTTGCCGAAGGCGCGCGCGCCGACCAGGCGTTGCGCACCCTCGGCGCCCGCGCCCGTGGCGACCTCCCGTCCGGCGGCTACCGCCTCGCGGTGGGCCGGATCGGCGGCCAGGACACCATCGCCCTCGCGGGCGCGGGCGATGACGGCCTCTTCCACGGCGTCCAGACCCTGCGCCAGCTGGTCACGAAGAGCACCACCGAGAGCACCACCGGCGCAACCGGCGCAACCGTCCCGGGCGTCCAGATCCGTGACTGGCCCGGCACCGCGGTCCGCGGCATGACCGAGGGCTTCTACGGCACCCCGTGGACCCGCGAACAACGCCTGGACCAGCTCGACTTCATGGGCCGGACGAAGCAGAACCGCTATCTCTACGCACCCGGCGACGACCTCTACCGTCAGGCGCGCTGGCGCGAGCCGTACCCCGCCGACCAGCGCGCCGACTTCCGCGCCCTCGCCGAGCGGGCCAAGCGCAATCACGTGACGCTCGCCTGGGCCGTCGCCCCCGGCCAGGCCATGTGCATGTCGTCCGACAAGGACATCAAGGCCCTCAACCGCAAGATCGACGCGATGTGGGCCCTCGGCGTACGCGCGTTCCAGCTGCAGTTCCAGGACGTCAGCTACAGCGAGTGGCACTGCGACGCGGACGCCGACGCCTTCGGTTCGGGGCCCGAGGCCGCGGCGAAGGCGCAGTCGCGCGTCGCCAACGCCGTGTCCGCGCACCTGGCCGAGCGCCACCCCGGCGCGAAGCCGCTCTCGCTGATGCCGACGGAGTACTACCAGAACGGCTCCACGGAGTACCGCGACGCCATCGCGGCCCGGCTGGACGAGGGT
Organism: Streptomyces sp. BA2; assembly: GCF_009769735.1. Lineage (NCBI taxonomy): Bacteria > Bacillati > Actinomycetota > Actinomycetes > Kitasatosporales > Streptomycetaceae > Streptomyces > Streptomyces sp. BA2. The sequence continues at coordinate 3,520,701 of NZ_WSRO01000002.1, forward strand.
GTCGAGGTGGCGTGGACCGGCGTCGGCGTGGTCCCCAAGACCATCACCGGGCGTGAACTGGCGGGCGCCCGCAAGGCGTTCGGCTCGCATCCGCTCGTGACGATGGACAACTACCCCGTCAACGACTTCGCGCAGGACCGTATCTTCCTCGGCCCCTACACCGGCCGCGAGCCCGCCGTGGCCACCGGCTCGGCGGCGCTGCTCGGCAACGCCATGGAGCAGCCATCGGCGTCCCGCATCGCCCTCTTCACGGCAGCCGACTACGCGTGGAACCCCCGCGCCTACCGTCCGCACGAGTCCTGGCTCGCCGCGATCGACGACCTCTCGGGCGGTGACGCGTTGGCGCGGGGCGCCCTGCGGGCCCTCGCCGGCAATGACGCGTCGTCCGTGCTCGGCGCCGACGAATCGGCGTACATGCGCCCGCTCATGGACGAATTCTGGCGCGCGCGTACGACGACGGACGCCGCCCGCATCGAGAAGTCCGCACAAGCCCTGCGGGACGCCTTCACCGTCATGAAGGAGGCTCCGCAGCGGCTCGCCGACAGCGACCTCGACACCGAAGTGCGGCCCTGGGTGGAGCAGTTGGCGCGCTACGGGGCCGCCGGAGAGACGGCGGTCGACATGCTGCGCGCGCAGTCCGCCGGCGACGGCGCGGCCGCCTGGCGCGCCTCGCGCACCCTGACGGGACTCCAGAAGGACCTGAAGGCGGCTCGGGTGACCGTCGGCAAGGGCGTCCTCGCCCCCTTCCTGACGCGGTCGCAGAAGTCGTACGAGACGTGGGCGGGGCTCGACAGCGAGCAGGCGTCGGACCGCGCGACGGTCCGTGTCCCCCGCGCCCGCCCCCTCACGGCGGTGACGGTCCTGACCGACCCCGGCACCAAGGGCAGCGTCGAGGCCCATGTCCCCGGCGAGGGCTGGCGCCGCATCGGCGCCCTGTCCGCCACGGGTTTCACCGAGGCCCAGCCCGCCAAGTCCAAGGAGACCGCCGACGCGGTCCGCGCCACGGTCACCGACGGCAAGGTCCGCCACGTGGTCCCCTGGTACGCCGACTCCCCCGCCGCCCGCTTCTCCCTGGCCCGCACCGAGGCCGACGTGGAGATCGGCGGCGGCCCGCAGCGGGTCACCGCGAAGCTGACCTCCCTGCGCCCCGGCGACGTACGGGGCAAGGTGACGGCGAAGGCGCCCAAGGGCATCGAGGTGCGCACCCCGGAGAGGTCGACGCTGCCGCGCGGCACGCAGGTGGACGTCCCGGTCGACGTCACGGTCCCCGCGGGCACGCGCTCGGGGACGTACGAGATCCCGGTCACCTTCGACGGCCAGACCAGGACGGTCTCGATCCGCGCCTACCCGCGCACGGAAGGACCCGACCTGGCGCGCGGCGCGAAGGCCTCCTCCTCGGGCGACGAGACGAAGGACTTCCCGGCGTCCGGCGCCAACGACGGCGACCCCACGACCCGCTGGTCGTCGCCGGTCGAGGACGGCGCCTGGTGGCAGATGGAGCTCGCGGAGCCGGTCAGGCTCGGCCAGGTCGTCCTGCGCTGGCAGGACGCGTACGCGGCGGGCTACCGCGTGCAGACCTCCGCGGACGGCAGGACCTGGCGCACGGCGGCCACCGTCAAGGACGGCAAGGGCGGCCGCGAGGCGGTCCGCATGGACGCCCGCGACACCCGCTACATCCGCGTCCAGGGCGACAAGCGGGCCACGCGCTTCGGCTACTCGCTGTGGTCGGTGGAGGCGTACGAGGTGGCTGACGGCTCATAGGCGGGCCGGGACCGTCGACAAGATGGCTGCGGGACTTGCCAGTTGAGCGTTCGGACGCGCGATGATGGACGGGAAGCCTCGTCGGGGGAGGATCGACATGCGGTTACGGGCGCGCCGACCGGACGCGCGGCTCTCGTGTGCCGTTCTGCTGTACGAAGGCGATGGCGATTCCGATGGGCCGGACGCCTATCGCCACCGGCCCGCCTGCGAGAACGATCCGTACTGCGACGGGTACGACCCGGTGTACGGACATCCTCTCGACTGTGAGCACGGCCCGTACGAACGGCACCGGCGGGACCGCGAGCGGCGGCCGTCCGGGCCTCCCCCTGCCACGCGAGCCGTCCGGGACGCCCTGACCCGCTGGCCCGACAGTCTCTTCCGCACCGAGCCGGGCCGTGTCGCCGTGCTCGACAGCGCCTCCTCCGAAGGCACGTACCTGCTCCGGTCCACCGTCGGGCGCGCGCGCGATCTGCTGCTCGTCCACTACGCGGGCACCATGGACGCGGGTGACCCTTACGGTCGCTCCCGCGGCCGGAGGGGCCTGCTCCTCTCCGATCTGTTCGAACTCATCGAGGGGACCCCGGCCCGGCACATCGTCGTGGTCCTGGAACCGGACCGGCCGACCGAGATCTCCCTCGCGGAGGCGCTCCACCATCGGTACGGGTACCTGCTGCGGCACTTCCAGGGCCATCTCACGCTGATCGTCGCCGACCCGATCCACCGGATGCCCCGCCCGTTCCTGGCCGACGCGCTCGGCGGCGACCAACCGCTCTCCGTGCGCTCGCTCGCCACCCAGCCGCGGGCCCGGGTCCTGATGCGGGCGGACGGACGTGACGTACGGCTCACCGGGTCCGGACGGCGCGGCGGCCGGGAGCCCGTGGTCAGGAACCGCACCCGCGCCCTCAACCAGTCGCTCGCCCGCACCGGCCCCGCCCTGGCCAAGGCCCGCAAGGCCACCGCTTCCGCGCTCTCCGCGGCCGCGCCTTTCGCCCTCCTTCTCCTCGCCGTCGCGGTGGTCGCGGGCGGGCTCCTCGCGCTGCTGCGGGCGTTGCCGCCGATGCGGGGGACGTGGGGAGCCGCGGCGCTGCTCGGGCTGTGGGCGGTGCTCGCCGTCATCGGGATCGTCGGCGCCCGGCTGCGGACGCCGCCCGCCCGCGCCCGCCCGCCCGGCACGGCGCCCCCCGAGCCCCGGAGCCGCGCGTTCATGGACGGCATGTGGACGGCGTGGGGGTTCCCCGGTCCGTCGACAGACACCGCCGGGCGCCCCCGGCAGCCGGTCCCGCCGCGCCCCACCCGTGAGGAGAGCCGGGCCGCGGTCGAGCGGTCCCTCAACGCCCTGTACGCCCGGCTGCCCGTGCCCCAGATGCGGGCGCCGGACCCGCCCCCACCCCCGGCATCGCCCTCATCCCCTTCGCCCGACGACAACGGGACCACTCCATGACCGCCCCCGTCCCACCCCGATCCCCGGAACCGGAAGACCCGCCGGCGCCGGAGACATCACCGGAGCCCGCGGTGCCACCCGCGACCGGTGAGTACCGCGAGCTGCCGTCCGGCGAGCAGATGAGGATCTGGAACGAGTTGGTGTCCGACTCGGCCGAGCGGATGCTGTCGCTCGTCGAGCAGGAATTCCAGATGAAGAACAAGCTCGTCGACCAGCGGGTCCAGGACGCCGAGCACAACCGCCGTCTCGACCTGGTCAACGTGTGGTTCAGGGCGGCGGGCCTGGTGACCGGCGTGGTCCTGGGCTCGGGCGGGATCGTCGGCTACCTCTGGATCGCCAAGTACTGCGTGGACCACGGCTCGGCGGGCGCCGGCGCGGGTCTGCTCGGCGGGGGCGTCGCGGCACTGGCGGCCGTGATCACGGCTGTGCAGCGCCGCAACGGCCAGTGACGTGGGGCCGGGACGGGCTCGCCCGTCCCGGCCCCACGCCCCGGCCCCACGTAAAAGCCCGGATCTCTCAGGCAGAAATGCCGTCGATCCGGGCCATCGCGTCGTCCGCGCCGAACGGCTGCAAGTACGGCAGCCAGCGCGGATCCCTATGCCCGGTCCCGATGATGCGCCACGCGAGCCCCGAGGGCGGCGCGGGCTTGTGACGCAGGCGCCACCCCAGCTCCATGAGGTGACGGTCCGCCTTGGTGTGGTTGCAGCGGCGGCAGGACGCCACCACGTTCTCCCAGGCGTGCTGACCGCCACGGCTCTTCGGAATGACGTGGTCGACGCTGGTTGCGACGCCACCGCAGTACATGCACCGACCGCCGTCGCGGGCGAAGAGCGCCCGCCTGGTCAGAGGAACGGGCCCCCTGTAAGGGACCCGGACGAACCGCTTGAGGCGGACCACGCTGGGTGCGGGGACAGTGCGCGTAGCGCTGTGCATGAAGGCGCCGGATTCCTCGAGGCAGAGAGCCTTGTTCTCCAGGACGAGGACGAGCGCGCGGCGGAGCGGTACGACGCCTAGGGGCTCGTACGACGCGTTGAGGACCAGGACGTGCGGCACGGATGCCTCCTTGTACGCCGGCGGCGCGTGGCTCGCGCCGGGACGATCTGTAGCCAGTCTCCCCTCATGCCTGGTCCAAGCGCCAGCATGTGCTGGTAACGGGCTCGGAGTGTTTTCGACCACACAAGTGCAACACCCTCATCTTCCCCAGGTGAGCACTGTCTCTCCCTCGAACATGACAACGATCCACACACAATGCCCCGTTAGTGTGGTGTCTCTGCCCGGCGCATCTCCTGGGCAGGCCGCTATGCCTGGAGGTACCTGCCGTGTTCCTGTCCGTCCTGTCAGCAGCCGGAACGGACCCGGACGACAATCCAACGCCGAAGTCCCCGACCCTCGAAGACGCCCAGGAGAGCGCGACGAACGCCGCGAGCTGGGTCGAGCAGAACTGGTCGGCGTGGCTGGGCATCGGGCTCCGCATCCTGCTGATCGTCGCCGTCGCCGTCGTCCTGCGCGTGGTCATCCGGCGTTCGATCACCAAGCTCATAGAGCGCATGAACCGCACGGCACAGTCCGTGAACGGAACGGCGCTCGGCGGTCTCCTCGTGAACGTGGAGCGGCGCCGCCAGCGCTCGCAGGCCATCGGTTCGGTGCTGCGCTCGGTGGCGTCATTCCTGATCCTCGGCACAGCCGCCCTTATGATCCTGGGCACGTTCCAGATCAACCTCGCCCCACTGCTCGCCTCGGCGGGTGTCGCGGGTGTGGCGATCGGTTTCGGCGCCCGGAACTTGGTCACGGACTTCCTCTCCGGCGTCTTCATGATTCTTGAGGACCAGTACGGGGTGGGCGACTCGATCGACGCGGGCGTGGCGTCCGGCGAGGTGATCGAGGTGGGTCTGCGCGTGACGAAGCTGCGCGGCGACAACGGCGAGATCTGGTACGTCCGCAACGGCGAGGTCAAGCGCATCGGCAACCTCAGCCAGGGCTGGGCCACGGCGGGCGTCGACGTGACGGTCCGCCCGGACGAGGACCTGGAGAAGGTCCGGGCGAAGCTGCTCGAAGTCGGGGAGACCATGGCCAAGGACGAGCCGTGGAACGAGCGCCTGTGGGGCCCGGTCGAGGTGCTCGGCCTGGACAGCGTGCTGCTCGAATCGATGGTCGTACGGGTCTCCGCGAAGACGATGCCGGGCAACGCGCTCGGTGTGGAGCGTGAGCTGCGCTGGCGCATCAAGCGGGCGTTCGACGAGGCGGGCATCCGCATCGTGGGCGGCCTCCCGCTCCAGGCAACGGAGGAGACGGCGGCCGACCCGTCGGCGGGCGTCGCGGCTCCCTCGGCGTACGCCTCCACGACCTCGCCGCAGTCGCTCGCCGCCTCGCCGATAACCCCGCCCCCGAACCTCGCGAAGTAGCTCCCGCCGAGGAGATCCACCCCCTCAGGCGCACCCCGTGCAACGCCACGCCCCCGCAGGTAACGACTTGGTTGCCGCGGGGGCGTTCGCTATTGACGGCTCATTCACGCCAGCCTTACGGTCCTCACCAATTGGAAAGTTTCCTAACAGTTAGCGGCCGGCCAAAAGTAAGGTGACGTCATGGCAGCAGCGGGCACCACTCCGGGCACCCCGAGCGTCCTGCGCGCCATGAACGACCGGGCCGTCCTCGACCTCCTCGTCGCGCACGGCCCCCTCACCCGCACCCGCATCGGTGAGCTGACCGGGCTCTCCAAGCCCACCACCTCGCAGCTCCTCGGGCGGCTCGAAGCGGCCGGGCTCGTGCACACCACCGGCAGCCTCAGCGGCCGGCCGGGGCCCAACGCCCTGCTCTACGAGATCGACCCGGGCGCCGCCCACGTCGCCGCGCTCTCCGCCGACCCCACCGGGATCACCGCGCTCGTCGCCGACATCACCGGCACCGTCCTCGGCCGGGAGCGCGTAGAAGCCGATGCCGTGGCCGAGGACGTGCGCCACCGCACCGCACAGCTCGTCGCGGAGGCCGTCGACGGCGCCCTGCGCCAGGCAGGCCTCGGCCACGACGACCTGCGGGCCGCTGTCATCGGTACCCCCGGCGCCATCGACCCGCAGACCGGCCAGCTCCGCTACGCCCCCCACCTGCCGGGCTGGCACTCCCGCACCCTGCGCGACGACCTCGCCGCCGTCCTCGGCACCCCCGTCGACATCGAGAACGACGTGAATCTGGCCGCCGTCGCCGAGCAGTACGAGGGCGCCGCCCAGGACAACGACAACTACGTACTGACCTGGCTCGACGAAGGTGTCGGCGCCGCCATCGTGCTCGGCGGCACCCTGCTGCGCGGCGCGACCGGCGGCGCGGGCGAGATCGGCTACATGCCGCTCCCGGGCGCCCCGCTGGAGCGCGCGGACTCGGAGAACGGCGGCGGCTTCGAGAGCCTCGTCTCCGCGTACGTCGTGCGCGAACTCACCGGTGGCGGCGCGACGTTGGAGGAGGTCATGGCCGACGACGCCGCGCTCGGCGAAGTCGCGCGGCGTATCGCCACCGGCATCGCCGCCGTCGTCGCCGTCGTCGACCCCGAACTCGTCGTGCTCTCCGGCTCGGTGGCCCAGGCGGGCGGCGACAAGCTGCGCGTCAGGGTCGAGGAGGAGCTGACCGGCCTCGCGCTGCCCCGCCCCCAGATCCGCATCAGCGAACTCGACGGCGACCCCATCCTCACCGGCGCCCTCCGCTCGGCCCTCACCCAGGCCCGCGACCAGGTCTTCAACACAGCCTGATCCCCCCTCCCCCGCCAGACCAACTCCCCTCCCCGCAAAGGAAGTCCGCCATGCCGCGATGGCGCATGCCCACCTGCGCGTCCGCGGCGCTCGCCGCAGCCGGCCTCTTGCTCTCCGGCTGCGCCAACCCGAGCGTCGGCAGCGCGAACGACGACCCGACCGCGCCGGTCACCCTGAAGTTCTGGCACGGCTGGTCGACGCCCGGCGAGGTCAAGGCCGTCAACGACAGCATCGCCCGCTTCGAGAAGCTGCACCCGAACATCGACGTGAAGGCCACCGGGAACGTCTCCGACGAGACCATCAACCAGGCCCTGCGGGCGGGCGGCGACAAGGCCCCGGACGTGGTGTCCTCCTTCACCACCAACAACGTGGGCCAGTACTGCGACTCGGGGATGTGGGCGGACCTCGATCCCTTCATGAAGAAGACCGGGCTCGACAAGCACAAAACGTTCCCCAAGACGCTTCTCGACTACACCAGTTACCGCGGCAACCAGTGCGCCCTCCCTCTCCTCGCCGACGCCTACGGGATGTACTACAACAAGGACGCCTACAAGAAGGCGGGCATCGAGCGGCCTCCGCGCACCATGTCCGAGTTCGAGAAGGTCAGCAAGAAGCTCACCATCCGCAGCGGCAAGAACTCGTACAAGCAGGTCGGGTATCTGCCCAACTTCCGCTTCTACCAGAACAGTCCGGACCGGCTCTTCGCGCAGTGGGGGCCCACGTACTTCGACCCCGAGGGCAACTCACAACTCGCCGACGAGCCGGCCACGTACGACTTCTTCAAGACCACCCGTCAACTCGCCTCCGCACAGGGCGGGTTCCGCGACCTGGAGCGGTTCCGGCTGACCTTCGGCGACGAGATGTCCAGCCAGAACGCCTTCCTCACCGGCAAGGTCACCATGCACCTGGACGGTGAGTGGCGCGGTCTGATGCTGGACGAGGCGAAGGCGAAGTTCGACTGGGGCGTGGCCCCGCTGCCCGTGCCTGACGACCAGGCCGAGACGTACGGGCGCGGCTTCATCACCGGCACCGTCGCCGGGATCGCGCACAGCAGCAAGCACCAGAACGCCGCGTGGGAGCTGGTGCGGTTCCTGACCGCGGACACCAAGCAGGTCGTGAACTTCGCGAACGCCATCCACAACGTGCCCTCCACGTTCGCGGCGCTCAAGTCGCCCGACCTGGACGCCGATCCGACCTTCCGGGCCTTCTTCGACATCCTGGAGAACAAGCACAGCAAGGCCCTGCCGCCCTCCGTCAACGGCGGCGCCTACGTCGTGTCCCTCGGCGACTTCGCGTACGCCGTCGAGTCCGGACGCGTGGGTGATCTGCGAGGGCGTCTGAAGAAGCTCGACGAGCAGATCGACGCCGACACCCTCCAGTCGAAGAGCTGAAGTGCTGAAGAGCTGAGGACTCCCATGGCAATGACCCTCTCCAACCCCGCGCGCCGCAGACTGCGCACGCTCGGGTTCCTGTCCCCCTGGCTGGTCGGCTTCAGCGTCTTCTTCGCGTATCCGCTGATCGCCACCGTCTACTTCTCGTTCATGCACTACAACCAGATCAAGGAGCCCACCTTCGTGGGCCTCAGGAACTGGACGTACGTGTTCGAGCAGATGCCCCTGTTCGGCCCCGCCCTGCGGAACACCCTCTGGCTGGTCGTGATCATGGTGGCCCTGCGGGTGGTCTTCGGGCTCTCGCTCGGGCTGCTCATCACGAAGATCAAGACGGGGGCCGGGCTCTTCCGCACCGCCTTCTACATCCCCTACCTCGCCCCGCCGGTGGCCGCCACCGTCGCCTTCGTCTTCCTGCTCAACCCGGGCACGGGGCCGGTGAACGAGATCCTCGGCACGGTCGGGATCTCCGGGCCCAACTGGTTCAACGACCCCGACACCGCCAAGCCCTCGCTCGTCCTGCTCTCCCTGTGGGGCATCGGCGACCTGATGGTGATCTTCATGGCGGCACTGCTCGACGTGCCGAAGGAGCAGTACGAGGCCGCGGAGCTCGACGGAGCCGGAGCGTGGTCCAAGTTCCGTTACGTCACCTGGCCCGCGATCACGCCGATCGTGATGTTCGCGGTGGTCACGGGTGTCGTGCAGACCATGCAGTACTACACGCAGGCCCTGGTCGCGGGGAAGGTCGCGTCCGGCGTCAACATCGGGCCGGGGTCCGTCATTCAGCCCGGCTATCCGGACCACTCGACCCTCACGGTCCCCCAGCTCGTCTACCAGATGGGCTTCCAGAACTTCAACACCGGTGCCGCGTGCGTGCTCTCGCTCGTGCTCTTCGCCATCGCCATGGCCGTGACCATGCTCCTGATGCGCAAGCGCTCCGGGCTGCTCTCGGCGGAGGACTGAGGACTTTCGATGACTTCCACGACTCTCACCGCGCCGACGGCGCCCGCCGCCACGTCGAAGCAGCGCGGCCCCGCCGCCGCCCGCGCCCGCCGCAAGCGGATCCTGCACTGGATCGCCGTACACAGTGTCGCGATAGCCGTCGCGCTGCTGTTCGTGCTTCCGTTCGTCTTCGTCTTCCTGACGTCGGTGATGAGCGACTCGCAGGCGATGAGCGGCGACCTGTGGCCCGACTCCTGGCACTGGTCGAACTACAAGGAGGTCTTCGAGACGCCGGGCTTCCTCGGCTGGTGGCGCAACTCCCTCATGTACGCGGGCCTCGGCACCCTCTTCACCGTCTGCTCGGCGATCCCCGTGGCGTACGCGCTCGCCAAGTTCCGCTTCCGCGGCCGGCGCACCGCGATGCTGCTCGTCATCTCGACGATGATGCTTCCGCCGCAGGTCATCGTGATCCCGATGTATCTGGTCTGGGCGCAGCAGTTCCATCTGTCGGGCACGCTCTGGCCGTTGATCATCCCGATGGCGTTCGGCGACGCGTACTCGATCTTCCTGCTGAGGCAGTTCCTCCTGACCATCCCCAAGGAGTACATCGAGTCGGCGAAGGTCGACGGCTGCGGAGAGTTCCGCACGATGGTCAAGATCGTCGTGCCGATGGCCAAGCCCGGCATCGCCGCCATCGCGCTCTTCCAGTTCTTCTACTGCTGGAACGACTACTTCGGTCCGCAGATCTACGCCGCCCAGAACCCCGGTGCCTGGACACTGAGTTACGGCCTCGAATCCTTCAAGAGTGCCCACGCCGTCAACTGGAACATGACCATGGCCGCGACACTGCTCGTCATGGCGCCGGTCATCCTCGTCTTCTTCTTCGCACAAAAGGCCTTCGTCGAAGGCGTCACCCTCACCGGAGTAAAGGGCTGAGAACCGATATGAAGCTCGCAGTGGTCGGCGGAGGGTCGACCTACACACCCGAACTCATCGACGGATTCGCACGGTTGAGGGACACCCTGCCGATCGAGGAGCTCGTCCTCGTCGACCCCGCCGCCGACCGTCTCGAACTCGTCGGGGGCCTGGCGCGGCGCATCTTCGCCAAGCAGGGGCACCCCGGCCGCATCGTCACCACGTCCGACGTGGACGCGGGCGTCGCGGACGCCGACGCGGTCCTGCTCCAGCTGCGCGTCGGCGGGCAGGCGGCCCGCAAGGAGGACGAGACGTGGCCGCTGGAATGCGGCTGCGTCGGCCAGGAGACCACCGGCGCGGGCGGCCTCGCCAAGGCCCTGCGCACCGTACCCGTCGTCCTCGACATCGCCGAGCGCGTACGGCGTACGAACCCGAACGCGTGGATCATCGACTTCACCAACCCCGTGGGCATCGTGACCCGGGCCCTGCTCCAGGCGGGCCACAAGGCCGTCGGCCTGTGCAACGTGGCGATCGGCTTCCAGCGGAAGTTCGCCAGGCTGCTCGACGTCGCGCCGGGCGAAGTCCATCTGGATCACGTGGGGCTCAATCACCTCACCTGGGAGACGGGCGTACGTCTCGGGGGTCCGGGCGGCGAGGACATCCTGCCCAAGCTGCTCGCCGAGCACGGGGACGCGGTCGCCGCGGACCTGCGCATGCCGCGCGCCATCGTGGACCGGCTCGGCGTCGTGCCCTCGTACTACCTGCGTTACTTCTACCAGCACGACGCGGTGGTCGATGAGCTGAGGACCAAGCCTTCGCGCGCCGCCGAAGTGGCCCAGATGGAGCGCGAGTTGCTCAAGATGTACGGCGACCCGACCCTCGACGAGAAGCCGGAGCTGCTCGCCAAGCGCGGCGGCGCCTTCTACTCGGAGGCGGCCGTCGACCTGGCGGCCTCGCTGCTCGGCAACGGCGGCAGCCCCTACCAAGTGGTGAACACCGTCAACAACGGCACGCTGCCGTTCCTGCCGGACGACGCGGTCATCGAGGTGCAGGCCACGGTCGACGGCACGGGCGCCAAGCCCCTGGCCGTACCGAAGCTCGACCCGCTGTACGCCGGGCTCGTCGCGAACGTCACCGGCTACGAGGACCTGGCGCTCCAGGCCGCGCTGCACGGTGGCCGCGACCGCGTCTTCAAGGCGCTGCTCGCCCACCCCCTGGTCGGTCAGTACGCGTACGCGGAGCAGCTCACCGACAGCCTCATCGCGCACAACCGGGAGCACCTGGCGTGGGCGTAGGCATGAGCGTGCTCGCGATCGACGCGGGCAACAGCAAGACCGACGTCGCGGTGATCGCGGCCGACGGCACCGTCGTCGGCGCGGCCCGCGGCGGCGGGTTCCAGCCGCCCCAGGTCGGCGTCGAGGCAGCGGTGGACATCCTTCAGGAGGCGGTGGCGCGGGCCCTGGCCGAGGCGGGCACCGACTCCGTCGGGCATGTGTCCGCCTGCCTCGCCAACGCCGACCTCCCGGTCGAGGAAAGGGAGTTGGCCCTGGCCCTGCGCCGGCGCGCGTGGGGCCCTTCGGTCGACGTGCGCAACGACACCTTCGCCATCCTGCGGGCCGGTCTCCTGGAGGACGCCGAGCCGCGGGGCGTCGCCGTGGTGTGCGGCGCGGGCATCAACTGCGTCGGGATGCTGCCGGACGGGCGCACCGCGCGCTTCCCCGCCATCGGCCGGCTCTCCGGCGACTGGGGCGGCGGTGGCGGCCTGGCCGAGGAGGCGCTCTGGTACGCGGCGCGGGCCGAGGACGGCCGCGGCGAGGCGACCGCGCTGCGCGAGGCGCTGCCCGCGCACTTCGGCCTGTCCTCCATGTACGCGCTGATCGAGGCCCTTCACCTGGGTTCCATCGCCCCCGTGCGGCGGCACGAGCTGACGCCGGTGCTCTTCGCCACGGCGGCGGATGGCGACGCCGTGGCGCGCTCGCTGGTGGACCGGATGGCCGACGAGGTCGTCGCCATGTCGACCGTGGCTCTGGACCGCCTCGGCCTGCTCGGCGAGGAGACCCCGGTGCTGCTCGGCGGCAGCGTCCTCGCCGCCCGCCATCCGCAATTGGACGACCGCGTCCGGGCCTTGCTGGCCGAGCGGGCGCCCAAGGCCGTGGCCGGCGTGGTCGTCGCCCGTCCCGTGCTCGGCGCGGCGCTGCTCGGCCTGGACCACGTGGGGGCACCGACCGAGGTGCACGCGCGCGTACGGGGGCAGTACGAGAGTGGCGTGGGAGCCTGAAGCGGCTGAGTTCATCGGCCCGGGAGGGAACCGATCCGTACTGAATCGCGTATTCAAGGGCAGGGGTGGTGTGCGATCTTCGCATGATCCGGACAGGTCTCCGGGCGCAGTGATCAGAACAAGATCCAGTCAAGACCTGTGCGGATGTCGGTCCCTGCGGCGATACTTGCCGCCGTGCACTTCTTCCCGCACCGCGCACGCCGGGCGGAAGTGAACGTCCGATGACCAAGGGGGAGGTCGAGGTCGAGGTGACATACCCGCCGAACGGCAGTGCCGCGCCGCCGGGACAGGCCGCGCCGACGATGCCCGCCGTCCCGCCGCAGGCAGGACCGGACTCCGCGGCATCCGCACAGACCGTGCAGAGCGCGCCGCACCGCCGCCCCGCGTGGATCGAGGGCCGGGACCGGCTGCGCGCCGCGGCGACGACGGAGCCGGGCAGGCTGCGGATCATCGGCGCCGTCCTCGCGCTGCTCGTCGTGGCGTTCGGCGCGGTCACCACCTGGCAGATGTCCGACCGTTCGGCCGCCGCCGACAGCGTCCTGAACCGCAGCCAGCCGCTGAGCGACGACGCGGCCGCCATCTACCGCTCCCTCGCGGACGCCAACACGGCCGCTTCCAGCGGCTTCCTGGCAGGCGGTCAGGAACCGGCCGACGTACGCGACCGGTACAAGGCCGACATCGAGCGGGCCTCCGAGAAGCTGGCGAACGCCGCGTCGAACGCGGGCTCGGGCTCGTCGGCCGCCGCGTCGGTCAGCAAGCTGAACAAGCTGCTCCCGGAGTACACCGGCCTGATCGAGCGCGCCCGCGCGAGCAACCGCCAGGGCCTGCCCCTGGGCGGCGCCTATCTGCGGTACGCGAACGACAAGATGCAGACCCAGATGCTCCCGGCCGCCGAGGAGCTCTACACCGTGGAGAAGGAGCGGCTGAACAGGGACTACGACGACGCGAAGCCGTATCCCTGGTTCGCCATCGCCCTGGGGCTTCTCGCGCTCGGCGCCTTGTTCTGGGCCCAGCGCCGCAACTACCGTCGTACGAACCGGGTGTTCAACCACGGCATGGTCGCCGCGACCGCCGCGTCCACGGTCGTCCTGCTCTGGCTGGTCGCCGGGCACACCTTCGCGCGCTCGGGGCTGAGCGACTCGTACGACCACGGCGTGAAGTCCCTGAACGTCCTGAACGACGCCCGCATCAGCTCGCTCAAGGCCCGCAGCAACGAAAACCTCACACTGGTCAGCCGCGGCGCGGAGACCGTCGAGGTGGGCGCGGAGAAGGAGATCAAGGACAAGTTCGACGTCGCCTACCAGGAGCAGATGAAGGACCTGAGCGGCGCCGATGGGCTGCTCGCCCGGGCCGCGGCCATCGCCGACGACTCCGCGGGCAAGAACCCCGTGGAGGCCGCCGTGAAGAACGTGTCGGTCTGGAAGGACCGGCACAAGACCGCACGGGACAGCGACGACGCGGGTGACTACAAGGGCGCGCTCGCCAAGGTCGTCGGCGACAAGAGCGACGAACCCACCGGCGAGTGCTTCGACAATGTCGACGACGCGCTCGACGACGCGCTGAAGCACGAGCGAGGCGAGTTCGAGCAGGCCGCCAAGGACGGCAAGGGAGCGATGAGCGGGCTCCCGGTGGGCGCCGCCGTGCTCGCCGTGCTCGCCGCCACGGGCGCCGTGCTCGGCATCGGGCGCAGGCTGTCGGAGTACAGGTGAGAGGGGGCGAGCGGACGATGCGTACGCGAGGACTGGCGAGGATGCGCGGCTGGGGTGGAGCTGCCGCCATGGCGGTGGCCTGCGCGCTCACGGGCTCCCTCGTGCTCGTACTGCCGGAGGCCGGCAGCGCGGTCAAGTCCGACAAGGGCGAGGGCCGGGTGTCCCAGGGCTCCGCGGCGGCCGCACCCGCGCGCGCCGAGGAGTGCGAGACCCCGGAGGAGAGCCTCTCGCCGGACGACAAGGACGGCCCGACGATCGAGGCCATCCGCGAACGCCCGGTCAAGAAGCTCATCGTCGGCGTCGACCAGAACAGCTACCGCTGGGGCTACCGCGACCCGAACAAGAAGACGGCGACGCTCGAAGGCTTCGACATCGACCTCGCGCACAAGATCGCCGAGGAGATCCTCGGCGACCGCGACGCCGTGCTCTTCCGCGCCATCCCCACCAACCAGCGCGTCAAGGCGATACAGAGCGGCCAGGTCGACATGGTCGTGCGGACCATGACGATCACCTGCGAGCGCGAGAAGGACGTCTCCTTCTCCACCGCCTACTTCAAGACCGGCCAGCAGGTGCTCGCCCCCAAGTCCTCGGACATCACCGGGTTCGACGACTCCCTGGACGGCAAGAAGGTCTGCTCCGCGAAGGGTTCCACGGCCCTCACCAAGCTGGAGGAGCTCAAGAAGAAGGGCCTCGATGCCGACATCGGGACTACGGTCCCGAACCAACTCGACTGCCTGGTAAGGCTCCAGCTCGGTGAGGTCGACGCCGTCGTGACCGACAGCGCGCTCGCCGCGAGCCAGGCCGCGCAGGACCCGACGGTCGAGCTCAAGGGCGACGCGCCGCTCAACACGGAGTACTACGGCGTGGCGATGAAGAAGCCGGAGAAGGGCGAGGACGACCTGGTGCGGCGGGTCAACCAAGTCCTTGAGGACTACCGCAAGAGCGGCTGGCAGAAGAGCTACGACCACTGGCTGAAGCCGGCCCTCGGCGAATCGGCGGGACCGCCCGCACCGAAGTACAGCGACTGAGCCGGACGTGCACAGCAACGCAGAGCGGAGAGGTGATCGATGAGCGTCGCGGGACCCCCCGGTCCTGTGATGGACCGGGACGAGGTGGACCGTGCGCTGGCGCGGCTCGACGCCGAGCACGAGGCGATCGAGACCTCTCTCCTCGCCCTTCAGGATCACGCGGGCCGCCGACTCCTCGAAGGCGCCGGTCTCACCGGCACCACACAGGAGCGCTGGCAGTCCACCGAGCAGCAGATCACCCTCCTGTGGGCGTACTTCGACGCGTACGCAGCCGCCCTGCGCGCCGCGCACGAGGTGCGGGCCCGCAGACGCTGGCCCAACAGGGACGACCTGGTGGAGCTGACCGAGCTGCTGCGCGGTGAGAGCGTCACCGTCGCCGGCGGCGCCGCCCCCGCGCCGTCGGCCTCGATCACAGGACCGGCCAAGCTCACCGAACGCTTCACGCTCATCGACCTCGTCTCGCGGATGAACGACCTGTACGCGCACTCGCTCGACATGGTCGTCGCCGCCGACGCGGTCTGGTCCGCGCTGCCCGCCCGGATCGACCTCCTGTCGGCCGAACTCCAGCGCACCCGCCAGCTCGCCCACTCCGTGGGAGTACGTCCCGGTGAGCACCCCTCGGGCGACGACCTGGAGCGGATCACGGCGGAGCTGACGCTCCTTCGCGAGCAGGTGATCTCCGATCCGCTGGCCTTCTGGCAGCCCGCGCAGGGCAGTTCGGCCCCCGGTGGCGGCCGTCCGCACACCGAGCGGTACGACCGCGAGGCCCGTGCCCTGGAGGACGTACGCCGTGAGATCGACGCGGTGCTCACCGTCCGGCAGGACGCGGAGCTGCGCCTCGGCAGGCTCCGTGACGTGCTCTCGCGCGCGGACCGCACGCTGGCCGAGGCTCGCTCCGCGCGCGGCGAGGTCCTCGCCAAGATCGCCGCGTCCGAGGTGCCCGCCGTCAGCGGCCCGTCGACGGCGCTGCAGGAGCAGCTCGCGATGGCGTCCGACTACCGCAGGCACGCCCAGTGGCACCGGCTCTCCCCTCTCCTGGAGTCCCTGGAGGAGAAGGCCGAGGACGAACTGCTTCGTGCCCGCGAGTCGTTGACGGCCGTCACCCAGCCCCTCGCGGTCCGCGCGGAGCTGCGCGGGCGCCTGGACGCGTACAAGGCGAAGGTCGCCCGTCTCGGCCACGCGGAGGACCCGCTCCTGATCGAGCGGTACGACGCGGCGCGCCGGATGCTGTGGAGCGCGCCCTGCGATCTGCGCGTCGCCGAACAGGCGGTGCTTCGTTATCAGCAGGCAGCCGCGGAAGTCCTTGCATCGAGGGTCCCGCAACAGGGCGGTCCCACCGACCGGAGGGGGGAAGCATGAGTGAGCAGCAAAAGTGCCAGCGACCCGGATGCACAGGGTCGTACGAGGACGTGGGCGGCGGCGAGCTGTACTGCGACACCTGTGGCCTGGCCCCGGTCGTCTCGCCGACGGGCATGGTGTCCTCTCCCCCGACCGGCATCACCGGCGGCGGCAAAGGGTCGGGCAGCAGCAGCTCCCGGTCAAGTTCGCGCGCGTCGTCACGCTCGTCGCGGTCCCAGTCCTCGCGCAGGTCGGTGTCGGGGCGCCTCTCGCGCTCGCTGTCCGGCAGCTCGACGTCCCGCTCGGTCTCGGTGCGCAGTTCCGGCTCCGGGGCGGGTTCGTCGGCCCGCAGCAGGCTGGGCATCGGCCTGGTGCAGGTGCCCGAGGTGCCGCGCCCCGATCCTCGCCAGGCGGTGCAGGAGAACCCCGAGGTTCCCGAGCGCAAGCGGTTCTGCTCGCGCTCCGACTGCGGGGCGCCGGTGGGCCGCGCGCGGGGGGACAGGCCCGGCCGCACCGAGGGGTTCTGCACCAAGTGCGGCCACCCGTACTCGTTCGTGCCGAAGCTGAACGCGGGCGACATCGTGCACGGCCAGTACGAGGTCGTGGGCTGTCTGGCGCACGGCGGGCTCGGCTGGGTGTATCTCGCCGTCGACCGAGCGGTGTCCGACCGCTGGGTGGTCCTCAAGGGTCTGCTCGACACGGGCGACCAGGACGCGATGGCCGCCGCGATCTCCGAGCGCCGCTTCCTCGCCGAGATCGAGCACAGCAACATCGTGCGCATCTACAACTTCGTCGAGCACCTCGACCAGCGCACGGGCTCCATGGACGGCTACATCGTCATGGAGTACGTCGGCGGCAAGTCCCTCAAGGAGATCGCCAACGAACGCCGCACGGCGCACGGCAAGCGCGATCCGCTGCCCGTGGAGCAGGCCTGCGCGTTCGGCATCGAGGCCCTTGAGGCCCTCGGCCATCTGCACAGCCGCAATCTCCTGTACTGCGACTTCAAGGTCGACAACGCGATCCAGACCGAGGACCAGCTCAAGCTGATCGACATGGGCGCGGTCCGCCGCATGGACGACGACGAGTCCGCGATCTACGGCACCGTCGGCTATCAGGGCCCCGAAGTCGCCGAGCTCGGCCCGTCGGTGGCCTCCGACCTCTACACGGTGGCGCGCACCCTGGCCGTGCTCACCTTCGACTTCCAGGGCTACACGAACGTCTTCGTGGACTCGCTGCCGGACCCCGACAACATCGAGGTCTTCCGTACGTACGAGTCGTTCTACCGCCTGTTGGTGCGCGCGACCGACCCGGACCCGGCCCGCAGGTTCGCCTCGGCGCAGGAGATGGCGGAGCAGCTCACGGGTGTCCTGAGGGAGGTCGTGGCGCTCCAGACGGGTCGGCCGCGGCCCGCGCTCTCGACGCTGTTCGGGCCCGAAGTGAAGGTCACGGACACGGAGCTGTTCGCGGAACTGACCGGGGACGTCTCGCAGTTCGGGGTACGGGTGCTGCCCGCGGGCCGGCGCGGGACCCGCGCCGAGCTGACCGCGGGCGGCAGCAGCGGCAACGGCACCCCGGCGATCACCGCGCCGCCCGTGCCGCCCGCCGCGCCGCCGGCCCGGATCGTCCGGCCGCTGGACGCCCCCGCGACGGCGCTCGCCCTGCCGGTGCCGCGCGTCGACCCGAACGACCCGAACGCCGGGTTCCTCGCCGGTCTCATGGCCTCCGCGCCCGCCGAGCTGATCACCGCGCTGCGGGCCGCGCCCAACGACTCCGTGGAGCTGCGGCTACGCGGGCTCCGGGCCCGCCTCGCCATGGGTGAACTGGAGCCCGCCGCCCAGGCGTTGACCGAGCTCGAAGTGCAGCATCCGGACGACTGGCGGGTGGTCTGGTACCGCGGCGTCGCCTCGCTGGCGACCGGCGACCACGAGAACGCGGCGCTGTCCTTCGACGCCGTGTACGACGCGTTCCCCGGCGAGCCCGCGCCCAAGCTGGCCCTCGGCGTCTGCGCGGAGGTCCTTGAGCAGCTGGACAACGCGGCCGAGTACTACCGCCTGGTGTGGGCCACCGACCCGAGCTATGTCAGCGCGGCGTTCGGCCTGGCCCGCGTGCAGCTCGCATCGGGCGACCGGCGCGGCGCCGTGCATACGTTGGAGTCGGTGCCCGAGGCCTCGATCCACTACACGGCGGCCCGCGTCGCAGCGGTGCGGGCGAGGCTGCGGCACCGTATGACGTTGGACACCGCGCCGTCGCCCGGCACCCCTTTGTCCGACTTCCTCGGCGACCTGACGGCGGCGGCGGGCCAGGTGGAGGCCCTCGCGGGCTTCGGCCTCGACGCGGTGCGCCGCGAGCGGCTCTCCACCGAGGTCCTTGGCACCGCGTTGGACTGGGTACTCTCCGGTAGGCATCCTGGTCACGCCACCGTCCCGCCGGCAGCACCCGCTGCACCGGCAGGCGGCTCGCGGACCGTGCTGCTCGGCAGCGACCTGGACGAGCGGGGCCTCCGGTTCGGCCTTGAGCGCTCGTACCGAACGCTCGCCCGGCTCGCACAAGGTGGCCAGGAGAGGATCGAACTGGTGGAGCGGGCCAACCGTTTCCGCCCTCGGACGTGGGTGTGAAGATGTCGCAGATGCACCAGCAGACTGCCGGGGCAGGTTCCACGTGCCCCGGCTGCGAAGAGCCGCTGGAATCGGGTGACCTGTTCTGCGGGGCGTGCGGGTACGACCTGTCGGCGCAGCCGGCCGGGTCGGACGACCGCCCCACCGTCGCGATGAACGGCTCGTCGTCGGCGCCACCGCCGGACGCGTCGTCGCAGTGGCCCATCGCCCCGGACGTGGACAGCTCCGACATGCCGGTGCCCGCGCACCTGCCCACCGACCTGCCGGTCACGGAGTCGTCGGGCGGCGAGCTCTCCCCGAACGCGGGGGACGTACGGACCGACGCCCCCGTCGCGCAGCCCGCCGAGCCGGACGAGTACCCCCTGCCCGCCCCCGGCTCCCCGCCGGAGCCCGCGGACCCCAGGACGGTCGCGCCACCCGACCCCACGCCGCCCGCGGGCACCAAGCTCTGCGTGGCGTGCCGTTCGGGCCGCGTGGACCCGGACGGCTACTGCGAGAACTGCGGGCACGCCCAGCCGCGCGAGCGCGACCACATGGAGCAGGAGCTCGACGCGGTCGCCGCGGTCAGCGACCGGGGCCTGCGCCACCACCGCAACGAGGACGCGTTCGCCATCTCGTCGGCCGCGCTGCCGGACGGCTCCCCCGCCGTCGTCGCGATCGTCTGTGACGGCGTCTCGTCCGCGACCCGCCCCGACGAGGCCTCGCTCGCCGCGTCCCGCGCGGCCAACGAATCGCTCCTGTCCGCCCTGCCGCGCGGCACGCACCCGCAGCAGGCCATGCACGACGCGATCCTGGCGGCGTCCGACGCCGTCAACGCCCTTGCCGCGGAGCCCACTCAGGCCAGGGAGCACTCCCCGCACCAGAACGCGCCCGCGTGCACGCTCGTCGGTTCGATCGTCGCCGGTGGCCTCCTGGTCGTCGGCTGGGTCGGCGACAGCCGTGCCTACTGGGTCCCCGACGACCGCAGCGGCCCGACGGTCCGGCTCACCGAGGACGACTCGTGGGCCGCGCAGATGGTGGCCGCGGGCCTGATGAACGAGGCGGAGGCGTACGCCGACGAGCGCGCCCACGCCATCACGGGATGGCTCGGCGCCGACGCGTACGAACTGGAGCCGCACACCGCTTCCTTCAAGCCGGACCGTGCGGGTGTAGTGGTCGTATGCACGGACGGACTCTGGAACTACGCGGAGGCGGTGGAGGAAATGGCACAGGCCGTGCCCGTCGACTCCGCCCTGCGCCCGCTGCACAGCGCCCAGGTGCTGGTCGGCCACGCGCTGGACGGCGGTGGCCACGACAACGTAACAGTGGCGATTCTGCCGTTCCGTCTCGTGCCGCAAGGGGCAGGATCGGCCTAGCGGAGGCTCCCTCAACGGGGTGCCTGCCACGCGCACTTGTCACCCACCGGCTTGGGGAAGCCGGTGGGAACGTCTAGGGGGAGCAGGGATCCATGGCCAACTTCTCGAAGTCGAACGTGCCGCAGTTCTCGGTCGACGTGTACCAGAACGAGTACCTCCCGGAGGGCGGCCGCGAGGTCAACGCGATCGCCACGGTCACCTCGACCGGCGGGGGCACGGTGGGGTCCGCGGTGAGCGCCCCGCACCTCTACTCGGCGGGGCAGACCCCGGACGCGGCCGTGGCGATCATGGTCGACTGTTCAGGATCGATGGACTATCCGCCGACGAAGATGCGCGGCGCCCGTGACGCCACGGCCGCCGCCATCGACGCCGTACGTGACGGAGTCCACTTCGCGGTGATCGGCGGCACCCATGTCGCCAAGGAGGTCTATCCGGGAAACGGCGGCCTCGCGGTCGCCGACTCACGGACCCGGGAGCAGGCCAAGCAGGCGCTGCGCAAGCTCAGCGCGGGCGGCGGCACGGCGATCGGCACCTGGCTGCGCCTGGCCGACCGGCTCCTGGCCTCGGCCGATGTCTCGATACGGCACGGAATCGTGCTGACGGACGGCCGCAATGAACACGAGTCACCTGAGGACCTCCAGGCCTCCCTCGACGCCTGCGCGGGCCGCTTCACCTGCGACGCCCGCGGTGTCGGCACCGACTGGGAGGTCAAGGAGGTCACCGGCATCGCCTCGGCGCTCCTCGGCACGGCCGACATCGTCGCCGACCCCTCGGGGCTCTCCGCCGACTTCACGCAGATGATGGAGGCGGCGATGGGCAAGGAGGTCGCCGACGTCAGCCTGCGGCTGTGGACGCCGATGGGCGCGGAGATCAAGTTCGTCAAGCAAGTGGCGCCCACGGTCGAGGAGTTGACCGACCGCCGTACGGAGGCGGGACCGCGCGCCGGTGACTATCCCACGGGGTCCTGGGGCGATGAGTCCCGCGACTACCACATCTGTGTCGAGGTGCCGAACGCCGAGCTGGGCCAGGAGATGCTCGCGGCCCGCGTCTCGCTGATCGTGCCGCAGCCGGACGGCAGCGCACAGACGCTCTCGCAGGGTCTGGTGCGGGCCGTGTGGACGGATGACATGTCCGCTTCGACGTCGATCAACCCGCAGGTGGCGCACTACACCGGCCAGGCGGAACTGGCCCAGGTGATCCAGCAGGGCCTCGATGCGCGCAAGTCGGGAGATATGGACGGAGCAACGGCCAAACTGGGCCGTGCCGTTCAGCTCGCCAGCGCCTCGGGCAACGAGGACACCGCGAAGCTGCTTTCGAAGGTGGTCGACGTGGTCGACGCCGTGGCAGGTACTGTTCGATTGAAGGCGAGGGTTGCCGAGGCCGACGAGATGACTCTCGAGACGCGGTCCACGAAGACGGTTCGCGTGAAGAAGTAGCAGTGTGAAGAAGTAGCACCACCCAGTAGCACTCATACTCATCAGTAGCCCCACAACAGCACGTACGGCCCTTGGGCCGGAGAAGGAGAGGGGGAAGCGCCGACATGCCGACCTGCCCGAACGGACACCAGTCGGGTTCCGACGACTGGTGCGAGGTCTGCGGTCACCGCATGGCCGGTGCCGTACCGCCGCCGCCTCCCCCGCCGCCCCCGGGCGCGCCGGGCTACGGCTATCCGCCGCCGCCCGGCCCCGGCCAGGACTCCGGATACGGCTATCCCCAGCAGAACCAGGGCCGCCCGCACCTGTCGTCCGTGCCGGACCAGGCCGCCGAGGCCGAGCTCTGCCCGCAGTGCCGCACGCCCCGCGAGGCGAACGCGCCGTTCTGCGAGGAGTGCCGCTGGAACTTCCTGACGAACACGGCGACCTCGTACACCCCGGCCGCCCCGCACCCGCCCGCGCCGAACCCGGCGCAGCAGTTCCAGCAGCCGCCGGGCGGCCAGCCCGGCCAGCCCGGCACCCAGCCCGGCCAGGATCCGTTCGGATACCAGGGCTCGCGGCCCTCGCAGATGAACCGTCCCGCCGAGCCGATCCCGCCGTTCGGCAACGGCAACCCGTCCGGTCAGGTGCCCCCGCCGTACGGCGGCGAGGCGCCCCCGCCGCCCTACAGCGGCGACCCGTCGGGCCAGCCTCCGCAGGCGTTCCAGCAGCAGGGTCCGCCGGCGCCGCCCGCGTTCCCGCAGGAGACGGGGACCCCTCCGCCTCCGCCCGGCCCGTCCTTCGGCGGCGGTGACGACTGGGTGCTCCCGCCGCCCTCGTCGTCCGCTCCGGCGCCCGGCGCCCCGCAGGCTCCCGAGCAGGGCGAGTGGGGCCAGCCGCAGCCGGGCCAGCAGCCGCCTCAGCAGACGCAGGCGCCACAGGGCCCTCCCGGCTATCAGGCGGTGCCCGGTCCCGGCACCGGCACGGTCTCCTGGTCAGCGACGATCGGTCCTGACCGTGAGTACTTCATGGCGATGATGCACCGCAGCGGTCCCGAGGCGTCGGGCCTGAACCTGCCCGCGTACTCGCCCGAGCAGCAGCGCCCGCTGGCCGGCAACCAGATCACCATCGGCCGCCGCAGGCACTCCACCGGCGACACCCCGGACATCGACCTGTCGGTGCCGCCGGAGGACCCGGGCGTATCGCACCAGCACGCGGTCCTGGTCCAGCAGCCGGACGGCACCTGGGCGGTCGTCGACCAGAACTCGACCAACGGCACCACGGTCAACAACGGCGAGGAGCCCATCCAGCCGTTCGTCCCTGTGCCGCTCCAGGACGGCGACCGGGTGCACGTGGGCGCCTGGACGACGATCACGATCCGGCACAGCTGAGGATCGCCGCACAAGGGCTCACGCGAGTGGCCAGGCGTACGGCCCTTCGGGGTCGTCGAGCCAGGCCCACTCGTGCGGCCCGCTGACGGTGACCCCGAACCGCTCGCGCACCGGCCGGTCCTCGCGCTGCCACAGGGCGAGGGCCTCGTAGGGGTCGAGGCTGCCCGCGGTCAGCTCCAGCAAGAAGCGGAAGAGTTCGTTCTGCAGGGCCCTGCGCGGCAGCCCCCCGAGGTGCTGCTCGTGCGGGGCCCTTCTGCTGCCTCCCCGCAGGGGCACGAAGTACGCGGGGGTGTGCAGGAAGCGGCCCTCGGCGTGCTCGGCGTCCCGCACCGTCAGCGCGATCAGGCCGGTGGCCAGCGGGGTCAGGA
Source organism: Streptomyces sp. BA2 (assembly GCF_009769735.1). Taxonomy (NCBI): domain Bacteria; kingdom Bacillati; phylum Actinomycetota; class Actinomycetes; order Kitasatosporales; family Streptomycetaceae; genus Streptomyces; species Streptomyces sp. BA2. The sequence goes on from NZ_WSRO01000002.1 coordinate 3,544,376, forward strand.
TGCGGGCGCCGGGGCGGCTCTGCGCCAGCCAGGGGCGCGGCACGGAGGCCAGGGTGCAGGTCGCGATGATCCGGTCGTACGGAGCGCGCTCGGGACACCCCGCGGTGCCGTCACCGGTGACGACCGCCGGGTGGTACCCGGCTGCCGTGAGGTGCCGCCGCGCGGACTCGGTGATCTCCGGGTCCAGATCGACGGTGGTCACGTGCTCATCGCCGACCCGGTGGGCGAGCAGGGCCGCGTTGTAGCCGGTGCCCGCGCCGATCTCCAGGACGTCGCAGTCCCCGTCGCGCAGGTCGAGCTCCTCCAGCATCTTCGCCATCAGGGAGGGCTGGCTGCTGGACGAGAGCAGCTCTCCGTCCCGTACGCGGGTGGCGAGCGGGGCGTCCGCGTAGGCGCCGCGCAGCCAGCGTGCCCGGCGTGCGGGGTCGGGGTCCTCGCCCCAGAGGCGTTCGTAGCCGCCGCCCGAGGACGCGACGTAGTAGTACGGCACGAAGAGGTGCCGTGGGACGTGCTCGAACGCGGCGCGAAGGCCGGGGTCCCGCGTCCAGGCACCGCTCGCCTCGATCTCGCGCACCAGGGCGGATCCGGCCTCCGCGGCGAGCAGTGGGTCGACTGTGGGTCCCATATAGCCACTGTGCTGCGGTATGGCCCGCGATGCGAGCGACGAAACGTACCGATCCGGAGGAGATCGGTCCCGGTGGGTGGGGAATCAGTGCCGGTCCGCAGGCCGTCGGTCCTAAGCCTTCCGTCCTCGGTCGCCTCGTCTGAGACCATGGACGGTGTGAAAGAGATCCCGCGCGGCACGCTTCAGGAGCAGACCTTCTACGAACAGGTCGGCGGCGAGGAGACCTTCAGGCGCCTGGTGCACTTCTTCTACCAGGGAGTCGCGGAGGACCCGCTGCTGCGGCCGATGTACCCGGAGGAGGATCTGGGCCCGGCCGAGGAGCGCCTCGCGCTGTTCCTGATGCAGTACTGGGGCGGCCCTCGCACGTACAGCGACAACCGCGGCCACCCCCGGCTGCGGATGCGTCACGCCCCGTTCACCGTCGACAGGGCCGCGCACGACGCCTGGCTGAAGCACATGCGGAGCGCCGTCGAGGAGCTGAAGCTCTCCGAGGAGCACGAGCGGACGCTGTGGAACTACCTGACGTACGCGGCGGCGTCCATGGTCAACTCCGAGGGCTGACGGCTCTCCACCCTCGTGCGGTGCTCACTCGGTGACCCGGCCGCTAGGCCGGCGTCACCGAGAGGCCGCCGACTCCGGCCCGGCGCACGGCGATCGACCCGTAGTTCGTACGCAGCCGCAGCCACGCACCGGAGGACAGCAGGTCGAGCGAGTCCCCCCGCAGGAACCCCAGGGCCTGCGCGGCATGCGCGGCCCGCACGGGCAGGCCCGTGTCCCCGATGGTCCTGGACCAGATCTCCCGGCCCAGCCCGTCGAGCTCGGCCCGGACCCGCCGCTCCTGCGGCAACTCCTCGACCCGGGACTTGAATTCGCCGACCGCGGCCGCGACAAGCCCCCGCACGGCGTCCACCGGCGGAAGCCCCCGCTCCGGCTGCCAGCCGCCGCGCGGCGGAAGAACTCCGGCCCACGGCGGCCCGGTGACGGCCTGCGGCACGGAGGCCACGCCCGCCGACTCGACGGACTCCGCCGACTCCCCCACGGATTCGAGGAGTTCACCGGCGGAGACGGTGACATCGAGCGAGGAGTCGAGCCCGTACTCGTACGGCTTCGCGAGCCGCGCCGTACGGATGGCGAGCACTTCGAACGACGGCGGCCTGCCGAACACGGCGAGCGTGTCGCCCGCCGCCTGCAGCCGGACCGCCGCGGCCTTGTCGTAGTGGATGAGCCGGGCCAGGAAGGCGGCGAGATCCCCCGCCTCCCCGGCGTCGGCGAAGTGCAGCTGCGCCGTCATGCGACGAGCGCCTCCGCACCGTCGTCGGTGGCGTCGTCCATGAACGTCAGGAGCACGGCCTTCTCCTCGGCGGTGATCCGCCGCGGCCGCTGCGCCTCCAGGTTGAAGGGGACGACTATCGTCGTGGCCCGCACGTACACCTGCTCGGGGTCCTTGACCTCGTACGAGATGGTGAGCGAGGCAGCGCCTATCTTCGTCACCCACGACTCGATGGTCACCGGCGAGTGCCGGTGGACCAACGGCCGTACGTAGTCGATCTCATGGCGGGCCACGACGGACCCGCCCGAGAACGACGGGCTGCCGTCCCCCGGTGCGAGCCGGAACATGAAGTCGATCCGCGCCTCTTCCAAGTACCGCAGGAAGACGGCGTTGTTGACGTGCCCGAAGGCATCCATGTCCGACCACCGGAGGGGGCAGCTGTAAATATGCCGACTCATGTCAGTCTCAGTCTCAGCCTCGGGTGAGCTTCTTGTAAGTGGCACGGTGCGGACGGGCCGCGTCGGCGCCCAAGCGCTCGATCTTGTTCTTCTCGTACGACTCGAAGTTGCCCTCGAACCAGTACCACGAGGAGTCACCCTCGTAGGCGAGGATGTGCGTGGCGACTCGGTCAAGGAACCACCGGTCGTGGGAGATCACGACAGCCGCACCGGGGAACTCGAGCAGTGCGTTCTCGAGCGACGACAGGGTCTCGACGTCGAGGTCGTTCGTCGGCTCGTCGAGGAGGAGGAGGTTGCCGCCCTCCTTGAGGGTCAGCGCCAGGTTGAGGCGGTTGCGCTCACCACCGGAGAGCACACCGGCAGGCTTCTGCTGGTCCGGCCCCTTGAAGCCGAAGGCGGAGACGTACGCCCGCGAGGGCATCTCGACCTGCCCGACATTGATGTAGTCGAGCTCGTCGCTCACCACGGCCCAGAGGGTCTTCTTCGGGTCGATGTTGGCGCGGCCCTGGTCGACGTAGCTGACCTTGACCGTGTCGCCGACCTTGATGCTGCCGGAGTCCGGCTCCTCCAGGCCCTGGATCATCTTGAACAGCGTGGTCTTGCCCGCGCCGTTCGGACCGATGATGCCGACGATGCCGTTGCGCGGCAGCGAGAAGCTGAGGTCGTCGACAAGCACCTTGTCACCGAAGGCCTTCGACAGATTCTCGACCTCGACGACGATCGAACCCAGCCGCGGGCCCGGCGGAATCTGGATCTCCTCGAAGTCCAGCTTCCGCATCTTGTCCGCCTCGGCGGCCATTTCCTCGTAGCGCGCGAGACGGGCCTTGGACTTGGCCTGACGCCCCTTGGCGTTGGACCGCACCCACTCGAGCTCTTCCTTGAGGCGCTTGGCGCGCTTCTCGTCCTTGCGGCCCTCGACCTTGAGACGGGTCTGCTTCTTCTCCAGGTACGTGGAGTAGTTGCCCTCGTAGGCGATGGCGCGACCACGGTCGAGCTCAAGGATCCACTGGGCGACGTTGTCGAGGAAGTACCGGTCGTGGGTGACGGCGATGACGCAGCCCGCGTACTTCGCGAGGTGCTGCTCCAGCCAGTTCACCGACTCGGCGTCGAGGTGGTTGGTGGGCTCGTCGAGGAGCAGCAGGTCGGGCGCCTCGATGAGGAGCTTGCAGAGCGCGACGCGGCGCTTCTCACCGCCGGAGAGGGTGGTGACGGGCCAGTCGCCGGGCGGGCAGCCGAGCGCGTCCATGGCCTGCTCGAGCTGGGCGTCGAGGTCCCATGCGTTGGCGTGGTCCAGGTCCTCCTGGAGCTTGCCCATCTCTTCCATGAGCGCGTCCGAGTAGTCGGTCGCCATGAGCTCGGCGACCTCGTTGAAGCGCTTGAGCTTGCCCATGATCTCGGCGGCGCCGTCCTGGACGTTCTCCAGGACGGTCTTCGACTCGTCGAGCTGCGGCTCCTGCATGAGGATGCCGACGCTGTAACCGGGCGAGAGGAACGCGTCACCGTTGGACGGCTGCTCGAGCCCGGCCATGATCTTCAGCACCGTGGACTTACCGGCGCCGTTGGGGCCCACGACACCGATCTTCGCGCCAGGGAGGAAGCTCAAGGTGACGTCATCGAGAATCACCTTGTCGCCGTGCGCCTTGCGCGTCTTGCGCATGGTGTAGATGTACTCAGCCAAGAGAAACCGTCCGGCAATCAGTGAGTGGGCAGATACACCCCATCTTGCCTGACAGCCACCTCCCGGAGGAAACCAGTATGGCCGGGGGGCCATGAGCTGGACGTTCACCGGCGACTTGGGTAACCGGCAGATCACTGACTGCCATGATCTGCCGGGAACGGTCTGCCGGGGATCGCACCGATCGCACCGATCAGTCCTCGGTCGGCGTCTCCGTGGCCGTCGGGTCCTTCTTCTTGCGGAGGAGGAACATCGCTGCCGCGCCGAGTACGACCATGAGGACCGCTATTCCGGCGATCATCGGGGTCGCGCTGGAGCCGCCCGTTTCCGCGAGGTCGCCGCCGCCTGTGCTCGTGCCTCCCGCTGATGCCGGGCTCGGGTCGGACACCGGCTCTGTCTTGCTGCCGATCGCGCTGCCCTCGGTCTGGCAGTCGAGTACGCCCTTGAACCGCTTCTCGAAGCCGTTCGGGCCCTTGATCGTGAAGTCGTAGGGCTGGTCCTCCTGAAGCGGGATCGTCACCGTTCGCGACGCGCCGGCCTCGATGGTGTGCTTGGCGCCCATGAGGCGGAAGGTGAACGGCCGGTCGCCCTTGTTGCTCGCCGTGATGTCCACGCCGCTCTTGGCGCAGTTCTTCTCCGCGGACAGCGCCGGTATCGCGCCCTCCTTGGCCCAGGTGGCGCTCGCACTCGCGGAGACCGTGGACTCGCTGGAGCCCGCGAGGATCTGTGTCTGGCTCCGGGTCTCGGAGGCGAAGGCCCGGCCGACCGGAATCGTGGTCGACGCCTGTACGGCGAGCGCCGCCGAGCCGTCCGGGGCGTCCTTGGGGATGTCGAAGAACAGCCGGCTGCCGTTGGCCGCGGAGGTGACGGGCTTGCCGTCCTTGCCGACGACCTTCACTCCGCTGGCCACGGAGTCCGCGGGCGGGGTCACGGACACGGCGTCCGCGTCCGTCCGCACGGTGACCGGACCGACCCGCTCCCCCGCGCGCCCGGAGACCGCGGGCGGGTCGAGGGTCAGCGACGCCTTGGGCTCCGCCGAACCGCGAGCGCTCTTGTAGAGGTAGTCCGCGAGCTTCTCGGCCTGCGGGTCGACCGCCTCCACCTCGGCGCCGTCCGAGTAGCGCCAGATCGCCACCTGCGTGCCGACCGCCGCCGCCTGCTCGGTCAGTGCCCGTGTGCCCGCCTTGTGGGCCAGCGCGGCGAGGTCGTTCACCTGCGGGTAGGAGTTCTGCAGGATCCAGCGGATCCTGCCCGCGTCCTTGTTGCCGTTCAGCGAAGTGCCGCTCCAGGGGGTCTCCTGGTACTCCGCGTCCTTCTGCGTGGGGTTGTGGATGTCGATGCAGTACGTCTGCAGGGTGCCGCCGCCGTCCACGGACATCTCGAAGAGGCCTGCGGGCACCTGCTGGCTCTCCCCGTTGTCACGGACGACGGCCTGGCCGTACGTCTGGAGCCCGCCCAGCGTCGCGACGGCTCCGCCCCGGCGCTGCGGAGCCTCTTCCGCCGCGGCGGGGCCCGCGGTGGCTATCGCGCCCGCCGCGAGGGCTCCGGTCGCCAGCGTCACCGCGGCGAGGCGCGCTGCGCCTCGTCTCCCCCGGGACGGGGCAGAGCACGCACGGCCCCCGGAGAAGGCAGAGAACGCCGACAACACTGAACGCGCAAAAGACACAGAATTCCCCTCCGGACGGGACCCGTTCACATCGAGGGGGGTGGTCCCGCCAGCAGATCGAAAGGGGCAGAATCACCTGCCACCTGCGTGGCCTCCACTACCTACTGCCCCGTTAGCTACGTTCGGCATCCTAGGGACGCGGCACACCACGGTCCCCAGTCCTGCCGTTCGATAACCGATCCGACTCGGAATCGTTATCGCCAACAACCTTTCAGAACTGGGCTTATCGACAAATCAACGGCACCCATTCGCCGATAAGCCGCACATCGGTCGCCGCCCGCCGCCGCCTCTGACGGGCCATCACCCCGGGCCCCTCACCCGACCGGCTCAGGCTCGGGCTCAAGTGCCTGCTCTCGGGCCGCCGCTGGATCCGAGAGTGCCGCGTTCGCCTTGAGCACGCGCCGGAACGCCGCCGTCCCGCGCGAGAGATCGTGGCCGATCGCGATCGCGTCGATGTCCGCCGACGTCCAGTGCTGGCCGCCCCGCTCCTCGTCGCGCACCTTCAACTTGCCCTGCACGATGACGGGTTCACCGATCGTCAGGGAACCCTGCACATTCGAGCCGAGCGATCGCCTCGCCCACACCGTGAAGAAGTTGGTGTGCCCGTCCGCCCAGACGTTCTGCACCGCGTCGTAGTACCGCGCCGTCACCGCGAGCCGGAACCGGGCCACCGGCCCGGACGGCAACTCCCGGAACACCGGCGTCGTCGCGACGTTCCCCACCACCGTCACCAAGGTCTCGTTCATGCCGAACCCCTCCCTCGTCCACTCCGCTTCCGCCGCCGCGGCGGTCGGTCCCGCGGCTTGATCTCAGAGTGGACCGGTCGGCACGATCTCGCTGAGCCCTGTGGTCTACCGGCCAGTTGTGGAAAACTCCCTCACCCGAACGGGGCGCGCCGGCCCCCCGAACAGCGCGTCGGGCCCCCGGACGGCGCCCCCCTGAGGCCCCCTCAGCCCACCGCCGCCCCCGTCACCCGCACGTACTGCTCCCGCACCTCCAGATACCGCAGCAGCTCCGCCGCCACCGGATCGAGGACCCTCGCCCGCCCGCACCCGGCGGCCGCCTCCCGCAACCGCCGTTCCGCGTCCAGGCCGTACCGTCGCGCCGGCCCTCGCGCCGCCATCCGGCTCCCCCACTCCACGCAGGGTCCGCCCACGATGCCGGCCAGCATCAGCAGCACCGGCACGCCCAGATTCGGCTCCGCGATCCCGATGATCTGCGCCACCAGCCAGAGCCCGCCCACGACTTGGAGCAACGTCATCGCCGCCTGGGCGAGGACCGCGACCGGCCACCACCCGGGCCGCGGAGGCCTCCCCTCCGGCACCCCGGCCGACGCCGTCAGCTCGTCGAGCGCCTCGGGCAGCCCCTCCGCGCCGCGCACCGCGGCCTCCCGCACGGCCTGCCCCCAGGGCTGGGGCAACCCGGAAGCAGCCTCGTCGGCCACCGTGCGCACCGCCTGCTCGACACGCTGCCGAGCCGTGGCCTCCTCGTCCGCGGGCGCCTGCGCCACGGGCCAGCCGATACCCCGCGGCGAGCGCTGGGCCTCGTACCAACGCCACAGCCTCAGCCAGGGCGTGCCGCACGCCTTGCCCGCGTTGCGCTGCCAGGCCCGTTCCGCGGCCTGCCCTGCCGCCGCCGCGCCCACCGCGTCCGCGAGCCGGTCGGTGAACTCCTCGCGCGCCTCTTCGCTGAGCCCGATCCACGACCTGCCCCGGCCTCCGTGCCACCCGGCCCCGGCCGCGTACACCGGCCACAGCTGGTCGGCGGTGGCGTCCAGGTCGGCAGCGATCCGCCGGGCGGCGGCGCCTCGCTCCTTGGTGAACTGGCCGAGGGACTCCCGGAGTTCATCGACCCCGTCGCCGGTCAGCGCGGAGAGGGCGAGCACGGTGGCACCTGGTTCGCCGTGCTCGCCCAGGGCGATGCCGTCCTCGTCGAGCAGCCGCCGCAGATCGTCCAGCACCTGGTCGGCGGCGTCGCCCGGCAGCCGGTCCACCTGGTTGAGCACGACGAACATGACCTCGGCGTGCCCCGCCATGGGCCGTAGATAGCGCTCATGGAGCATCGCGTCGGCGTACTTCTCGGGGTCGACGACCCAGATGACCGCGTCGACGAGCGCGAGGATCCGGTCCACGTGCGCGCGGTGCTCCCCGACCGCCGAGTCGTGGTCGGGCAGGTCGATCAGGACGAGCCCCTCCAGGGTGTTCATGTCCGGGCCCTGGAGCGGGCGTCTGCGCAGCCGCCCCGGGATGCCGAGCCGGTCCAGGAGCCCTGCGGCGCCGTCGGTCCAACTGCACCCGATGGGGGCCGCCGTGGTCGGCCGACGGACGCCGGTCTCCGAGATCGTCACCCCGGCCAGGGCGTTGAACAGCGTCGACTTGCCGCTCCCCGTGGCACCCGCGATGGCGACGACGGTGTGCCGCCCGGAGAGCCTGCGCCGGGCCGCGGCCTCGTCGAGGACCCGGCCCGCCTCGGCGAGCGTGGCGCTGTCGAGGCGGGTGCGGGAGAGCCCGACGAGTTCACGCAGGGCGTCGAGCCGGGCGCGCAGGGGTCCTTCGTAGGCGGTCGAAATGCTGGGCGTGGTATCGGATGGCGTACGGGAGGGAGCACCGGATGGCGTACTGGACTGCGTACCGGTACCGGACGGTGCACCCGTACCGGACAGCGCTCCGGAGGAAGTCTCCGCAGGGGCATACGCATCGGCGCCGCCCCTCGCCACGCCGCCCGCCCCCTCAGCCGAGCCATCGCGCGTGGTACCGCCGCGTCGCGCGATCAGCCCGTCGTCCCAGACGGCTTCCGAGCCGCCACGGGTCTCCTCCGCGGCGCCCTCGGGGCTCCTCGACCCCTCGGGAGGCTCTTCGCGCTCCCGCTCGTGCTCGGTGTGATCAGTGACGGCAGTCACGGCGGTCACCTCTCCTTCTGCAGTACGGACAGCGCGGCGATCAGGTCGGCCTGGGGTTCGGGGTTCACGTCGAGGGCGTCGAGAGGGGCGAGGCGTCGCTCGCGCTCCGCGTCCAGGACGTTGTCCAGGTAGGTGGTGAGCAGGCGTCCGCCCCGGTCCCGCAGCCGGAGCGCTCCGTGGGCGCCGATCCGCTCGGCGAGCGTCTCGCCCGCCGAGCGTCCGCGGCCCCCGCCGAGCAGGGCCGTGGCGAGCAGGGCGGCCACCATCTCGGGGTCGGGGAGGAAGTTCTTCTCGATCCGGTCGAGCCCGCGGATCTCTTCCTCCGCGTACTCCTCCAGGACGCGTCGCCAGCGGCGTACCGCCATCCCGATGCGGTGCTCGGCGCTCTCGGCGCCCTCCGCGCTCTCCAGGGACCGGTCACGGACACCGAGCCCGGGGGCGGCGGCGGCCGGCTCGCGCCGCCAGGCCTCGTCGATCCGCTCGTCGGCGGCGGTCACCGCGCACAGCAGCAGCGCCTCCAGGCTCTCGGCGACGGCGTCGAGGAGCTCGCCCGCGCCGCAGTCCAGGGGGTAGCTGCGCCACCGCTTCAGCGCGTCGCCCGCGAGGACGGCCCCCGCCTGCAGACGCTCCCGCACGCGCGCGTGCTCGTGTCCGTACGCCTCGTCGACGGCGGACGTGAGCCGCAGTGCGGCCGCGTACTGGATGGCGACGGCGCCCGCGAGCTCCGGGACCCGCACGTTGAGGGACTGGATGACGCCGTGCGCGGTGCGCGCGATGGCCTGCGCCCGGGCCGTGGGCTCCTGGGACCGGTGGGTGAGCCAGGCCCGCAGCGGCGCGACGGCGGTGGCGGGAAGCAGTCCGCCGCCGCCCGTGGACTCGGGCAGCTCGGGCACGGTGAAGCGCGGCACGTCGCCAAGGCCCGCTTTGACGAGCAGCGCTCCGTACTGCCGCGACACCTCGGCCACCAGCTGGTGGGGCACCCGGTCGAGGACGGTGACGAGCGTGGCGTCGTGCTCCTTGGCGGTACGCAGCAGATGCCAGGGCACGGCGTCCGCGTACCGGGACGCGGTGGTCACCATCACCCAGACGTCGGCCGCCGAGATCAGCTCGGCGGCGAGGATCCGGTTGTCGGAGACGAGGGAGTCGACGTCGGGAGCGTCCAGGAGCGCGAGCCCCTGGGGCAGGGTCTCCGAGGTCTCGATGCGCAGCGCTTGCTCGCCGTCGGGCCCCAGCGGAAGCAGGTCATCGCTCCCGTCGTCGTCCTCGTCGTCCCCGGCCGAAGGCTCCGGACGGGGTACCCACACGCGCGTGAGGTCGGGCAGTACGCGCATTCCGGCGAACCAGTGATGATCCTCCGGATGGCACACAAGGACCGGCGTCCGGGTCGTCGGGCGCAGCACACCCGCCTCACTGACCTGCCGCCCGACGAGGGAGTTCACCAGGGTCGACTTGCCCGCCCCGGTGGAACCCCCGATCACGGCGAGCAGGGGCGCTTCGGGGGCCCGCAAGCGGGGCACCAAGTAGTCGTCGAGCTGGGCAAGGAGCTCGTCGCGGTTGGCACGCGCGCGTGGCGCCCCCTCCAAGGGGAGCGGAAAGCGTGCGGCGGCGACACGCTCGCGCAGGGCGGATAGTGCGTCGAGCAGTTGAGGCCGTACGTCCAAGGTCACCACATGCGAAGAATGCCCAATTTTGACGGCTTTCTGAAGCATATGGGCACCCCTGCGCGCCGATCGGACACATGGGATGGAAGGGGCGACTGGGGCACAGGCATAACGAGTGCACAACACCCGGGGCGCGAGACGCTAAAAGCGATGCGAGACTCGTACCTGCCTGCGATTATCAGGACCGCTTCACTGAACCTCCACATAGTGCCGCGGAGGCGAAGCACCAGGGACAAGGACCCGGGAGCCCTATCCTTGTCCCCGGCAAGGTCACGGCTCGTCCCCACCCGGGCTCCAGGCCACCGGCCACCATCCGGCCCCCGTAGCTCAGTGGATAGAGCAGGCGCCTTCTAAGCGCTTGGCCGCAGGTTCGAGTCCTGCCGGGGGCGCCTCAGTCCATCCTCGTTCGGCCCTCCACCCCGGAGGGCCTTTTTGCTGGTCAGGGCAACGTAGCGGGCTGCGGGTAGCGGACGCGTAAGCTCCGGACCGCCCCCAGGTCAGCGTGGGGTAGGTCCGGCGCTGTCCGGCTGTCACCGGGTTTCTGCGGGTGGCCACGGTGAATACGCGGAGACGCACGTCCGAGCCGCTTGCTCCAGTTACGGCAGCTCGGGGAGGTCTCCCTGTGCCTCCATCCGGCGCTTGAGGTCCGGGAGCTGCCCCTCGATGCAGCCGGCGTAGAAAGCCAGCAGGACCGGGACGCTGTTCCCCGCCCAGTAGGCGACCTGCGCCGGCGGGATGCCGTCGTTGAGCCACTTCGTCAGGCGGGTGTGCCGGATGTCGTAGATCCGGCGCCCCATCGGGGATTCGTACTCCCGCTCGGTCAGCTCAGCCTTGCGGGCGGTCCCCCAGGCCCGGCGGGCGACCGATCCGGCGAGGATTCCGCCGTTCTCGCCCTGGAACAGCCGGTCACCGGGCTTGAGCCCCTCGGCCTTGATGTGCTCCCGAATGATCCTCGTCAGCGCCGGAGGACCAGGCACGATGCGAGTGTCATCGTCGGCGCGCCCTTTCAGCCCACGCTCTTCGTGAATCGCCCCGTCATCGGTCCAGTTCTTCCCGACTTCCGGCTCTGCGGTGTGGAACAGGATGTCGCACCACTGGTCTTCCGCATCCGCAGGAGGGAGCGTCACGTCGTCCACGTACATCGCCACGGCTTCCTCCGGCCGTGGGCCTGTGTAGTAGAGCGTGCTGAAGTACGCGTGCAGTCGCCTGCCCCCGCGAGTGCGGCGCCGGATGCGAGCAAGGATCCGGGCCATTCGCTGCGGATGGATCAGGGACCTTCGGTCCACCGCATTGGAGGTCTTGGGCGTTGCACCCCTCCCCTTCGGGAGGGGGTTCCTACGCAGGATCTTGTGCTTGATCGCGTACGCCATAGCTACGTTCAGGATGCGACGCGTGCGCTTGATGGAACTCGCTGCGGCGCGTTTGCCGTCAAGCAACGTATCGACCGAGCGCAGGACGCCTTCGACCTTAACCGGGTCCTCCCAGGCCGCCATGGACAGGGTGTTGCGCTCCACCCACTTCAAAATGGTCGCCACCTCGGGCGGCGCCTCCTCACGTCGCCGCGTGTTGAACGCGAACTCGCGAAGCGCGGTACGCACGTCGACCGGCTTGAAGGTCGTCGGAGAGGTACGCAGGAAGGCAACGGTCGTGGCAGTCAGCGCCTTTGCGGTGTTCTTCCGGCTGTTGCCAGCGGTCCGGTGCCACTGAGCGTCAGCGAACTGAACTGCGAAGTCATACCAGTTGACCGCGCTCGCACCCGAGGCATGGGAGACGGGGCGTCCGGTCTCTCGGCTGAACGCCTCGCCGCGGCGCATGGCACTGACAAGTTCCGATCGGAAGCTGTCCGCGAGCGCACGCGTCCCGAACGGCTCCCGATACTCCCTACCGTCCAGGGTCCAACGCGCGGTGTAGGTCGTTCCTTTGGCGCCCTTGTAGACGGCGATCTTCCAGACTTTGACCTTGTACGTCGTCTCCATCAGGCAGCGTCCTCATGAGCATCGAGCCAGTGGTTCAGGTCGCTCCGACGTACGCGCAAATCGCCGTTCGGAAGCTTGATGCACCTGGGTGCGCGCCCCTTCTGACGCCAGTCGTAGAAGGTTGAGCGCGAGACGTGCAGTTCGTCGCAGACCTCGGGGAGCGTGAGCATGCTGCGAGCGTTGCCGCGGTTTGCGGACATGTGCTGGCCTCCATCGGGGTGGGGTCAACTCGCCTGGGTCTCTGGGAAATCCGCAACATCCGCCACGCCGCAACACTGCTGGTCAGCGGCTTGAGTGCGTGGCGGATGCCGGTTGTGTTGCGGATAGGTGCCGCCACGCGGGAGCGCGGCGGCACCTATCGGGTGCGGCTGGTCAGCTGGCGATGCGGAGCTGACGTGTGTCGGTTTCCGCAGACGTGTGGCGGCTGCCGGAAGGACCTTCCGCCACAAATTCACCCCCGTTGACCTGCGATGTTGCGGATGTTTCGGCTGTTGCGGATCCTCCGGGGGGAGGGGGGCAGTAGCGGGCCCACGCGTCGCTCAGGTCTTCCGCGTAGTAGCCCTTGGGGGTGCCGCTGCCGACCCGGATGCCACGGGGGCGGATCGGGGTGTTGTCGGGGCGGACGTACTGGCTCAGGAGCTTGGACAGGGCGCGCGCGGTGAGCGGCTTGCTGTGCTGCCCGTCGTCGCTCATGTCTGCCCACGGGGCGTCATCGAGTCCGAGGAGGACTTCGAGGATGGCGGCGGTGGGCATCCGATCGGCGCCGCAGAACACGTGGTCGCGCAGATCGGTCAGCAGCCTCACCCCGAGGGAGGCTTCATCCCCTTCCGTGGCGGCCTTGATGAGCGCGACACAGGCGGCGCGGGCCCGCTCGGGCCAATGCCCGCCGGCCGCATCCGCGACCGCGAGGAGCGGCTCCCACACATCCGCCGGGCGGTCCGAGACCCCTTCGGGCATCTCCGGCCATGCATCCGCGACCTGCTCGTGAAGGGTGGCGGCCCAGTCGGCGAGCTTGTCACGCAGGGCGTGGCCCTGCTTCTCGTGGGTGCGGCGCCGGTAGGACTCGCACTTCTCGTTGGGGGCCTTCTTGCGCATCCGGATGATGACCGAGCGGGTCAGGATCGTGTCCGGCAGGGAGCCGAGCCCGGCCATGGCCACCGCGCAGAACGAGGAAAACCACTCGGTGGTCTGGTTGGAGCCGTCCCCGACGCAGCGCAGGGACTTGGCGCCGCGCCGGTAGCCGGAGTTGAGGAACCCGCGGACCTCTTCGTTCCCGCCGGCTTTCTGGCCAAAGACGGTGTCGATCTCGTCAAAGAGGATCGTGGGCGTTCCCCCGTCTGCGGCTACCAGCCGGAACAGCGCGTTGGCGGACGCATTGACGGTGGTCGCCGCACGCGGGGTGAGCGTTTCCACGATCTCCAGGGCCCGTGACTTCCCCGAGCCCGGCTCGGGGCTGAGGAAAGCGAGACGGGCGGTGCCGTCGAGTGCGTCCATGAGGTGGGCGTGTGCGTCCCACAGCGTCACGGCGACGTAGGCGTGTTCGGTCGGGAAGATGTTGAAGCGGCGGTGGAACGCTTCAACCTCATCGAGCAGTGCGGCTCCGTCGATGGACGGCGCAGCCTCGGGGGTGGTGGTCATGCGGCGTTCCTCCCTTCCTGAGTGGTGCGGAGCGGGCATTGGGTGCGGTGGGCGGTGTGGTCTTCGATCAGGGCGAGCACCTTGCGTCGTCCCACGGCGCTGCGGTCCCGGCCGCACAGACACTTCGAGGTGGCGGTGCGGGTGGCGCCGCGTGGCGCACGGATGTGGAGCCAGGCGACGGGATAGCGCCCATCACCGGCAGACGGGCCGCTCGGGTGCTGTCCGACGGGAAGGGCTGAAAGGACGCCCTGACGGGCGACTTCCTTTCGGTCGCCCACCCGATCCGGGGCTCCAGCGCTGTCCGCGGAGTCGAGCCTGGAGGGCGTGCTGGGGAGGCTTTTCAGGGCCGGGCGGGGTGCGGTGGTCATGCGGCCTCCCGCGGGCGGGCGGTGCGGATCGACCAGTTCAGGGCGCTGCGGATAGTCGCCGTGCACTCGGATGCGGACAGGCCGGCCGCCTCCCCGGCCGCCTGAAAAGCCTCCTCCACCACGTGCCGGGGGATCTCGCCCCAGGCCACGAAGCGCCCCAGCGCGCGGGCGCCCGCCAACAGCCGCTGATTGCGGCCCCCTTCACCCGTCCCCGCCACCTGCGCGGCCTCCCGTTCCAGTGCCACGCTGGCGCGGCGGCTGACCGTGCCGGGCGCGAGCAACGGCGCGAGCCGAGCTGTACCCGGTGCGACGGCTGGGGGTTGGAGGAGGGTGTGAAGCCAGTCAGGCAACTCCGCTACTGCGCCGTGGACTTCGATCACGTAGGCGCCTTGGGAGGTGTGGCTTCCGGCGGCGACGATATTGCCGCCCCACGCGCGGGTGTCGATGCGTTCAGCGAGGGCTCCCGCCGTGCTCGGCAGGCGGCTGGCGGTGTGGAAGTACAGGTGGAGGCCGCCGCTGGGGGTCCGCACCGTGTAGGTGGCGGGCCATGGGGCACCGGCGTGCTCGCAGAGCGCCTGGAAGTTCGTCGCGCCGCAAGGCGCGTCCGAACCGTCCTTTCCCTTGGGAATGTCGAGATCCACGACCAAGAGGTGAGCGGGGCCGGGGGCGATGCCGACGTTGAAGGCGCCGCTCTGCCAGGTGCGGCGGATGCGTTCAGGGTCGCAGGTGGCCCGCTGCTCCCACTTCACGTGCCCGTTGGTGCAGTGGCTTCTGCCGGTGCAGGAGCGTTCACCGTGCAGGGCCGAGCCCTTGCCGCCGGGGCGCAACGGGTGGACGGGCCAGCCGCGGGCGGCAGCATCGAGCGCCGCGCTCAGCAGCGCGGGGCGTGCGTCATGCGTCATGCTGGAGACCTCCACAGGTCTGTAGTGGGCAGGTGGACAAGGGCGGCCCCGCGACTTTGGCGAGACGAGGGGGCCGCCCTTGGCGTAGCTAGAACGGGGGCTTTTCGCTGAACTTCGAGTCGGTCGACGGCTGGTCGGTGGACCATGCGTCGCCGGACGCATCCGCGGCGGGCTGCCTGGCGTTGATGGCGACGGTGGTGAAGCGCAGTGAGGCGCCGATGTCGTCAATCTCCAGGGCGAGCATGGAGCGGTTCTCGCCCTCGGGGGTCTGCCAGTTGTGCTGCCGGATACGACCGGTGGCCACCACGCGCGAGCCCTTGGTCAGTGATTCGGCGACGTGCTCCGCGAGGGAGCGCCAGGCGGCGCAGCGGAAGAACGTGGACGTGCCGTCCTTCCACTGATTGGTGGTCTTGTCGAAGGTGCGCGGGGTGGCGGCGATGGTGAACTTGGCCAGCGCCGCACCGGAGTCGGTGAACTTAACCTCCGGGTCGGTGGTCAAGTTGCCGACGACGGTAATCGGGGTTTCTCCGAAGGACACAGGTCTCTCCCAGTCAATTGAGCGGGTTGGAGATACGCCGCTGTTGCTCCAAGCGTTGCGGCGTCGGTTGCGGCATGAGTTGCGGCAACTGTTGCGACACGTGTTGCGTACTGCCGTTCGGCGACGGGCACTTGCCGCAGGTCACCACACGTCTATTGGTGTGGTCGGGGGTCAGACATCCCCTCTGTAGCCGCCCTCCCAGTCCCACGGAAGAGAAAAGGTGGGGTGAGACGTGGCGGTCGGCGGCATCGGCGATCGGCGGTGCGCTTGGCTCATTGTCCGCCGGCGTGGCCGTGCCGCGCAGAAATGCGGCGGCGGGGTGTCAGTGGTGGCCGCTAGGGTCGCGGCATGCTGACCAACGTGGATCTTGTGCCGGGTCTGGTAACGACGCGTGACGCCATCGCGCAGGCCTTTGGCTGTGGGACGTTCCAGGGCATCGAGCCGGCCGCGGATGCAGGAAAGGTGTTCGTCTACTCCGATCCGTCCGCGGGTGAGGAGTACGGCTACACCTTCGACGGCCGGGCGGACGATGACGAGTTCGGAGCCTTGTACCTGTACACGGGCGCCGGCGCGAGGGGGGATCAGGTCGTCTCCGGGCGCAACAAGTCGCTGCGCTACCACGTCGAAGATGGCCGCGAGATCCATCTGTTCGTGGCGCATGGCAAGGTGCCGGGCAGCGGGGCCATGCAGCAGCGATACATCGGCCAGATGGTCGTTGACCCGGTGAAGGCGTTCGATGTCCGGCGGGGACCGGGCCGAGATGGCGTGATGCGGGACGTATTGGTCTTTCGCTTGCGTCCAGTCGAGGGCACGGAGCCGGCGTGGACAGAGGCGGACAACCTGCCGCCCGCTGGCGACACGCTGGTTGAGGTGACCGCACCGCCGGTTGTGCAGCCGGCGGCTGTGGTTCTTCCGCAGCAGACCGGGGTGAAGGCGAAGAAGGCCGAGCAGCACAGCACCTCGGAAACCGTCGCCGATATTCCTGCCGGGCAGCGGAAGGTGCTGCGTCGCGAGGGCGAGTTGGTGAAGGCGTTCAAGGCGCATCTGGCTGCTGCGGGACACGAGACCCATAGCTTCCAGATCACCATCAAGGGCGAGCCGGGAGCGCTCACCCCCGACCTGTACGACGTGCAGGATCACGTCTTGTACGAGGCCAAGGGGCTCACCACTCGGGCCAACGTACGGATGGCGATCGGGCAGTTGGCTGACTACCGTCGCTACGTTCCCCAGCCCGAGACGCTGCGGGTGGCGGTGCTGTTGCCGAGCGCTCCCACCCCTGACGTGCAGGAGCTCCTCGCGAAGGAGAACATCGCGCTCGTCTACCAGACCGACAGTGGGTTCTCCGGATGGCCGCTGGTCTGACGACGCGGTGGTGCTCACGCGCTGGCCTTCGCGGTGTCGGTGCGGATGACGGCGAAGGTGTCGTGGATCGCGTCGTAGTGGACGTGGACCGGGCCGGGAGCTTCCGCGCGGGCCTGGGTGGCGCGGCGGGTGGCCACGAGGGAGGCGCGGGGGTTGCCGGCGGGGTAGGCGTCGATGCGGATCGGGTGGTGTCCGGTGCAGTAGCGGCACGTCATGGCGCTACTCCTTCGAGGTGGGGTCAGCCGTAGAAGCGGTTGCGTTTGATGACGGCCTTGCGGATGTTGACCGTTGTCCCGCCGCCCGATCGGCTCGTGCCGAGGATCTGCACGGCGATGTAGCCGCCGAAGATGACCGCGGCCAGGATGATGAGCTGCTGGACGAAGGCAGCGAGC
The DNA here is from genome assembly GCF_009769735.1 of Streptomyces sp. BA2. Lineage (NCBI taxonomy): Bacteria > Bacillati > Actinomycetota > Actinomycetes > Kitasatosporales > Streptomycetaceae > Streptomyces > Streptomyces sp. BA2. The sequence continues at coordinate 3,561,806 of NZ_WSRO01000002.1, forward strand.
GCGGCGATGAACCCGGTGAGCAGGACCAGGCCGCCGCAGACCGCGGCGAAGCCGATCCCTCCGAGCGCGATGTTCACCGCGGTACGACTCACGGCCGGCTGCGCGAGCGGCGCGGGCGCGGGCGCCGCGGCCGGGGTGAGGGTGTAGCCGGTGGCAACCCGCCCGTCGGGGAGGACGATCGACTGCACCGCGGGCACGTGGCCCGGCTGCCCGGGCGCGAGCGCCGCCGCGTACGGCTCGGTCGGCGGGATCGGTATGGGGTGGTGGACTTCGACGGCCGTGGGCCGCTGCAGGTGGTCCATGAGGTCTCCCTCGAATCGGCCGCGGGCCCGCGCCAGGGGTGTGGCGCGGGCCCGCAGGGCTCGGGTGTCAGGGATGGGTGTCAGGGGTGTCAGGGCGGGGCGTCACGCGTTTGTGACACCGGTTTTGCCTAGGGGTTTGGGTGTCAGGGCGCCGTGACGGTGTCAGGCGGTGTCAGGTGTCAGGCGGCCGTCAGGGTCGGTTCCGGTTGGGGGACGATGCGCCACCGGCCGGTGGTGTTCGTCGCCTCCAACCGGCCCTCCAGGGCGGCGTCCTTGAGGCGGGCGGACACCCACGGGCGGGAGAAGTGGTTGCGGTCGCACCAGTCGATGAAGTCCTTCGGCCCGACGATCATCTGCCCGGCCCCCTCGAACTCCGCGAGCGCTTGCGCGAACAGCCGGCGGGCTTCCTCCGGGGAGGGCTTGTGGCCCTGCTCCTGCCCGAACAGCGGAGCATCGTCCCCCGGCTGGTTGTCGGGGAGTTCGACCTCGGGGTCGATGTCCTGGTCTTCGGGGTCCACCCCGGCTCGCGGCTCGTCGTCCAACGCGTCCTCTTCCACGTCCGGCCGGTCGACCGGCTCTTCATCGGTGGCGCGGCCGGTGTAGGCGCGTCCGGCGATGCTGGATGCCGCCCCGGCGGTGATGGGGTCGGCGGTGGCGCCGTTGCGCTGGGCCCAGCTGGCGAGCATCTCCATCACCGGCACGGCACGCGGGGTGAAGCGCTGCGTGCGGCCGGGCGAGGGGTAGCGGGCTTCATCGATGCCTGGCGTGACGACGTAGCAGTAGCCGGGGCGGCGGTTGCCCCAGGCGCCGGGGTGGGCGCCCGCGTCGATGACCGACTCCGGAAGGCTGAACCCCTCATCGCGCGGGTCGCAACCGAGCGCGATCGTGGAGGGCAGGGAGGCGCGGGTGCTGGTGGACATTTGGTCGTAGGAGGGCCGCTGAAGCGAGACGATCAGGGAGATCCCGGCGGAGCGGGCCTCCTGGGCGATGCCGGTGAACGCATCGTCTCCGAGCGCGCGCAGGGTGTTGGCGGCCTCCTCGAACCAGGCCACCAAGAACGGCATCCCCGCACAGCCGCACGCCCGACCATCCGACCGGCAGGAGCGCTCGGGGTCCTCCTGCACCGCAGCAGCCGCCGGTACCCACTGGCGGTAGCTGTGATCTCCCAGCCAGCGGGTGCGGGCGGGGATGACGCCTTGGATGGCTTCGACCATGACCTCGGTGTCGATGCCGCCCTCGACACCCCAGTCCAGACCCGGCCGCAGGGGGCCGAAGTCCTGGAAGGCCTTGGGGTCCGACAGCCACACGATGACATCGCGGCGGGAGAGGATCTCCGTCAGGAGGTTCAGCGCCGCGTCGCCCTTGCCTGATCCGGTGCCGCCCGCGATCAGGCCGTGGGTGGAGTTGCGGCCCACGTCCGGATCGCCGGGCAGCCACAGCAGCAGCGGAGCGCCATCGTCGTAGCGGCCGATGACCAGCGGATCGGCAATCGACCCACCAACGTTGGACGGCCCTTCCCACTCGATGACCTCGGAGAGCATGTCTTCGGGGACAATGACCAGTTCACCGCGGCGGGAGGAATCAGGGCTGGGGGTGTAGCGCACGGCGTTGGCCGGCAGATCCAGCGCGGACGCGATCAGCTTCAAGGCCTTGGTCACGTCGTCGTTGGTCTGCTCACCCTGCTCCACCGCGAGCGAGGCAGTGACCCGGTTTGGCTCCACCTTCGCGGCACCGATCTGAGCCTTGGCCAGTCCTACCTTCTCCAGCAGGCCCCCGTCTGAGCTTCCGCCGGACCCTTCGGGGTTGTGTCGCATGAGGATGCGCACGTTCCACGACAGGGCGACCGCGGGGCCGCCCATGAGATAGAGGTCATCGAGCGGTCCGGCGGTGGGGCCGGCCAGGCATGCGGCAGTGAGCCAGGCCGAGCCGAGCCCGGTAGTCAACGCGGTGTGCAGGCGGCGCTGCTTGCTGGTCGTCTTGCCGATCAGCCAGGCGCCGCCGGATAGGGCCACCGACGTGAGCGTGAGGCCGACTGCAGCCGGGGTGCTCTCGTCCCACCGCAGATGCCCCAAAGCGCCGGCCAGGCCGATGCCGCCCACGCCCAGCCACGGCGGGATGTGCGGCTTGGCCCGATGCAGCAGGAAGGCGCCCACGCCCCCGCCATCCGCATTGCCCCGCTGCATTTCCATCAGTTGCAGGAGCTGCTGTTGCTCGTTGTCTGCGCGCTTCATCATGGCTCTACCTCCTTACTGCTGGGCCCAGTTCATGACCGGCTGCTGCGGCCGGCGGGCGCGGTGACGGACACGGTTGATCTCTTCCTCGTACTCCTGCTGGAAAGTGGCGTAGGCGCCCGCGGCGTTCTTCGCCGCGTCTTTCAGGTCATCGGCCGCCTTGGTCAGCTTGCGGCTGACCTTGCGGGCGCGGATGCGGGAGCCGAACGCACGGCCCTCGGGGTCCGGCACCGACTCCAGAACGCTCTTGAGGATCTCCGCGGCCATGGCCACCTCGATCGACAGCGTCACCCCGGCGGCGCGCAGCGTGTTGCAGTAGTTGCGCACCTGCGCCGGGGAGTTGAACTCCGGAGCAGGCAACAGGGACTGCCCGTTCGAGCGGCCCCCGTTCGCCCGCGCGCCCCGGTTGTTGTTCACGGTGACGTTGATCGGCGGGACGAACGAGCCGCCCATCGCGCCCATGAAGCCGCCCGCGGCGGCGCCGGCGTTGGCGAACTTGTTGGACTTGTCGCCAGCACTGCCGTTGGTGTTGCCGCCGTACGGCTGCTGGGCCTGTCGGGTGCGGAAGTTGTGGACTCGGTTGCTTCCGTTGCGCGCCATCAGGCGATCTCCTCAGATCAGTGCGTACGGCGGACGATGAGCCAGGCGCTCTGCGCGACGATCAGGGTGAGCAGCCACAGCAGCTCCAGCGGGCCCGCGAGCGGCCCGAACGCTGCACCCAGCGCCAGCCACGCCGTCGCGGCGGTGGCGAGCAGAGCCAGGCCGATACGCCAGCCCAACACGCCCCGGTCGGCCGCCGGCCGGCGGCGCTGAGTGATCAGCAGCCACGCCAGCGGGCCCGCAGCGAGAGGGGCGAGCAGCAGGCCGGACCACCAGGCCAGCGTGTGCAGGACGGCCGTGACGGGCAGTGCCAGTACGGCGAGGGTGAGTGGGGCGAGCGCACGCCGGTGCTCCCACAGCAGTCGCCCCAGGAAGCCAGCGGCCTCGCGGGACAGGGACGGGCGGTCGGGCACGACCACGATGAACGGCTGAGCCGAGCGGCGCCGGCCACGCTGGCGCGGGATGCGGACGGTGGTCGCCCCGGCGGGCACCTTCACGCCGCGGCGGGTACGGGTACGACTGGACACAGCGAAACTCCTCGGGTGAGGGAAAGGGTTGGGGTGCTGTGCAGGTCAGGCGGTGGCACGCTGCGCGTCAGCGCACAGCACGCACATGCCGAGCGATGTCGGCAGGCAGTAGCTGTAGATCACGCCGCAGACCGGGCAGGTGCGCCGGGCGAGCATCGCCAGCGCGAGCGCACCGCACCGGCGCGAGGTCATCGGCCGTACCGGCTTCGCGCGGTCGATGCGGTAGAGGAAGGCCACCTTCGCCCCGGACTTACGGCCCCGGTGACGCAGCATGGCCTGAGCGACGATCGGCTGACCGCCCGGCCGCAGCCCCTTCGCACGCAGCTGCCGGCGGGTGGCAAGACCAGGCGGGGCGTAGCGCCACGGGTAGGTGGGAATCCCGTAGCGGGCGCCGGTGGGGTCGTAGCACTTGCTGTAGGCCGCGGGCATCAGACCAGCACCCCGTCAGTCTCGAAGGTCGGGTGGCCTGTGTCGCGCAGTTGCTGGTAGCGGGTGGCGACCCAGCCCACCGACCAGCCACACAGCTCCGCAGCGGATCGCACCGGAAGGCCCGCCTCGAACGCGGCCTGCACCGTGGCGCGGGCCCGCTCCTCGGGAACCTTCTCCATGGCGGGACCTGCGGCCAGCAGCGCGGCGCGTTCACGCTCGGCCCGCGCAGTGCGCTCGGCCTGTTCACGGCGTTCACGCTCCAACCGCTCGGCCCGCTCACGCTCGCGGCGCTCGGCCTCCTCGCGCTCACGGCGTTCACGCACTTGCTGGAGCTGTTCACGCTCGCGTTCAGCGCGTTCACGCTCGGCGCGCTCCGCCTGCTCGCGGGCCTGGTCCCGTTCGCGTTCCTCGCGGCGCGCCCGCTCCTCGCGCTCGGCCTGCTCGCGGACCAACCGGGCTTCGTGCTCGCGTTGTTCGCGCGCCAGCATCGCGGCGTGCTCGCGCTCCTCACGGGCCAGCCGCATAGCCGTCTCACGACGCTCGACAGCCGCCTTCTCCCGCGCCGCGCGCTCTGCCTGCTGGCGCTCCTGCAGCGCGGCCACCGCAGCAGCGATGGCGCGCCGGTAGGCGAGCCCGGTTTCCGCAGTGACGATCAGCAGCAAGGGTGCGACCGCGTGCACGGCCACGCCCACCAGGTCCTTGTTCAGTGCGGAGTCCGCGACGTTCAAGGCCAACGTCATGCAGCCGGTCATCCAGCGCAGGGCGATCGGCCACCGGCCGCCGTACCCTCCGAGCCGTGCCAGCACCGCATCGAGTCGGACCACGATGACCACCGCCGCGTCGACCACGAGGGGCAGGATGGGCGCCGTCCAGTCCCACTCGTCGGGCGTGTGCTCGGCCGCGAGGGGCGTGACGGTGAGGATCGAGTAGAGCATGGCGCCCGCGACGATCAGCCACGTGCCAATCGACAGCGCGCGCTCGGCTGAACGGATCTGAACGCTGTTCACGCCTCCACCTCCGCCCGTGAACGCACCCGCACCTCAGCGATCAGACCGACCGGCGAGGCGGGGTCACCGAAGGTCTCGCTGTACTCAGACCAGGACCACTCGCCACCGGGGACCGGCTCGAAACCGAGCCCGCTGAGCGCCTGCGTGCGGTCCGTGAACGTGGGAATCGGCGCGAGGCCGAAAGTGTGCTCCGGCCACGGGTCGGTGGTGTTCAGCAGCACCACATACAGCCGCCAGCGGCCGGCGCTCATGGACATCAGCGCGGTGAACTCCCGCGGCATCACGCCGCCACCGCCAGCCCCTGCACACAGCACACCGACGGCCGACGGCCCTTACGGGCCCGGCGGGGCCGCGCCGCCCGCTTCGGCAGGTCGCTCACCTTCAGCAGCTCCCTGGCGTACGCGGCAGCGATCGGGTCGACCTCCCGCAGCTCCGCGAGCACGTCGCGGGCCACGTCCAAGCGGGCCGCGCGGTCCTGCTCGGACTCCGTGGCCGTGCCGATGAACAGCTCCACATCGAACCCCGCCGAACGCTCAGCGAAGCCCAATGCCAGCTCCGCGAACTCGGCCGCGGTAACAGCGATATGACCAGCAACGATGCACTTCATGGGTCGTGCTCCTCTCAGACGGGAACGGCCCAAACAGCGGCCCCGGTGTTCGAGCACCGGGGCCGCACGCCGTTGGAGATAGGGGAACTCCCAGAACTCCCCACCGCCCCCGGCCGGACCGGCTCGGGGGCGTCTGGGCAGCACAGGGCTACGTCGTTCGCTCGTGCGCTCTTGCACCTGCGCGACCGTCCACGGGCTGGAATCCCAGGCGGTGGAACGGGAAGGGCTCGCACTCCACGGTGCGAACGTGCGGGTCCCAAAACCACTGGAACGGGAAGCTGGGCACGCGCACCTCCAGGGCGATGACGGCCCGGTGGTGTCCCTCGAAGACGAACACAAAACCGTCCCGCTCACGAACGCCCAAGAGCAGGGGTTCCAAGATTCCCTGCTCGGGGATCGAGGATCGAAGCTCTGCCAGCGTCCGGCGGTCCCGTCCGTGGCGCTCGTGGTAGCGGCGTGCACCGGCCCACGAAGAGAATTCCGCGGGCCGGACCAGGCCGGTGCGAAGTGCCGATGTCCGCATGCGGCCAGTCCAACGCCGCGTGCCAGCGTGTGCGGCCATGCTCATCAGCCCTTCCGCCTGCCGATGGTGGTGACCGGTTGTCCGCAGCGCTTGGCTCGCGGTCCGGGGATGGAACGGCGCCGCCATGCCGGTCAAATCACGGCCGCGCCCATCGCTTTCGTCGGCTCACTGCCACTCCTTCAAACCGTTGAACAGGGGATACGCACTGCAAGGGGGACCAAGTCCCCACCCTCCGGCCGTTGCTCGCGGTCACCGGGCCACCTCGCCAGTCAGGCCGAAGCCCTGATTTCTGGCCTTAGCGGGATTGCAGCGTCCCCGCCCTGTGCTCTTCATGCAGGTCAAGCCGTCGTGCATCCACACCCCGCTCGAAGCGGGACATGTATTACATGCCTCTCACCGTGGCAGATCAGTTCCGCGTCGTCAACCTTCGGATTGCTTGGAGTCGGAACTGCCGCCCTCGATCAGCGACATGACCAGCTTCGCAACGAAGTGCCGGACGTTGGACTCCGTGCATGTACGACTTGCATCCGACTCGCTAGGGTCGAAGTCGTCCCAGGGCGTCCCAGACGGGAGAAGTCGTATGGCGAACGAGAGGCTCCGCGGGGCGATCGTGGAGAGTGGCCTCAAGCTGGAGCAGGTGGCAGCACGTATCGGGGTATCCCCCAAGACCGTCGACCGTTGGATCTCCGAGCCAAACCGCAAGCCCTACAGGCGATTCCAGTACGCGGTGGCCTCGATGCTTCAGCGCGAAGTCTCGTACCTCTGGCCAGACGAACGGACCTCCGAGGAGGTCACCGCCTCCAGCGACTCGGAGGTGATGAAGCTCTACCCCCATCGCTCCGTCGTTCCGCCAGACACCTGGGCGAAGCTGTACGCCGACGCGACCACGCACTTCGACGTACTGGTCTACTCGGGATTTTGGCTGACCGAGGATGCACGGTTCCACCGACTCGTACGGGAGAAGTCAGCTGCCGGCGTGCCCGTGCGGTTCATGCTTGGCGACCCCGACAGCGCGGCCGTCGCCATCCGCGGCGGGGATGAGGGCATCGGAACAGCCATGGCAGGCAAAATTCGCAATGCCCTCATGAACTACGCGCCACTCTTCCGGCTGCCGAGCGTGGAGTTCAGACTCCACGACACGACTCTCTACAACTCCATCTATCGGGCGGACAACCAGCTGTTAGCGAATGGGCACGTCTACGGCGTTGGCGCATACATGGCGCCCGTACTCCACCTTCAGCGAATCCCCGGCGGTGAACTGTTCGACACGTACACAGAGAGCGTGGAGCGCGTGTGGGAAACCGCGCGACGAATCACTTCTCCCACCGACCTCAAAGGCGCCACAGCATGAGTCGTACCGACCACTTCCGCGACCCGAACGCTCCCGCCGCCAACTCGGTCGTACCGTCCGTCACTGCCGTTGTCCGCAACGCACAGGGAAGCATTCTGCTCATCCACAAGACCGACAACGGACTGTGGGCGCTGCCCGGCGGTGGCCACGACGTCGGGGAGAGCATCAAGCAGACAGTCGTACGGGAGGTAGACGAAGAGACCGGAATCGCAGTCGTCGTAGAGGACATCGTGGGGGTCTACACCGACCCACAGCACGTCATCGCCTACGACGATGGCGAAGTCCGACAGCAGTTCTCAATCTGCTTCCACGCCCGCCCTGTCGGCGGCAGTCTCCGGACCAGCTCCGAATCCAAAGAGGTCCGCTGGGTCTCCCCTGCGGACCTCGACGCATTGGACATTCACCCGTCCATGCGGCTCCGGGTCACCCATGGTCTCGACGACTCGCGGACCGCTCCCTACATCGGCTGATTCGCCTGCTCCAGGGACGAAAGACGCCCCTCCACGCGATGCACTGCCGCGTGAATCTCAGGGGCGGCCCTCTGGATGAAGCGACCCACAATCGTGTCTGCACCGTAGCGTCCTACGATCTCGGAAACCCGAGCGTCAGACGTCGTGTGACCGCCATCCGGCGTGGTCGTCATGTCGCAGAAGATCAGCGCGTCAACCAAATCAGGGCGCTCCAGCTCGAACTCGCCTTCGAGTTCCTCACGGAGCCCTCGCTCCTCCGCCTCCAGCAGCGCGCACGAGTGATGCGCCACGAGGCGGACGACTCGCTCGTCCACACCTTCCTGGTCACGGAGGAAGCGGGCCCCATCGAGCGGGTGGAAGCCGGTCGAGGCGATCCGGGGCGAATAGCCGACGTCATGGAGGACTGCCGCGGCCTCCATCAGGTCCGCATCGCCTCCCAGGATCGACTGAAGGGAACGGGCCCGCTCGGCAACTCCGAGGGAGTGCGACCAGCGTCGCGGCAGCGGTTCGGACAGCAGCGATTCGGCGAGACCGTAGGCGCGCTCAGTGAGATCCATGGTCCCCAAGGCTACGAGGCCCCCTGTCCTGTCGGGAGAGCGCGAACCTGCCGCCGGCGGTTAGGGCCCATCTCGATGAGCCCCCGGCCTTCCAACAACGCGAGCGCGGAGCGCACTGCCGTACGAGACACCCCGAACTCATCGCACAGCTCCTTCTCGGAAGGGAAGGGAGCTCCCACTTCGACACCCTCGCGCCGGAGGACGTCCGTCACCTTCTCCACGAGTGGTCGGCGGTCGCCAGTCCCTGTCACGAACCAGCCGGCGCCCTGGACAGACTCGATGACACCATCGGTCTTCAGCGTCTTGAGCGCGCGGCCGATCGTGGAGCGACCCACACCGAAGGTGCGCATCAGCTCCGCTTCGGAAGGGAGCGCATCGCTGATCTTGCCTTTCTCGATCTTCTGTCGCAGAGACTCCGAGATCTGCAAGTACGTACCTCGCGGACTGGCCTGCGGCACGTAGCCCTCCCCTGATGGTCGTTGGTGGTAGCTCTTCGCTGACGTATCGCCGCTTCCAGCTTCGCATGCGGCGGCTTTTGCACAGAGGCTTCCGACCAGCGCTGGAACCCAACTCAACCAGCCACACGCCAGGCATGGGGGTGGCCCGGAGTGAGCGGACAGCTCCGCCATTGGGCACCGTAGGCCCAGCGACGGTGGACTCGTAGGTCTGACAAGGAGGCCTAGGGCAGAACTAGACACGTCGACACCAGACGGGTAAACAAGCTCGCGATGAGAAGTTCTCTTGCTCGCAAGCCCATAAGCCGAGGACTCGAAGTGGCCGTTAGGCCAACGTCTCAGGCGCCCGGCAGGCGGGATAGGCCATCCCGTGCAACCACCCAATCACCCACAAATCGGAGCGCGAGTGACACAGCTTCAATACGGCCTTGGCAACGATGACCTCCCGGATGTTCAGCGCTCTGCAGACACCACCTCGATGGAGGGGCAGAAGAGCTATTTGCGCTGGACTAAATTCCGCCTTCAATTCGTGGTGGCTGCCGCTATAGCTGGTGCGCTCACTATCAGCTTGGATAGCGAGTGGCAGAAACAGGCCCTCACAGGATCTTCACTTGCACTCTTCCTGCTGGCTCTCATGTCAGAGATCATCCTTCTAAATTTCCACCCCGAAGACACGTGGTATCACGGTCGAGCCGTCGCAGAATCAGTAAAAACACTGGCGTGGAAATTTTCGGTATGCGCCGACCCATTTCCTGCTGACAGCACCTTCGAAGACGCCAAACGCCTCTTTCATCAACAACTTAGCGATATCGTAGCCGAGTCGCATATTCTCGCAGACTATAGCTCTTCTGGAACACAGCAAGTGAGCCACAGAATGACAGTCCTGCGAGGTGCAACTCTGGCTGAACGAAAGGCGGCATACGCCCGAGACCGAGTCGAGGATCAGCGGTCATGGTATTCACGGAAAGCAAAGGAGAATGAAAGTAGCGCTTTCAAATGGCGAGTTACTCTCGTGTGTGCAGAGATGCTTGGCGCACTGAGTGCAATCTTGAGCCTACTCAGCATTGCACCACTCGACGCGGGAAGCGCGCTAGCAGCGGGGGTGGCAGCCGGCGGCGCATGGATCGAGGTCAAGCAATTTGACACCCTTTCCAACGCTTACGCACTCACAGCAACTGAACTTGCGCTTGTGAGTGCTGCAGCGGAACAAGCCACCGACGAAGGATCGTGGTCAAAGTATGTGAATTCTGCCGAGCAGGCCATCAGTAGGGAACACACCATGTGGTTGGCACGTCGCGTCCGCACGCGGCTGCCAAGGAGGAGGGAACCATGAGCACGACGAATCAGGCAATCGCCAACGAGTTGGCGCGGCGTGAGTTGCGCAGGATTTCAGAATCCTATGCAGCCTCGAAAGGCTCTGCAAGTCGGCATAAATGCTTCCTCAGCTACCACGGAGCAAACGCAACTGAGGTACTTGATTTCGTCAATCGTTTCGAGAATGTCTTCATCCCTCGGGTAATCGGAATTACCGAAGACGACCCAGCAATACAAAGCGAAAACTCCGAGTACATTATGGACACGATTCGGGAGAAGTATCTATCCGACTCCACCGTGACCATACTCATGGTCGGTGCCTGTACCTGGTCTCGAAAGATTGTAGATTGGGAGATCTACAGTTCCCTTCGTCGGGACAGGGTAAATCGACTTAATGGCGTAATGGGGATCCGGCTTCCCAGCACTGCCGGGCAGAGGCCAAAGATTTTGGGTCGATTTAACGATAACCTCGGTGAACCAGAAAGCTACGCACGCTACTGGAGCTATCCCGACAACGCCCAAGCCTTGCAGACGTGCATTCAAGATGCCTTCGATGCGCGGTCCGACCGTGCGAGCCACATCGTCAACACGCTTCCCCGTATGACTCGCAACTCGGCATGCCCATGAACCGCACCTACGGCTTCACAGGCCCGTTAGACGGTCACCTATGTACTGAAGGGCCAAGGGCAGCTTACCAAGTGGCTTTACTGACGAAATGCCAATGTTCCCTTGCGCAAGCGTGAGGATGATCGTAGTGAGGCCGCGATCCAGATTTATTATCTGCGGGTACGGGATGAACTGCACCGACTTGCTTCCCGAATACGGGACGTAAATTACCCTGCGATGAGTCAATGCCGCTAGCGCGCGACTCGACCCCTGGTCGCTCTTAAGAGTGGCGACCTCCTTATCAACCCACAGGTTGCACAAAAACATGAGAGCAACCTCTTCGTCTGGATCCAGATTATCTGTTAGACGATCAAGCTGCCCCCTGCGAAACCCAGGCTGAATGAACGGGTTGTTACGGTGCTGAAGTTTACTGAAGTCGAATAGCAACCTGTACTGTCGATCCATTTCTGCAAAACGAATGGTTCTCCCTCTCTCCAGGCGTTTTGCAGGATCGTCCCCCCAGTCCCCAGAGTCGACGGATGTAATCGCACTGACCAACCTGCGCATGTCGTCTTCGAAGGTGCCAGATGTCAGCGTCAAAGCGTTCTTGTCACGAATCCGCCCCAAGCTGGAGGGGATTTCTTGCACCGAAGGAAGTTGAGCCCCTTGCAGTAGAACAGGAATCACTCTTATCCCGCTGTCGAGCGCGGTCTCAACTTCCTGGCGAACCCAATCATTCTTATCCGAAATTCTTGAGCGGCCCTCAGCAGCCCCTGTCCAGTCCGCACCAATCAAAGCAATCAGCACGTCACAAGCTGCAATCGCCTGCACTATGACTTTGGGAAAGTCCACCCCAGGATCCAGGGACCTCACGTCCATGAACACATGGGAGGAGCCAAAATACTGTGCCAGCCGGTCACGCAACCAACCTGCATACGGATCACTGTGTCCGTGCCGGTAACTTACGAAGATTTTCTTTTGGTCCAAGGTGGAAAATCACCTCTAGTGAATAGCGCCAACTCGCTTGAACCCAGAGTAGACGCCTTGAACTCGGCGTGCATAGAATTTTGCTGACTGCAACCATACATTCGAATATGTTCGACTTTTTGGTGTCACACAAGAACCTTGAGCAACTCCATTAACGGCCAGACGACAGCGACGCCCCGCGGAACGAGGTCTTCCGGTGAATGTACGGTGACGCGCCAGCAATCGGGGCCGTCACTTCCCTCTCCGCCGCAGGTCAACCGGGCAGGGCATGAGAACAGACCGTCTCTCTTCTAAGCGCTTGGCCGCAGGTTCGAGTCCTGCCGGGGGCGCGCAGATTTTTCTTGGCGGGGCTTCCTAGGCGGGCCCGCCGCCCCTACTCCGGTAGCCGCAGTTCCCCGTGCGCGCCCTTCGGGACCGTTGGGGTGTTTGGAGGGATCGGGCGTACGCGGGTGTATCCGTTCGTCTGTGGTGGGCGGGGGTCCTGGGAGCCCTTGTTGGGCCAGTGCGCCATCGCTCGTTCGGCCTGGGCTGTGATCGTGAGTGAGGGGTTCACGCCCAGGTTCGCTGAGATCGCTGCGCCGTCCACCACCGAGATGCCCGGGTGGCCGTACAGGCGGTGGTAGGGGTCGATCACTCCCCTGTCCGGTGAGTCGCCTATCGGGCAGCCGCCCAGGAAGTGGGCCGTGAGGGGCTTGTTGAGGAGTTCGCCCAAGTTCGTGCCCGCGTAGCCGTTGATTCTGTCGGCCACCAGGCCCGCCGCCTCCCAGCCCTCCTCGATGTGCACCGGGTTGGGTGCGCCGTGGCCCTGTTCCGCCGTCAGCAGGCCGCGGCGGCCCAGGCGTGTGGTGAGGGAGTTGTCGTGGGTCTGCATGACCAGGCCGATGATCGTGCGCTCCGACCAGCGGTGTGTCGATGCCACCCGTGCCACCAGTACGGGGTGGGTGAGGAAGGCCAGCACGGCCGCCAGCGGCTTGGGGAGGTTGCGGCTGTACTGCGGGACGCAGATCAGCGCCATCAGGTTGGAGCCCTTGCCGTAGCGGACGTTCTCGATGTGGGTGGTGGGGTTCGGGTGGATGGAGGACGTGATGGCCACGCCCCGCGTGAAGTCCAGGGGGCGGCCGGCGCCGTGCTTCTTGCGGTAGCGGCGCGGGAAGGTCACCGCGCCCACCAGCGCCTCGGAGTTGGTGCGGGTCAGCCTGCCGAGACGGTCGGAAAGGCCTGGCAGGACTCCCTCGTCCTTCATGCGGTGCAGGAGGGTCTGGGTGCCGTACGTCCCCGCCGCGAGGACGACGTGGCGGGCCCGCAGGACCGTGCCGCCTCCCCTCCGACCGCCCTTTCGTCCCCTACGGCGTCCACCCGTAGGGACCGTCACCACCTCGTGGCCCCCGGCGACCTCGCGCACCGACACCACCGTCGTCATCGCACGGATCTCCGCGCCCGCCCGCTCGGCCAGGTAGAGGTAGTTCTCGGTGAGTGTGTTCTTGGCGCCGACCTTGCAGCCCGTCATGCACGACCCGCACTCGGTGCACGCCGCCCGCGCGGGCCCTGCCCCGCCGAAATACGGATCGGGAACTTCCGTGCGCTGTCCGGCCGTTGAAGGACTGGTGCCGGTGGCGCCACCGGCACCGCCAGCCCCCGCGCCCCCCGCATCCGCCCCGTCCCCGAAGAACACCCCCACCGGCGTCAGCCTGAATGTGTCCGCCACTCCCATCCGGTCCGCCGCCGCCCGCAGATGTTCGTCCGCCTCGGTCGTGGTCGGGTTCTGGCGTACGCCGAGCATGCGCCGGGCCTGGTCGTAGTAAGGGGCCAGTTCCGTCTGCCAGTCCGTGATGCCCGCCCACTGCTTGTCCTGGAAGAAGGCGGGCGGCGGCACGTAGAGGGTGTTCGCGTAGTTGAGCGACCCGCCGCCCACCCCTGCGCCCGCGAGGACCATCACGTTGCGCAGGAGGTGGATGCGCTGGATGCCGTAGAGGCCGAGGGCCGGCGCCCACAGGTAGTTCCTCAGGTCCCAGGAGTCCGTGGGGAGCGTCTCGCGGGTGAAGCGGCGGCCCGCCTCCAGGACGCCGACGCGGTAGCCCTTCTCCGTCAGGCGCAGGGCGGCGACCGAACCGCCGAAGCCGGAGCCGACCACCAGTACGTCGAAGTCGTACGCCTCGTCGTCGCTGTCGAAGTCGTACGCCTCGTCGTCGCTCACGCTCACCGTGCGGACTCGCCGTAGAGCGCCTCGATCTCGTCCGCGTACGCCGCCGTCACCGCATGCCGTTTGATCTTCAGCGATGGCGTGAGCAGCCCGTTGTCCTCGGTGAACTCACCCTCTACGACGGCGAATGTGCGGATGGACTCGGCCCGTGAGACGGCCGTGTTGGCGTAGTCCACGGCCTTCTGGACCTCCGCGATCATCTTCGGGTCCCTGCACAGCTCGGCGAGCGGGGTGTCCTTCGGGCGCTTGCGCACGGCGAGCCAGTGCTCGACGGCCTCCGGGTCCAGCGTGATGAGCGCCGCGACGTACGCACGGTTGTCGCCGACGACGATGCACTGCCCGACCGGCGCACGGCTGCGCAGCCGATCCTCCAGGATCGCCGGGGAGACGTTCTTGCCCCCGGACGTGACGATGATGTCCTTCTTGCGCCCGGTGATCGTGAGGTAGCCGTCCTCGTCCAGCGCCCCCAGGTCACCCGTCGCGAACCACTCGTCCCGCAGCACCGCGTCCGTCGCGGCCGGGTTGTTCCAGTACGAGCCGAAGACGATGCCGCCCTTGATGAGCACCTCGCCGTCGTCCGCGATCCGCACCGCGGTGCCCGGCACCGGCGTCCCCACCGTGCCGGGGCGGGGCTTCAGCGGTGGCGTGATGGTCGCGGCGGCCGTGGTCTCCGTCAGGCCGTAGCCCTCGTAGATGATGATCCCGGCGGCGTAGAAGAAGAGGTTGAGGCGCCGGTCGAGGGGCGAGCCGCCGCTGATCGCGTAGCGCAGCCTGCCGCCGACCTCCTTGCGGATGCGGCGGTAGACCAGCAGTTCGTACAGCGCCCAGCCGAGGTAGAGCCCGAGGGAAGGACCGGGGCCGCGCGTGCCCTTGCCCGCATCGAGGAACTTGTTCAGATACGCCTCCCCGAACCGCACCGCGATCCCCTCGGCCCGGTCGAAGGACGCGCCGCGCCCGATCTTCTCCGCGGTCGCGCGCCCCGTGTCGTGGATCTTCTCGAAGAGGTACGGGACGCCGACGACGAACGTCGGCCTGAAAGCCCGCAGTTCGGGCCTCAGTTCGTCCGGCTTGATGCTCGGGCAGTGGCCGAGTTCGATGCGGGCGAGCATGCAGGCGATCTGGATGGTGCGGCCAAGGATGTGGGCGAGCGGCAGGAAGAGGAGCGTGGAGGCGACCTGCCCGGTGATCTCCTTGAAGATGGGGTGCAGCAGGTCGACCGTGTTCGCGGCCTCGGCGTGCAGATTGCCGTGGGTGAGGACGCAGCCCTTGGGCTTGCCGGTCGTGCCGGACGTGTAGCAGATGGTGGCGACGGATTCCGGGGTGAGGGCGGCCCGCCGCTTGGTCACCTCCTCATCGGGCAACTCCCGGCCCTGGGAGGCTAGTTCGAAGAGCGCGCCGTCGTCGACGCAGAGGATGCGCGGCGGCTCGGTGAGGCCCCCGACCGCCGTCTCGGCAGTCGTGACGTTCTCCTCCGTCTCCGCGATCAGCAGCGTCGCGCCGGAGTCCCGCACGATCCACTCGATCTGTTCCGCCGCCGACGTCGCGTACACGGGCACGGTCTGCCCGCCCGCCGCCCAGATCGCGAAGTCCAGCACGGCCCACTCGTACCGCGTACGGGACATCAGCGCGACCCGGCCGCCCGGCTGGAGCCCGGCCGCGATCAACCCCTTTGCCGTGGCGGTGACTTCGCGCGCGAAGGTCGCCGCGGTGACCGGCCGCCACTGATCGCCCTGCTTGCGGCGCAGGACGACCGCGTCGGGCGCCTCGGCGGCGTTGGTGAAGGGGATGTCGGCGGTGCTGCCCGCGGTGGCCTTCGCCGCGAGCCGGGGCGTACGCGCCTCGCGCACGACGCCGTGCTCGTCCCGGACGATCTCCACCGGGGCACGCTCCCCCAGCTCGCTGTGGCGTTGCGCCCGTTTCAGATCCTTGCGTACGCCCATGACGGCTCCCGGCTACCCAGCTGACATGCGGAGGTGATGCGGTGCGTACTTACTGGGAGGTCAACTTACTCAAGCGTAGGAAAAGTTCAATGGGTCGGGCAGACAAGAAGTCGGCCGGCCGGGCTCACTCGGGCGAAGGAACCCAGACCTCCCCTTCGAGCACCCGCCCCATCCCCACCCACACCATGTTCATCAGCCGCAGAGTGACCCCCTCCGGCGACTGGCCGGGGTGGCCGCCCATCCAGTCGGTGAGCGAGTCCGCCGCGCCCACCAGCGCGTGCGCGACGAAGTCGGCGTCCTCGTCGTCCAGTCGAGAGCCGCCGGGGCTCTCCGCGATGCCGTCCCGGACCAGGCCCGCGACCTGCGCCATCACCGCACGCCGCGCGTCGGCCACGGCGGTCGCGATCGCCTCGCTCAGCTCCGAGGCCTGGCGGTGCAGGACGACCCAGCTGTCGCGGTGCTCGGCGACGAAGACGAAGAACGCCGAGAGGCCCGCGTGCAGGCGCAGTTCGGGCGCGCCGCCCCCGGCCCGCGCCGCGTCCTGGAAGGCGGCGACCAGGCGGTCGGCCTCGCGCCGCAGGCAGGCGAGGAAGAGCCCCTCCTTGGAGTCGAGGTAGAGATAGACCATCGGCTTGGAGATGCCGGCCAGTTCGGCGATCTCGTCCACGGACGCGGCGTGATAGCCGCGCTTGGCGAAGACCGTCACCGCCACATCGATGATCTGCTGTTCGCGCTCCTGGCGCGGAACGCGCCGACGCCGTCCCTCAGTTCTCCCGTTGACCGTCACCCTTGCAGCCTCCCAGACTCGGGGCTACCTTACCCCTTAGTAAGTTTACTCTTGAGTAAGGAGATTGCCATGGCGGACGGCATCGGCGGCGCTGACGGCCTGGCCGGACTCGACTTCGCGAGCGTCACCCCCGAGGAGTTCGCGAAGATCGTGAAGGGGTTTTCCGGCAAGGAGATCACCGAGATCGCCCAGAACGCGGAGTTGCGCGCCCGCGTCCTGCAAGAGGTGTTCGGGCGGATGGGCCGGCAGTTCAAGCCGGAGTCCGCGGGCACCGTCAAGGCGCTGATCCGCTGGAAGATCACGGGCGTCGACGAGGCGGTCTACGAGACGGACATCTCGGAGGGCACCTGCACCGTCCGCGAGGGCCGCTCGGACGCCGAGCCGCGCGTCACACTCGTCATGGCCGACCCCGAGTTCCTCAAGCTGGTCTCCGGCAACGCGAGCCCCGTGACGATGTTCATGATGCGCAAGATCAAGATCGCGGGCGATGTGGCGTTCGCCGCCGGTCTGACCCGCTACTTCGACATCCCGAAGGCCTGACCCCAAAGCCTGAGCCGACTTCCGGAAGGGAACACACGATGGCCTTCTCGCTCGAACTGACCGAGGAACAACGGGACCTGCGCGGCTGGGTGCACGGCTTCGCCGCCGACGTGGTGCGGCCGGCCGCCGCCGAGTGGGACGAGCGCGAGGAGACTCCCTGGCCCGTCATCCAGGAGGCCGCCAAGATCGGGCTGTACGGGTTCGAGTCCCTGGCCGACCTCTTCGGCGACCCCAGCGGACTCTCGCTGCAGATCGCCAACGAGGAGCTGTTCTGGGGCGACGCGGGCATCGGTATGGCCCTGTTCGGTACGTCGCTCGCGGTGGCCGGGATCTTCTCGGCGGGCACGCCCGACCAGCTCGCCGAGTGGGTGCCGCAGTGCTTCGGTGACGAGGACGACCCCAAGGTCGCGGCGTTCTGCGTCTCCGAGCCCGACGCGGGCTCCGACGTGTCGGCGATGCGGACCCGCGCGACCTACGACGAGGCACGCGACGAGTGGACCCTGTCGGGCCAGAAGGCGTGGATCACGAACGGCGGCATCGCCAACGTCCATGTGGTGGTCGCGTCCGTCGATCCGGCCCTCGGCTCGCGAGGGCAGGCGGCGTTCATCGTGCCGCCCGGCACGCGGGGCCTCGAAGGCGCCAAGAAGATAAGGAAGTTGGGGCTGCGGGCCTCGCACACCGCGGATGTGTTCCTGGACGACGTACGCGTGCCTGGGCACTGCCTGCTCGGCGGCAAGGAGCGTCTCGACGCCCGGCTCGCGCGCGCCCGCGAGGGGACGAAGGCGGGTTCCGGGGGCGGCGCGAAGGCCGGTTCCGGAGGCCGCGGGCAAGCGGCGATGGCGACCTTCGAGGTGAGCCGCCCGACCGTGGGGGCGCAGGCGCTCGGCATCGCGCGGGCCGCGTACGAATACGCGCTCGACTACGCGGGCTCCCGGGTCGCCTTCGGCCGCCCCATCATCGAGAACCAGTCCATCGCCTTCGCGCTCGCCGATCTGCGGACCGAGATCGAAGCCGTGCGGCTGCTGATCTGGCAGGCGGCGTGGATGGCGCGGAACGACAAGGCGTTCGACGCGGGGCAGGGCTCGATGGCCAAGCTGCGCGCGGGTGAGCTGGCCGTTTCGGCGACCGAGAAGGCGGTGCAGGTGCTGGGGGGTGCGGGGTACAGCAGGGAGCATCCGGTGGAGCGGATGTACCGGGACGCGAAGATCTACACGATCTTCGAGGGGACGAGTGAGATCCAGCGTCTGGTGATCGCCCGGGCCATCTCCGGGCGGCAGATCCGCTGAGGGGGCGGGCCGCGGGCCCGAAGCCGTGCGTACCGCAGACGTACCCCGTGCGCACCGCAGCTCACCGGCGGCTTCGCCGAGTTCGTCCTCGGACGCCGGACGGCCTAACGCTCTCCTCAAGCCCCCATTTACCTGCGCCGATGAAGAGATCATGACGTCGACGCACCCTCCCCTCCGCGAATCCGACGCCGTCCTCGGGCTGATCAACAGCCGAAGCGACACCGGGCGCAGGCTCCGGCTCGGTGTCCTCTGTCTGCTGCCGGCCTGCGTCGTCGCGTTCGCCGGGTTCCAGCGGCGCTGGATGTCCGACGACGGCCACATCTACGTCCGTACGGTGCGGCAGATCCTGGCCGGCAACGGCCCCGTCTTCAACGCGGGCGAACGCGCCGAGTCCTCCACCGGCACCCTCTGGCAGTGGCTGCTCGTGCTCGCGGGGCTGCCGGGCCTCGACATCGCGAGGGCCGCGATGTACGGCGGGCTGCTGCTGACCGCGGCCGGGTTCGCGTTCGCCTCGCTCGGTGCGGTGCGGCTGTACGCGGACAACGCCGCCAACGCAAGCAACGCAAGCAACGCCGCCAAGGCGGTCCTCCCCCTCGGCTGCCTCGTCCTGCTCGCTCTGCCGCCCGTCTGGGACTTCGCGACCTCCGGCCTGGAGACCGGACTCGCCACCTGCTGGATCGCGGGCGCCTGGCTGCTGCTCGTCACGCGGGCGTCCTCGCTCTCCACGTGTGTCGTCATCGGCCTCGGCCCACTGGTCCGGCCCGACCTCGCGCTCGTGTCCGCCGTCTTCCTCGTCGCGCAGTGGCTGATGGCGCAGCCATCGCGGCGGGCCACGTTCGGCGGGCTCGGAGCCGCCCTCGCGCTGCCGGTCGCGTACGAGATCTTCCGGGTCGGGTACTACGGGCAGCTGATGCCGCTGCCCGGCGTGACCAAGGAGGCCTCGCAGAGCCTGTGGGGCCGCGGGTTCGGCTATCTCGCGGACTTCGCGGAGCCCTATCTGCTCTGGGTGCCGGCGCTGTTCCTGCTCGCGGCCCTGCTGCCGCCGGCGCCTGCGCGGCGGGACGCCGCTTTCCTGGTCCCCGCGCTCGCGCCCGTCGTCGCGGGGCTCCTCTGCTGGGCCTACGTCATCAAGGTGGGCGGCGACTTCATGCACGGCCGGATGTTCCTGCCGGGCCTGCTGCTCATGCTCCTGCCGGTCTTCCTGGTGCCCGTCACGCGCGCGTGGGCCATCGCGGCCGTCGGCGTCGGAATCTGGGCCGTGGCCTGCGCGAGCCTGCTGCGGATTCCGTACGAGGGCCGGATCGGGCCCGGCGGCGTCGCGGACGAGCGCGGTGTGTACGTCCAGCAGAACGCGGCGCCCCACCCCCTCCACCACTCCTTCGCGGGCTACCCGAGCAACGTCGCGTACGCACGTCTCGTACGCGAGGCCGATCGTGCGGGCACGCCCAGTCTGTTCCTCGCGAGGACGCCCGCCACCGCCAACTCCCCCACCGTCACCGGCGTCTACAGCACGCTCGGCTTCAGCGGCACCGTGGTGCCCCTGGACGGCGCGGCCCTCGACCCGATCGGGCTCGCCTACCCGCTGGCCGCGCACTCCGAGCGCATCAACGGCCGTGTGGGCCACGACAAGCGGCTCCCGGACACGTGGATCTTCGCCGACCGCGGCCGCGGCCCCCTCCCCGAGGGCCTCGACCCGGCGGGGGTCGCCGCCGCCCGGCGGGCGCTCGACTGCGGTGCGCTGGCCGAGCTGCGGGCGGCGACGCGGGATCCGATGACGCCGCGGCGCTTCCTGCGCAATGTCACCGGGGTGTGGGAGCGGACGTCGTTCCGCTTCCCGAACGATCCGGTGCGGGCCGAGCGGCAGCTCTGCGGCGGGCGCTAGGGCCTGTCCGATGGGCCCTAGGCCGACAGGGCCTAGCGGCTGCCGGTGATCTCGCCCTCGTCCTCCGCCCCGCCTCCGCCGTACCCGGAACCGCCGGTGAGGCGGTCCGCCTGCCGGACGGCGGTCGCGAGGTCGCGCAGGGACTTGTCGCCGTCCCCGTCCCCGTCCCCGTCCGAGGCCAACTCCTCCGCGCTCCTGGCCAGTTCCGCGAGCGTGGGCGCGCCGGGCAGCGGCCGCCAGGGGGTGGATCCGGTGGAGGTGGACATCGGCTCGGGGGCGTCGGCCGTCGTTCCGGTGTCGGGCCGCACGGCCGGGTCGCCGGGCTCGGTCCGCGCGGAGGTCCCGTGCCGCAGCGCGTCGGCGAAGTACGCGGCGACCGCCGTCGTGCGCAGCCCGCGGTCGGCGTTCTGGAGCCCGCCCTCCATGTCCGCCGTCTCGATCTCGTTCGACTCCTCGTGCGGGACACGGTTGTCTGGGTCGAGCCAGCGGACGCTCGCCGTCGCCACGTGCCCGCTCGCGCCGGGCCTCGTCCGTACGGCGTACAGCGCGGTCACGGTGTGTCCGGGACCGACCTCGCCGCCGTCCACGCTGTCGTCGCGGAAGTCTTCGTCGGCGACCGCGCGGTTCTCGTAGCCGATGAGCCGGAACTGCTTGACGGTCTGCGGGTCGAAGGCGACCTGTGCCTTCGCGTCGCGGGCGCGCAGCTCGATGTTGGCCGGGAGCTGCTCGCAGAAGACCTTGCGGGCCTCCTCGCTGTCCGACACGTAGGTGGTGTGGCCGTCGCCCTTGTCGGCGAGGCGTTCCATCAGGGCGTCGCCGTAGTCGCTGCCGACTCCGACCCCGAAGAGGGTGATGCCGTGTTCGCGGCGGGCGTCGGAGATGCGCTCCAGGATGCCGTCGGCGCTGGTCTCACCGGTGTTGGCGAGGGCGTCGGAGAGGAGCACGACGCGGTTGGTGGCGCCGTCGCGCCTGCCGCCCACCGCGGTGTCGTAGCCCGTGCGGATGCCCGCCTCCAGGTTGGTGGACTGGGTCGGCTCCATGGCTTCGATGGCCGAGTGCACCTTGCCGCGGTGGTCGCCGAGGCGGGTCATGGGAAGGACCGTCTCGGCGCTGTCGCTGAAGGTGACGAACGCGACGGAGTCGTCGTCGCGCAGCTTGTCGGTCATGATGCCGAGCGACTCCTTGACCAGGTCGAGGCGGCCGGGCTCCGCCATCGAACCGGAGACGTCGATCACGAAGGTGAGGGCGGCCGGCGGGCGTTCGCCGTCCGAGCCGTCCCCGCGGGTCGCGAGCCCCACCCGCATCAGGGACCAGTCGTCCTCGTCGGTGCGGGCGCCGTCGACGTTCACGGAGAAGCCGTCGCCCTCGGGGCGCGGGTAGTCCTGGCGGAAGCTGTTGACGAACTCTTCGGGGCGTACGGTCGCCGGGTCCGGGAGGCGGCCCTCGGCGAGAGTGCGGCGGGCGAAGCCGTAGGAGGCGGTGTCCACGTCCAAGGCGAACGTGGAGAGGTAGTCCGGTGGCGGGGCGAAGTCGCGGTCCTTGCCGTCCTGTTGCTCACCGGGGGTGGCCGCGTCGCCGCCCTCGGGCGATGCTGGGCCCGGCGCGGGCAGCGGCGCGGTGCCGCCTCGTTCCTTGCCGCTGCTGTCGGTGGCGCGGTCCATGTTGTCGCTGCCGCCACCACTGCATCCGGTGAGCAGCATCCCGCCCGCCATGACCACGGCCAGCAGCCCCTGCCGTATCTTCCGGGTCCCCATCTTTGTCCCCCTCGGGTCGTCCGCCTTCATGACTGTGACGCGCGGGGTGCCTCGGACGATCGCTCGGGGACGTTGCGGAAGAGTCTCGATGCGGGAACAGCGGGGGTTACGAAGGGGTCCCTACGACACGGCTACGACGCGGCCCTACGACACCACGTCCTTCCGCGCGAACCCCCGGAACGCCAGCGCGAAAAGCACCAGTGCGTACGTCACCGAGACCGCCGAGCCCTGGATCATTCCGCCCCACTCCATCCTCGGCTGGATCGCGTCCGCCCACGCGAACTGCCAGTGCGCCGGCAGGAAGTCGCGCCAGCTGCCCAGTGCCGTCACCGCGTCGAGGACGTTGCCGACGATGGTCAGGCCGACCGCGCCGCCCACCGCTCCCAGCGGCGCGTCGGTCTTGGTCGAGAGCCAGAACGCGAGGGCGGCCGTGACCAGTTGGGAGACGAAGATGTACGCCACGACGATCACCAGGCGCTGCGCTGCCGTCCCCGCGGGCAGTGCTCCGCCGGTCGGGATCTGCAGCGGGCCCCAGCCGTAGGCCACTGTCCCGACCGCGAGGGCGATCAGCGGGAGCAGGATCATCGCCGCGGCGCTGAGGCCGAGCGCGACCGCCAGCTTCGAGAACAGGAGGCGGGCCCGCGGCACCGGCGCCGCGAGCAGATAGCGGAGGGACGACCAGCTCGCCTCCGAGGCGACCGTGTCCCCGCAGAACAGCGCGACCGGGATGACCAGCAAGAAGCCCGCCGACACGAACAGACACGTCGCGGCGAAGTTCGCGCCCGACGCCGTGGCCGTGTCCATCAGCGTCACCCGGCCGCTTCGGGACTCCGGCGACCCGGCGACGGTGAACGCGATGAGCAGCACGAAGGGCAGCAGGCCCATCACGCCGCCCATGACCAGCGTCCTGCGCCGCTTCAGCTGGCGGACCGCCTCGACCCGCAGCGGCAGCGTGCGGCCGGGGCGGTATCCGGGGGCCGTGGCGCGTTCCGTGCCCGGCTCCGTGGATGCGGCTGGGGCTGGGGCTGGGGCGCTCATGCGGTGCCTCCGTCGATCAGGGTCAGGAACGCGTCTTCGAGGCGGCGGTGCGGCCCCATGGACTCCACCGGCAGCTCCAGGCGCACCAGTTCGGGCAGCAGCCGTGCCGCGCTCGCGCCGTCCGTGCCGTCGAGGCGTACCAGGAGGCCGCCGTCCGCGCGGGCCGCCGATGCCACGCCGGGCAGGGCGGCGACCTTGTCGACCATGGGGTCGGAGACGTCGTCCGCGAGCCCCACCAGGAGCGTGTCGCCGGAGCCGACGATCTCGGAGACCGGGCCCGCCTGGACAAGGCGGCCGCGGTCCATGACCACCAGGTGGGTGCAGGACTGCTCGACCTCGGCGAGGAGGTGGCTGGAGACGATGACCGTGCGGCCGCCCGACGCGTACCGGATCATCACCTCGCGCATCTCGCGGATCTGTGGCGGGTCGAGGCCGTTCGTCGGTTCGTCGAGGATCAGCAGGTCCGGCATGCCGAGCATCGCCTGGGCGATCGCGAGCCGCTGCCGCATGCCCTGCGAGTACGTCCGCACCGCGCGGGCCAGCGCGTCGCCGAGCCCGGCGATCTCCAACGCCTCGTCCATGCGGGCGTCTTCGGCGGGGCGCCCGGTGGCCTTCCAGTACAGCTCCAGATTCTCGCGGCCGGAGAGGTGCGGCAGGAAGCCCGCGCCCTCGACGAACGCGCCGACCCTGGAGAGGACCGGAGCGCCCGGCCGGATCGCCTGCCCGAAGACGCGGATCTCGCCCGCGTCGGGCCGGATCAGGCCCATGAGCATGCGCAGGGTCGTCGTCTTGCCCGCGCCGTTCGGACCCAGGAGGCCGAGCACCTGCCCCTTCTCGACGCTGAAGGAGACGTCACGGACCGCGTAACGGTCCGCCGACTTCGCGTACCGCTTGCTCAAGTCCGTGATCCGAAGGGGCACTTCGGCCAGCTCCGGGTCCGGCGCGGGCGCCGATGTCCGCCGCCGGGCGGTGATCAGGAGCAGCACCGCGATGGCCGCTCCGGACGCCGGGAGCCACCACACCCAGGCGGGCAGCGGAGCCGCCGCCGTCTTCACGCCGGGCGCCGTGGGGACCTTCAGGTCGCCCTTGACGGACACGGTGTACGTGGCGGGCTGCGCCGGAGAGGCGTAACCGAGGTCCGTCGAGGCGAGGACGAGGCGGAGGCGGTGGCCCTTCTGGAGGTCGTGGTCGACGGCCGGCAGGGTGAGGGTGACGTCCTTGCCCGCCTTCGCGCCCTCCACGCGGATCGGCGAGACCAGCTGCGAGGGCAGCACCTTCTGCCCGCCGCCGGGCCCCACGTCGTACACCTTTCCGAAGAGCACGGCGTCCTCGCTGTCGGACTTGACGTGCACCCGCACCTTCGGTGACCCGGTGACCCGCAGGTCGTCCTTGAGCGGCGCCGACTGGAACGCGGCGTGCTGGCCGGGGAAGTCGAGGGAGACTCCGACGCCGAGCGAGGAGAGCTGGCCAAGACCGCCGCCGCCCGCGCCGGGGAGCGCGGAGATGGCGGGCGGTGCGGCCCCCGCGGGGTTCTCGACGCGCTGCGGCTCGCGTCCGCTGAGCGCGATGTCCCGCTGCCCGTTCTCCAGACCGGGGTACGTGTCGCCGCTCGCGCCCCGCAGCTGTGCCGCGCCGTCGGTGGAGTCGACGCCTCCGGTGCGGGTGACCCGGAAGGCGGGGCCGGTGTCCGCGCTCTTGTCGTCCTTCAGATAGCGGTCGAACCACGATCCGATGCGTGCGTTCACGCGCCCGATCTCGCGGTCGCCGCCGTCATGGCCGCCCGAGATCCAGTCGACGGACACGGGAGCGTGGTTGCCGCGGATCGCCTTGGCCGTGGCGTCGGCCTGGCCGAGCGGGAAGAGGGAGTCGGTCTGGCCCTGGAAGAGCAGGGCGGGCACCTTGATGCGGTCGCCGACGGCGGCGGGGCTTCGCTCGGCGAGGAGCTTGCTCGCCTCGGCGTCCGGCTTCCCGGCCACGGCGACGCGGTTGTACATCTCACAGAGCCGCTTCTCGAACCGCTCGCAGCCGCCGCCGGTGTTGATGAAGAGGCCGGCCCAGAGCTTCTTGAACACGCCGTTCGGGAAGAGGGCGTCGCTGAGGTTCCAGTACGTGATCTGGGGGGCGATGGCGTCCACCCGGTCGTCGTACCCGGCGGCGAGGAGGGAGACCGCGCCTCCGTACGAGGCACCGGTCATGCCCACGCGGGGGTCGCCCTTCTTGTCCAGCTGCACCTCGGGCCGCTCGGCCAGCCAGTCGATGAGCCCACGGGCGTCGGCGACCTCGCCCTTCGGGTCGTTGAGGCCGATCTTGCCGGTGGACTTTCCGAAGCTGCGGGCGGACCAGGTCAGGACCGCGTACCCCTTGGCCGCCAGGTCCTCCGCCTGGGCGCGCAGGTCGTCCTTGCTGCCGCCGAAGCCGTGGCCGATGAGGACCGCGGGGCGCTTCGTGCCGGGGTCCCCCGCCGTGAAGTACGAGGTGTCGATCTTCGCGCCGCCCGCGCCGGGCATCCGCATCATGCGGTCCTCGCGGTGCACGGCGGGCCCGTCGTCCGATGCCGCCGCCGTCCACGTGCCCGCCCCCACCAGGACGGCGAGGGCGGCCGCGGCGGCGAGCAGTCTGCGCCTGGGCAGTCGTAGATCCATGCGTCAACCGTACGGGCGAGGGCTGACAACCGAGGCAGCCGGTGGGTTGAACCGGCTTACCTCCCTGGGGAGTAGGCATAGGGGCCCGCGTACCACCACCGTGGTACGCGGGCCCCCCTGACCACGCTCAGTGATTGCGCGGGAAGCCCAGGTCGACGCCCGCCGGTGCGTCCGACGGGTCGGGCCAGCGGGTGGTGACCACCTTGCCCCGGGTGTAGAAGTGCGTCCCGTCATTTCCGTAGATGTGGTGATCTCCGAAGAGGGAGTCCTTCCAGCCACCGAAGGAGTGGTAGCCGACCGGCACCGGGATCGGGACGTTCACGCCCACCATTCCCGCCTCGATCTCCAGCTGGAAGCGGCGCGCGGCGCCGCCGTCACGCGTGAAGATCGCCGTGCCGTTGCCGAAGGGCGACGCGTTCATCAGCGCCACGCCCTCCTCGTAGGTGTCGACCCGCAGCACGCACAGGACGGGACCGAAGATCTCGTCCTTGTACGCGTTGGCCGTCACCGGCACGCGGTCCAGGAGCGAGAGGCCGATCCAGTGGCCGTCCTCGAAGCCGTCGACCGTGTGGCCCGTGCCGTCGAGGACGACCTCGCAGCCCTCCGCCGCCGCACCCGTGACGTACGAGGCGACCTTGTCGCGGTGGGCCGCGGTGATCAGCGGGCCCATCTCGGAGGTCGGGTCGTTGCCGGGGCCGATCTTGATCTTCTCGGCCCGCTCCTTGATCTTCGCGACGAGCTCGTCGCCGACCGCCCCGACCGCGACCACGGCCGAGATGGCCATGCAGCGCTCGCCAGCCGAGCCGTACGCCGCCGAGACGGCCGCGTCGGCCGCCGCGTCGAGGTCGGCGTCCGGCAGGACGAGCATGTGGTTCTTGGCGCCGCCGAGCGCCTGGACGCGCTTGCCGTTGGCGGTCGCGGTGGTGTGGATGTAGCGGGCGATCGGCGTGGAGCCCACGAAGGAGACGGCCGCCACGTCCGGGTGCTCCAGGAGGCGGTCGACGGCCACCTTGTCACCGTGTACGACGTTGAAGACGCCGTCCGGGAGTCCTGCCTCGGAGAGCAGCTCGGCGATCTTCATCGAGGCCGAGGGGTCCTTCTCCGACGGCTTCAGGACGAAGGTGTTGCCGCACGCGATGGCCAGCGGGAACATCCACATCGGCACCATGGCCGGGAAGTTGAACGGCGTGATGCCCGCGACGACGCCCAGCGGCTGGCGGATGGACGACACGTCCACGCGCGAGGCGACCTCCGTCGACAGCTCGCCCTTCAGCTGGACCGTGATCCCGCACGCGAGGTCCACGATCTCCAGGCCGCGGGCGACCTCGCCGAGCGCGTCCGAGTGCACCTTGCCGTGCTCGGCGGTGATCAGCTCGGCGATCGCGTCACGGTTGGCGTCGAGGAGCGCGCGGAAGGCGAAGAGGACCGAGGTGCGCTTGGCGAGCGAGGACTTGCCCCACGTGGCGTACGCCTCGCGCGCGGCGGCGACGGCGGCGTCCACCTCGTCGACGTTCGCGAAAGCGACCTGCGTGGTGACGGCGCCGGTCGCGGGGTCGGTCACCGGGCCGTACGTACCCGACGCGCCCTCGACAGTCTTGCCACCGATCCAGTGGTTGACGGTCTTCGTCATGACAAGCATCCCTACTCTCACATCTCACAGGTGGCGGCGTCGGGCTGAGACGTGCCGGTCGTACTCTTTCCTGGCCTTGATCGCGGACGGCCGGTCCGCGGTCTCGGCCACGGGCACATCCCACCACGCCTGCGCCGGGGGCGGGGGCGACACTGTGTCTGCCGTTTCCGTCTCCACGTAGACACATGTGGGGCGGTCGGCCGTCCGCGCTTCGGCGAGGGCATCGCGCAGGTCAGCCACTGTTTTGGCGCGGATCACGTGCATCCCGAGCGAGGCCGCGTTGGCCGCGAGATCGACGGGCAGCGGGGCACCCGTGTACGTGCCGTCCTGCGCCCGGAAGCGGTAGGCCGTACCGAACCGCTCGCCGCCCACGGACTCGGAGAGCCCGCCGATGGACGCGTACCCGTGGTTCTGCAGGATCACGACCTTGACCGGGATGTTCTCCTGGACGGCCGTGACGATCTCGGTGGGCATCATCAGATACGTCCCGTCGCCCACCAGCGCCCAGACCGGGCGGTCCGGCGCCGCCAT
The DNA here is from genome assembly GCF_009769735.1 of Streptomyces sp. BA2. NCBI lineage: Bacteria > Bacillati > Actinomycetota > Actinomycetes > Kitasatosporales > Streptomycetaceae > Streptomyces > Streptomyces sp. BA2. The sequence goes on from NZ_WSRO01000002.1 coordinate 3,590,002, forward strand.
CGCGACGCCGATCGAGGCGGGGATCTCGTATCCCATGCAGGAGTAGCCGTACTCGACGTGGTACTGCCGGGGCGAGCGTGCCCTCCACAGCTTGTGGAGATCGCCGGGGAGGGATCCGGCCGCATTGATGATCACGTCCTCGTCCGTGACCAACTCGTCAAGGAGGCCGAGGACTTGGAGCTGCGTGGGCCGTACGTCGGGTTCGTCGGCCGCGTACGCCGCGTCGACCCGCTGTTCCCACCGCACCTTGTCCTCGGTGTACTCGGCGACGTACGCGGGCGGCACACGCCATCCTTCCAGGGCTCCGGTCAGGGCCTCCAGGCCCGCGCGGGCATCCGCGATCAGAGGGGTGCCCGCCATCTTGTGGCCGTCGAACGCGGCGACGTTGAGGTTCACGAAGCGGACGTCCGGCGTCTCGAAGAGCGTGCCGGAGGCGGTGGTGAAGTCGCTGTAGCGGGTGCCGACGCCGATCACCAGGTCGGCGGTGCGGGCGAGTTCGTCGGCCGTGGCCGTGCCCGTGTGCCCGATGCCGCCCACGTCCGCCGGGTGGTCGAACCGCAGGGACCCCTTGCCCGCCTGGGTGGAGGCGACAGGGATGCCGGTCACGTCCGCGAGCTTCCGCAACGCCTCCTCGGCCGCGCTGTGGTGGACGCCGCCGCCCGCGACGATCAGCGGCCGCCGCGCGTCGCGCACGGCCCGTGCCGCGGAGGCGAGTTCGCGCGGATCGGGAGCTTGACGGCGTACGCCCCACACCCTCTCCGCGAAGAACTCCTCCGGCCAGTCGTACGCCTCCGCCTGCACGTCCTGCGGAAGCGCGAGAGTCACGGCGCCGGTCTCCGCCGGGTCGGTGAGCACGCGCATCGCGGCGAGCGCGGCCGGGATCAGGGCCTCGGGGCGGGTGACGCGGTCGAAGTACTTCGACACCGGGCGCAGACAGTCGTTCACCGACACGTCGCCCGCGTACGGGACTTCGAGCTGCTGGAGGACCGGGTCGGCGGGGCGGGCCGCGAAGATGTCGCCGGGCAGGAGCAGGACGGGGAGGTGGTTGACGGTCGCGAGCGCGGCGCCGGTGACGAGGTTGGTCGCGCCGGGACCGATGGAGGTGGTGACGGCGTGCGTGGACAGGCGGCCCGACTGGCGGGCGTACCCGACGGCGGCGTGCACCATGGCCTGTTCGTTGCGGCCCTGGAGGTAGGGCATCTCGTCGCCGTACTCGACGAGCGCCTGGCCGATGCCCGCTACGTTGCCGTGCCCGAAGATGCCCCAGGTGGCGCCGATGAGCCGCTGCCGCTCGCCGTCGCGCTCGGTGAACTGCCGGGACAGGAAGCGGACGAGGGCCTGCGCGGTGGTGAGCCTCGTCGTGGTCATCGGTATCCCTCCGTGTGGTCGGGGTGGAAACAGATCCGCCACTCCCGTTCATCCCCAGGACCGGCCATCACGTTCAGGTAGTACATGCTGTGCCCCGGCTGGGCGATCGACGGGCCGTGCCAGCCGTCGGGGACGAGCACGGCGTCGCCCGTGCGGACCTCGGCGAGGACGTCGGTCCCGCCGGGACGCGAGGGGAAGACCCGCTGGTAGCCGAAGCCTTCTTTCCCTCCCTCGTCGGCCTCGATCTCGAAGTAGTAGATCTCTTCGAGCTCGGCCTCGACGCCGGGACGGTGCTCGTCGTGCTTGTGCGGCGGGTACGAGGACCAGTTGCCGCCGGGTGTGATCACCTCGACGGCGATGAGGCGGTCGCAGTCGAAGGCGTCGGCGGACGCGAAGTTGCGGACCTCGCGGGCGCAGGTGCCGCTGCCGCGGTGCTCGACGGAAACCTCCGGCGCGGAGCCGTAGCGGGCGGGGAGTCGACGCTCGCACTTCGCTCCTGCCAGGGCGAAGCGGCCTCCCGCGCCGGAGGCGATCTGGATCTGGGCGTCACGAGGCACGTAGGCGAAGTCACTCACTCCGCTGAACACGCTTCGACGGCCAAGCAGTTCAATGATCTCGCCTTCCGCATGCACCGTACAGCCGCCGGCCAGCGGGAGCACGATCCATTCACTCTCCCCGGTGGCGAAGGAGTGTGTGGCGCCGGGTTCGATGTCGACCACGCGCAGCGCGGAAAAGACCAGACCGGACCGCTTGGGGTCGAGTTCCAGGGCATAGGGGCCTTCGGCCGCGCTGCCCTTCGGTACGTACGTCATGTGGCCCTCCTACAGCAGTCCGACGGCGGTGTCGACGGCGCCCGCCACGTCGCCGTCGGCCGGGTACAGCAGCGTGCGCCCGGCGACGAGGCCGTGCACGGTGGGCAGTTGCAGCGCCCCGCGCCACTTCTCGTACGCGGCGTCGCTGTCGTCACCGATGTCACCTCCGAGGAGGACCGCGGGCAGGGTCGAGGCCTCCATGACGCGCGCCATGTCGTCCGGATTCTCGGTCACGGGGACCTTCAGCCAGGTGTACGCCGATGTCCCGGCGAGCCCCGAGGCGATGGCGATGGACGTGGTGACGGCCTCGGCGCTCAGGTCGTTGCGCGGCGGCCCGCCGTCGGGGGCGCGGCGGCAGAGGAAAGGCTCGACGAAGACGGGCAGTTTCCGGGCGGCCATGGCGTCGATGGCGCGGGCGCTGGAGTGCAGCGTTTCGAGGGAGCCGGCATCGTCGTGGTCGACCCGCAGCAGGAGCTTCCCGGCGTCGAACCCGAGCCTGTCGATGTCCTCGGCCCGATACCCCGTGAACCGGTCGTCCAGCTCGAACGAGGCCCCCGCGAGCCCGCCCCGGTTCATCGACCCCATGACGACCTTGCCGTCGAGGGCGCCGAGCAGCAGGAGGTCTTCGAGGATGTCCGCGGTGGCGAGCACGCCGTCCACGCGGGGGCGCGAGAGCGCGAGGCAGAGCCGTTCGAGGAGGTCCCCGCGGTTGGCCATGGCGAGCCTGTCCCCGCCGACGGAGAGGGCGCCACGGGCGGGATGGTCGGCAGCGATGATCATCAGCCGCCCGCTGCCGCCGAGGAGCGTACGCCGGGAGCGCCGGGCGGCCGCTTCGGCGATGGCCTCGGGGTGGTGTGCCCGGACCCGGACGAGCTCGGCGAGGTCAATCATGTGTCACGGCTCCCGCAGCCAGCGCCGCCTCGACCTCGTCCGGGAACGGCATCGCGGACGAGCACTCCAGGCGGGATGCGACGATCGCCCCCGCCGCGTTGGCGTACCGCATGATCCGCTCCAACTCCCAGCCCGCGAGCAGCCCGTGGCACAGCGCCCCGCCGAAGGCGTCCCCGGCCCCGAGGCCGTTGAGGACCGTCACGGGCAGCGGTGGCAGCTCGGCGGCCTCGCCCTCGCGGTTCATGGCCAGCACTCCCTTGGGTCCCTGCTTGACCACGGCGAGTTCGACTCCGGTCTCCAGCAACGCACAGGCGGCGGCGAGAGGTTCACGCTCGCCGGTGGCGATCTCGACCTCGTCGACGTTGCCGACCGCGACGGTGGCCTGCGCGAGGGCCTCCGCATAGAAGCCCCGCGCCTCCTCGGCCCGCTCCCAGAACATCGGCCGCCAGTCGAGGTCGAAGACCGTGAGCCCCGACTTCGCCCGCCGCCGCAGCGCGGCCAGCGTCGCCGATCTGCTGGGCTCCGCGCAGAGCCCCGTACCCGTCATCCAGAACACCCGCGCGGCGGCGATCGCGTCGAGGTCGAGTTCCTTCTCGTACATCTCGAGGTCGGGCGCCTTCGGCTGCCGGTAGAAGTAGAGCGGGAAGTCGTCCGGCGGGAAGACCTCGCAGAAGGTCACCGGGGTCGGCAGGCCCGCGACCCCGCTCACCCACCGGTCGTCGACCCCGAACTCCCGCAGCTCGCGGTGCAGATAGTCGCCGAAGGGGTCATCGCCGGTGCGCGTGACGACCGCCACCCGGCGGCCGAGCCGGGACGCGGCGACGGCGACGTTCGACGCCGAGCCGCCCAGGAACTTGCCGAAGGTGCTGACGTCGGCGAGAGCCACCCCCGCCTGCAGGGGATACAGATCCACCCCGATCCGGCCCATCGTGATCACGTCGTACGGATCGCTGACGTCGTACGGATCGGTCACCCTGCACTCCTCCTCGCATCGCCCCCTTGGGCCCTTGCCCCTTGAGCCCTCCCCTAGGTCTATTCCGCCCCACGGACCCTGTCAACACATTGTCCTTACATTCGGACTACTGCTTGACACCGTTCCGCGGCGCCCTGAAAGCTGGCGGACATGACGACGCTGTCACGCATCCGGATCGGCTCGGCACCCGACTCGTGGGGTGTGTGGTTCCCCGAGGATCCGGGCCAGGTCCCCTGGAGCCGCTTCCTCGACGAGGTGGCGGACTCCGGATACGAGTGGATCGAGCTCGGTCCGTACGGCTATCTCCCCAGCGATCCGGCCGTGCTGACCGCCGAGACCCAGAAGCGCGGCCTGAAGGTGTCGGCCGGAACGGTCTTCACGGGCCTGCATCACGGACCCTCCGTATGGGACAAGACGTGGGCCCATGTGGCCGACAACGCCGCTCTCGCCCAGGCGATGGGCGCCGAGCACCTCGTCGTCATCCCCTCCTTCTGGCGGGACGACAAGACCGGCGAGGTCCTGGAGGACCGCACGCTCACCCCGGAGCAGTGGCGTCAGCTCACGCTCCAGACCGAGCGGTTGGCGTACGAGGTGCGCGAGCGCTACGGCCTGCGTGTGGTCGTCCATCCCCATGCCGACACGCACATCGACGACGAGGAGAACGTCACCCGCTTCCTCGACGCGACCGACGCCGACCTCGTCTCGCTCTGCCTGGACACGGGCCATTACGCCTACTGCGGCGGCGACAGCGTCAAGCTGATCGAGACGTACGGCGAGCGGATCGGCTATCTGCACCTCAAACAGGTCGACCCTGCCGTCCTGGCCGAAGTGCGCGCGCAGGAGCTGCCGTTCGGGCCCGCCGTGGCCCGGGGCGTGATGTGCGAGCCGCCGACCGGGGTGCCCGCCATCGAACCGGTCCTCGCGGCGGCCCAGAAGCTGGGCGTCGGCCTGTTCGCCATCGTCGAGCAGGACATGTACCCGTGCCCGCCGGACAAGCCGCTGCCCATCGCCCGCCGCACCCGCTCGTATCTGCGCTCCTGCGGGGCCTAGTCCGGTGGGCGGCTGGGAGGTCGCGCTCGCTGCCCCGCACCCCCGGCTGCGGCCCGGGGTCATCAGCTACCGCGGGTTCCGGCTCGCGCTCGGCCGGCCGCGGCGCAGGCTGGAGGTGCCGATCGGTGCGGTGACGCTGATGTTCGGCTTCGAGCAGCCGGTGCGGATATCGGGGCTCGCGGGGTCGGGCCGTTCGCGGCAGGAGCCGGTGACGCTGGTCTCGGTGCTCTCGGGGCTCGACACGACGCCGGTGCTCGGCGAGCACGACGGCCACCTCGCGGGCATCGAGGTACTGCTCGCCCCCTGGGCCGCGTTCACCCTCTTCGGCACCGCCCTGCACGAAGTGGCCGACCGGAGCCTCGACCCGGACGCGCTCGGGGTCCGGCCGGGCCCCGGCCGCTGGGGCAGCATCGCCGAACTCTCGGCGGCGCTCGGCGCGCTGCCCTCGTGGTCAGCCCGTTTCGCCCTCCTGGACGACGTCTTCGCCCGCTGGTCCGTGGCCGGGCCGCCGTCCTGCGGCCGGACGGTGCGGGCGTGGGCCGAGCTGGTGCGCACCCGGGGCGCCGCCCCCGTAGGGCACATCGCCGATGAGGTGGGCTGGAGCGTACGGCAGCTGGAGAACCGCTTCCGGGAGCAGATCGGCATCGGGCCCAAGGCCGCGGGCCGGGTCCTGCGGCTCCAGCGGGCGCGGCGGATGCTGGTGGCGGGGCGCACGCAGGCGGAGACCGCCGCGGCCTGCGGTTTCTACGACCAGGCGCATCTGAGCGGCGAGTTCAGGGCCATGACGGGCTGCACGCCCCGCCAGTTCGCGGCGGTCCGGCGCACCCTCCTGGCCCCGAGCGGCGGGCCACCGTCGGCCGACCGGCTCGCGGATGAGCCGACGAGCCTGGTCCTCGCCTGAGGACCCCCGACGTCCGCGCGCTGCGGTTTTTTCCAATACCGGAGCACCCCACCGACGGCACGCTGTTGCCTTCGAGCCATCTGGCGCGGGGGAACCCTTCGATGCCCGCGGGCGCGGAGGGGAGCCGATGGACCGGACCTGGCGCAGCAGGCCCGGTCCATCTCGCGCGCTTCGTCTCCGTGCGCCCATGGCGCGCCGCTCCTACGCGCCCCCCGCATGCATCACAACCGTCACAAACAACCTCCTCCTGTCACACATGTCCCGTATACGCGGGTCTTGCGTCACAGGCGGTCGACAGGCGCCCCCCTGCGCTCTCTCCGCGTCGTTCACCGGGCACAGGCTGAGTGATCGCCAGCGTCGCGCCGCAGCTCCCCCGACGGCTCCCCCTGAGCCGCCCCTGCGGCGCCCGCAGGGAGGTGCCACTGATGACGGACCGAAGGCTCTGGTCGTACAAGGACATCGCCGCACACATCCGGGTGCAGCCCGACACCGTGCGCTCCTACCGCAAGCACGGCTTGCTGCCCGCGCCCGACCACGTGGAGTCCGGCAAGCCCTACTGGTACGCGGACACCATCCGCGCCTGGGTCGCCGCGAGGCCGCGCAACCGCGGGCGCAGAGACTGACCGCGTCGACCCCCTCATTGAGGTGTACCCCCTAGGGGTATACAGTGGTGAGTGTCAGGGGGTCTCCGGGAACACCGGGACCACTCCTGCACATTACGACGCACAAGTAGGCACGCACACACGCCGCACCCTCACCGAGGAGAACGACATGAGCGCCCAGACCGAGCTCCCGCAGGCCGAGACCACCGGCTCCTGCTGCTCCCCCAGCGGTTCCTGCCACTCCGACGGCGCCGCAGGGACGCCGCAGGGCGCCGTGACGACCGTGTACGAGGTGACCGGCATGACCTGTGGTCACTGCGAGGGTGCCGTCAGCAGTGAGATCTCGGAGCTCGCCGGCGTCAGCTCCGTCAAGGCGGTGGCCTCCACGGGCCTGGTGACCGTGGTCTCCGAGGCCCCGCTCGACGAGGCCGCGGTCCGCGCCGCGGTCGACGAGGCGGGTTACGAACTCGCCGGTGTCAGCAAGGCCTGACGCGCCCCCTGCCGGGTACCCCGGGCCCTGTGACACCGTCACAGGGCCCGCAGCCGCTTCACCCCAGACGTACGAGAGAGCCATGAACGAAGTCGAACTCGCCGTCGGCGGAATGACCTGCGCCTCCTGCTCCGCCCGCATCGAGAAGAAGCTGAACCGCGTGGAGGGCGTGACCGCGTCGGTCAATCTCGCCACGGAGAAGGCGAAGGTCTCGTACGCGGAAGGGGTCGAGGTCGCGCAGCTGATCGCGACGGTCGAGAAGCTGGGCTACAGCGCGCGGGAGATCGTGCCGCCTCCGCCCGAGCCGGAGGCGCCGGCCACCACCGCCGACATCACCGAGCCGGACACCCTGCGCCAGCGCCTCATCGGCTCGGCGCTCCTTTCGCTGCCCGTCGTCCTGCTCGCGATGATCCCCGCGCTCCAGTTCGACAACTGGCAGTGGCTCTCGCTGACCCTGGCGGCGCCCGTCGTGGTCTGGGGCGGGTTCCCCTTCCACAAGGCGGCGTTCACGAACCTGCGGCACGGCGCGGCGACCATGGACACCCTGGTGTCGGTGGGCACGCTCGCCGCGTTCGGCTGGTCGCTGTGGGCGCTCTTCATCGGGGACGCGGGGATGCCGGGGATGCGGCACGGCTTCGAGTTCACGGTGTCGCGTGCCGACGCCGCCTCGACGCTCTACCTCGAAGTGGCCGCGGGCGTCATCACGTTCATCCTGCTCGGCCGCTGGCTGGAGGCCCGCGCCAAGCGGAAGGCGGGCTCGGCCCTGCACGCCCTGCTCGAACTGGGCGCCAAGGAAGCGGCCGTGCTGCGGAACGGCGCGGAGGTCCGCGTGCCGGTCGCGCGTCTCGTGGTCGGCGACCGTTTCGTCGTACGCCCCGGGGAGACCGTCGCGACCGACGGCACCGTCGTCGACGGCGCCTCCGCGGTCGACGTCTCGATGCTGACCGGAGAGTCCGTTCCGGTGGACGTGACCGCGGGCGACGCGGTGACCGGGGCGACCACGAACGTCTCGGGGCGGCTCGTCGTCGAGGCCACGCGCGTCGGCTCCGACACCCAACTGGCCAGGATGGCGAAGCTCGTCGAGGACGCGCAGACCGGCAAGGCCCGGGTGCAGCGCCTGGCCGACCGGATCGCCGGGATCTTCGTGCCGGTGGTCCTGATGATCGCCACCGCCACGCTCGGCGGCTGGCTCGGCGCCACCGGCGACGTGACCGCGGCCTTCACCGCGGCCGTCGCCGTCCTGATCATCGCCTGCCCGTGTGCCCTCGGCCTCGCGACCCCGACCGCCCTGATGGTCGGCACCGGGCGCGGCGCGCAGCTCGGCATCCTCATCAAGGGCCCCGAAGTCCTCGAATCCACGCGCCGCGTTGACACCGTCGTCCTGGACAAGACCGGGACGGTGACGACGGGGCGCATGACGCTTCGGGACGTGTACGCCGCCGGGGAGACCGAGGAGAAGGAGTTGCTGCGGCTCGCGGGCGCCCTGGAGCACGGCTCCGAGCATCCCGTCGCGCGGGCCGTCGCGGCGGGCGCCGCCGCGGAGTTGGGGATCGAGGTGGGCGCGCTGCCCGCCGTGGAGGGGTTCGAGAACGTCGCGGGGTCGGGCGTGCGCGGCACGGTGGAAGGGCACGTGGTGCTCGTGGGCCGTGAGCGGCTGCTCGCGGACGCGGGGGTCGAGGGGCTCACTTCGGTGGCCGCGCTGAAGGCGGAGGCCGAGGCGGCGGGACGTACGGCCGTGCTGGTCGCCTGGGACGGCGTGGCGCGCGGGGTCCTCACCGTCGCCGACGCCGTCAAGGACACCAGCGCCGACGCGGTGCGCGAGCTGCGTGCCCTGGGGCTGACGCCCGTGCTGCTCACCGGGGACAACGAGGCCGTCGCCCAGGCGGTGGCGAAGGCCGTCGGCATCGGGGCGGACGCCGTGTACGCCGAGGTCCTGCCCGAGGACAAGGTCGATGTCGTACGGCGGCTGCGGGACGAGGGCAAGGTCGTCGCGATGGTCGGGGACGGGGTCAACGACGCGGCCGCGCTCGCCACCGCCGATCTGGGCCTCGCGATGGGCACGGGCACGGACGCGGCCATCGAGGCGAGCGATCTGACGCTGGTGCGCGGGGACTTGCGCGGGGCGGCCGACGCGATCAGGCTCTCCCGTAAGACCCTCGCCACGATCAAGGGCAATCTCTTCTGGGCCTTCGGTTACAACGTCGCCGCGCTGCCGCTCGCCGCGGCCGGGCTCCTGAACCCGATGATCGCGGGCGCCGCGATGGCGTTCTCCTCGGTCTTCGTCGTGACCAACAGCCTTCGCCTCAGGACTTTTACATAGTCCCTTCACATACCGGTCGCAGCATCCTCACGCCTGAGTCCGGATCGGCATATCGGTGCCCTTGCGCATGTACAGGACATATGATGGAGACGCAGATCACAGCGACCCCAACGTAACCATTCGAGGGGTTCGCGAGTCTAAGAGGGCGATGCCAGGGACGTCTTGGGGGACGTCTCTAGACATCGGGGACATCTTGGGGGATGTTCCTAGGAATGCGTTGGCCGGGACACGTGCACCGGGGAGCTTGAGCGGCCCTCCTGTACGTACGGGTCCCGGCAGATCGCAGTACGAGCGGTACGAGCAGTACAACTGGCGCGCTGCCACCACAGACGCCCGGCCGGATCCCGTGGGGGGAATCCGCACCGGGAAACAGGAAAGCGCCCCGACCGTCGACCCGTGGGGGGATCGGCGGCGGGGCGCTTTTCGCTTGGCGCCCTCTGCGGCGCCTACGGCGTGCGGGTCAGCGACCCTCGACCGGGACGAAGTCCCGCAGGACCTCACCGGTGTAGATCTGGCGCGGGCGCCCGATGCGGGATCCCGGCTCCTTGATCATCTCGTGCCACTGCGCGATCCAGCCGGGAAGGCGGCCGAGCGCGAACAGCACGGTGAACATCTCGGTGGGGAAGCCCATCGCGCGGTAGATGAGACCCGTGTAGAAGTCCACGTTCGGGTACAGCTTGCGCTCGACGAAGTAGTCGTCGGCCAGCGCGTGCTCTTCGAGCTTGAGCGCGATGTCGAGCAGCTCGTCGTCCTTGCCGAGAGCCGAGAGGACGTCGTGCGCCGCAGCCTTGATGATCTTCGCCCGGGGGTCGAAGTTCTTGTAGACGCGGTGCCCGAAGCCCATGAGCTTCACGCCGTCTTCCTTGTTCTTCACCTTGCGGATGAAGGTGTCGACGTCGCCGCCGTCCTGCTTGATGCCCTCGAGCATCTCCAGGACGGACTGGTTGGCGCCACCGTGCAGCGGGCCCCAGAGGGCCGAGATGCCGGCGGAGATCGAGGCGAACATGTTCGCCTGCGAGGAGCCCACCAGACGCACGGTGGAGGTCGAACAGTTCTGCTCGTGGTCCGCGTGCAGGATCAGGAGCTTGTCGAGCGCGGAGACGACGACCGGGTCGAGTTCATAGTCCGCGGCCGGCACGGAGAACGTCATGCGCAGGAAGTTCTCGACGTAACCGAGGTCGTTGCTCGGGTAGACGACCGGGTGGCCCACGGACTTCTTGTAGGCGTACGCCGCGATCGTCGGAAGCTTGGCGAGAAGGCGGATCGTCGAAAGGTGACGCTGCTTCTCGTCGAACGGGTTGTGGCTGTCCTGGTAGAACGTCGACAGCGCGCTGACCACGGACGACAGCATCGCCATCGGGTGGGCGTCACGCGGGAAGCCGTCGTAGAACCGCTTGACGTCCTCGTGCAGCAGGGTGTGCTGCGTGATCTCGTTCTTGAAGCTGGCGAGCTCGTCGACCTTCGGCAGTTCGCCGTTGATCAGAAGGTACGCCACCTCGGTGAAGGTGGAGCGCTCGGCCAGCTGCTCGATCGGGTAGCCGCGGTACCGGAGGATGCCCTGCTCGCCGTCGAGATAGGTGATGGCGGATTTATAGGCGGCGGTGTTGCCATAGCCGCTGTCCAGGGTCACCAGACCGGTCTGGGCGCGGAGCTTCCCGATGTCGAAGCCCTTGTCGCCGACAGTCGAATCGATCACCGGGTAGGTGTACTCGCCATCGCCGTACCGCAGTACTACAGAGTTGTCGCTCACGTCATCCCTCACCGACGTTGTGCCTCTTCTTCGAGGTGCCCTGACTGTCTCTACCATCCCCCATTTGGCCCTGGAGAGTGCACTCGGGGTCGACCATTGGGCCTATTGGCGGCACTCAGTGCCGCCAACCTACTCATCCTGCCCCTCGTCGCCCCGGTTGCGGAAGGCTCTGTGACCTTTCCTACTCGTTTGATCGATCAAAATTTCCCACGGCCTCCGCCGAGCCGGAAATCCAGGGCCGTACAGCGTCTGCCCGCGGAGACCGTGCGCACCGCTTGTCCCAGAGCCTTGCGCGAACCGACCAGGACGACCAGCTTCTTGGCGCGCGTGACCGCCGTGTAGAGCAGGTTCCGCTGGAGCATCATCCACGCGCCCGTGGTCACGGGGATCACCACCGCCGGATACTCACTGCCCTGGGAGCGGTGGATGGTGACCGCGTACGCGTGCGTCAGTTCGTCCAGTTCATCGAAGTCGTACGGAATCTCCTCGTCCTCGTCCGTCAGGACCGTGAGCCGCTGCTCGTCGGAGTCGAGCGAGGTGACTACTCCGACGGTGCCATTGAAGACGCCGTTCTGCCCCTTCTCGTAGTTGTTGCGGATCTGGGTGACCTTGTCGCCGACGCGGAACACCCGGCCGCCGAAGCGCTTCTCCGGTACGTCGGGTCTGCTCGGGGTGATGGCCTGCTGGAGCAGGCCGTTCAGGTTCCCCGCGCCCGCGGGGCCGCGGTGCATGGGCGCGAGCACCTGGACGTCACGGCGCGGGTCGAGGCCGAACTTGGCCGGAATGCGGCGCGCCGCCACGTCGACGGTGACCCGTCCCGCGTCCTCGGTCTCGTCTTCCACGAAGAGGAAGAAGTCCGAGAGCCCCTGGGTGATGGGCGGTACCCCGGAGTTGATGCGGTGGGCGTTCGTGACGACGCCGGACTGCTTGGCCTGGCGGAAGATGTGGGTGAGCCGGACCGCGGGGAGAGGGCTCTGCTCGCTGAGCATGTCCCGCAGGACCTCGCCGGCGCCGACGCTCGGCAGCTGGTCCACGTCTCCGACGAACAGGAGGTGGGCGCCGGGGGCGACGGCCTTCACCAGCTTGTTGGCCAGGAGCAGGTCCAGCATGGACGCCTCGTCGACCACGACGAGGTCGGCGTCGAGCGGCCGGTCCTTGTCGTAGGCGGCGTCGCCTCCTGGCTTCAGCTCCAGGAGGCGGTGGACGGTGGAGGCCTCGGCCCCGGTGAGCTCGGCGAGGCGTTTGGCGGCACGGCCCGTGGGGGCGGCGAGGACGACCTTGGCCTTCTTCGCGCGGGCCAGCTCCACGATGGACCGGACCGTGAAGGACTTGCCGCAGCCGGGGCCTCCGGTGAGGACGGCTGCCTTCTGCGTCAGCGCGAGCCTGACGGCCGCTTCCTGCTCGGGGGCGAGGTCGGCGCCCGTACGGGTGGCGAGCCAGGCGAGTGCCTTGCCCCAGTCGACGTCCTGGAAGGCGGACAGGCGGTCGTCCGAAGCCCTCAGGAGGCGCAGGAGCTGGGCGGAGAGGGAGAGTTCCGCGCGGTGGAAGGGGACGAGATAGACGGCGGTGACGTCCTCTTCCCCGTCGGGGCCGGGGACGCTCTCGCGTACGACGCCTTCGTCCTCCGTGGCCAGTTGCGCCAGGCAGTCGATGACCAGGCCCGTGTCCACCTGGAGCAGCTTCACCGCGTCCGCGATGAGGCGCTCCTCCGGGAGATAGCAGTTGCCCTGGTCGGTGGACTGGGAGAGTGCGTACTGCAGGCCGGCCTTGACCCGTTCCGGGCTGTCGTGCGGGATGCCGACGGACTGGGCGATGCGGTCCGCGGTGAGGAAGCCGATGCCCCAGACGTCCGCGGCGAGGCGATAGGGCTCGTTCTTCACTATGGAGATGGAGGCGTCCGCGTACTTCTTGTAGATGCGGACGGCGATGGAGGTGGAGACGCCCACGCCTTGCAGGAAGACCATCACCTCCTTGATGGCCTTCTGTTCCTCCCAGGCCGCGGCGATCATCTTGGTGCGTTTGGGGCCGAGGCCGGGGACTTCGACGAGGCGCTTGGGTTCCTTCTCGATGATGTCGAGGGTGTCCACGCCGAAGTGGGTGGTGATGCGGTCGGCCATGACGGGGCCGATGCCCTTGATGAGGCCTGAGCCGAGATAGCGGCGGATGCCTTGGATGGTGGCGGGGAGGATGGTGGTGTAGTTCTCCACTGTGAACTGCTTGCCGTACTGGGCGTGGGAGCCCCAGCGGCCCTCCATGCGGAGGGATTCGCCTGCCTGCGCGCCCAGCAGTGCGCCTACGACGGTGAGGAGATCGCCGCTGCCGCGGCCCGTGTCCACGCGGGCGACCGTGTACCCGTTCTCCTCGTTGGCGTAGGTGATCCGCTCCAGGACTCCCTCGACCACTGCGGCTTTCGCCGCTGCTGCACTCGACATGAGCCGACGCTATCGCTCGGCGCTGACAGCGTGGGAAGCCTGTGGACAACCGCATGTTCGGGGGGCGGGAAAAGCTTCGAGGGGGCCCGGTCTTTCGACCGGGCCCCCTCGGGTCTCCCCTCCCCTGTCAGTACTCCGCGATCCCCCCGGATCCCCCCCGCGGAAGTCCCGACGCAAAGTACGACCCGCGTCGGGCGGGAAGGGTTGCACGGGCAAGGCCACGAGTTTTCGGGGTGCCGAGGAAGTGGGGCGGAAGTAGCTTTTACCCCATGAACGAAGAATCACCCGAAACTACGCCCGAAGCCTCGCTGAAGAAGGACGTCCTCGACGAACTCGGTGACGACAAGCTTCAGGAGATCGCGGGGCTTCTCGGTACGGACGCGGCGGGGGCGCAGGACGTGGTGGCGACCACGGTGACCGCGCTTTCGGGGAACCTCCAGGAGAAGGCGGAGGATCCCGCGGAGGCGGCGGAGGTCCAACAGGCGTTCGCCGAGGCGTCGCCTCCACAGGGGATCGCCGGGTTCGGGGGGTTCGGAGGGCTGGCGGCGGGCGGGATGCTTTCCGGGGTGCTGACGAAGATGAGCAGGCCGGTGGCGAATGCGGTGGCGAAGAAGACGGGGCTGCCGGCGGCTTCGGTGACGCGGGTGATCGAGCTGCTGATTCCGGTGCTGCTGACGGTGCTGACGAAGCGGGCGCGGAAGTCGGGTACGGGGACGGGTACAGGTACGGGCACGGGATCCGCCGGGGGCGGAATCGGCGACCTCCTGAGCCAAATCCTGGGCGGCAGGAAGAGGTAGCCCTGCTGGGGGGGAGGAGGCCCCCCTCCCCCCCAGCAGAATCACCCGTGCCGCAAGTAGTTCCGTACCGTTTCCGACAGGACTTCGTGGCCGTTCCTCGACCACAGGGGCTCGTTGAAGAGCTCCACCTCGATCGGGCCCCCGTAGCCCGCCCCCTCCACCAAGGTCCGCCACGACCGCAGGTCGACCGAGCCCTCCCCCAGCTGGCCCCGGCCGTTCAGTACGCCCTCCGGCAACGGCGTCACCCAGTCCGCCAGTTGGAACGCGTGGAGGCGCCCGCCCCGCCCCGCCCGGTCGATCTGCGCGGGAGCCGTGTCGTCCCACCACACGTGGTACGTGTCGACGCAGACCCCGACCTGGGAAGCCGGAAAGCGCTCCGCCAGGTCCAGCGCCTGAGCCAGCGTGGAGACCACGCAGCGGTCCGACGCGAACATGGGGTGGAGGGGTTCGATGGCCAGGCGGACCCCCCGCGAGGCCGCGTACGGGGCCAGCTCCGCCAGCGCCTCGGCGATCCGCCCCCTCGCTCCGTGCAAGTCCTTGCTGCCCTCGGGCAAGCCGCCCGAGACCAGCACCAGCGTGTCCGTACCCAGCGTCGCCGCCTCGTCGATCGCCGCCCTGTTGTCGTCGACGGCCCGCACGCGCGCGTGCGGCTCGATCGCCGTCAGGAAGCCGCCTCGGCAGAGCGTGGTGACCGTCAGGCCCGCGTCACGCATCAGCTTGGCGGTCCGTTCAAGGCCGTACGACCGGACCGGCTCTCGCCAGAGGCCGACCCCCGTGATGCCCAAGTCGCCGCACGCCGCGACCAGTTCCGGCAGCGACAGCTGCTTGACCGTCATCTGGTTGATGGAGAAGCGCGCCAGGGCCTCGCTCTCGCTCTCGCTCATTGCTGGACTCCGTACGTGGTGAGCAGGGACTTCATCCGGGACTCGGCGAGGAGCGGGTCCGGGAACAGGCCAAGGCCGTCCGCCAGTTCGTAGGCGTGGCACAAGTGCGGCAGCGACCTCGCCGACTGGAAGCCCCCCACCATCGTGAAGTGGGTCTGGTGGCCCGCGAGCCATGCCAGGAACACCACACCCGTCTTGTAGAAGCGGGTGGGGGGTTGGAAGAGGTGGCGGGAGAGTTCGACCGTGGGGTCGAGGCGGGCACGGAACGCCTTGGAGTCGCCGGTGTCCAGCGCGCGCACCGCCTCCGCCGCCAGCGGAGCCAGCGGGTCGAAGATGCCGAGCAGGGCGTGGCTGAAGCCCTGCTCGTCGCCCGCGATCAGCTCGGGGTAGTTGAAGTCGTCACCCGTGTAGCAGCGGACGCCGTCCGGGAGGCGGCGGCGCAGGGCGATCTCGCGCCCGGGGTCGAGGAGGGAGATCTTGATGCCGTCGACCTTGTCGGGGTGCGCGGCGATGACCTCCAGGAAGGTCTCGGTCGCCGCGTCCAGGTCCTCGCTGCCCCAGTAGCCGGTGAGCGCCGGGTCGAACATCGGGCCGAGCCAGTGCAGGATCACCGGCTCGCTCGCCTGACGCAGGAGGTGTCCGTACGTCTCCAGATAGTCGTCCGGCGACGTGGCGACGGCGGCGAGCGCCCTCGACGCCATCAGGATCGGCTGCGCGCCGCTCGACTCGACCAGGGCCAGCTGTTCCTCGTACGCGGTGCGGACCGTCAGCAGGTCCGCGGCGCCCGTCAGTTGGTCCGTGCCCGCGCCGCAGGCGATCTTGCCGCCCTCCGCCTTCGCCTCCGCCGCCGAACGCCTGATCAGTTCCGCGGCGCCCTTCCAGTCCAGGCCCATTCCGCGTTGCGCCGTGTCCATCGCCTCGGCCACCCCCAGGCCCTGCGCCCACAGATGGCGGCGGAAGGCGAGGGTCGCGTCCCAGTCGACGGCCGCCGGGGAGTCCGGGGACACGTCGGCGTAGGGGTCCGCCACCACGTGTGCCGCCGAGAAGACCGTGCGGGAGGTGAGGGGCGTGCCGCTTCCGGGCGGCACCTGCGAGGGCGCCTCACGGGGCTCGTACGGGCGCGTGGTGCCGTCCTCGCGCGGGAGCAGGAGCGTCATCGGTCGATCTCCGGTACCTCGATGCGGCGGCCCTCCGCCGAGGACTTCAGGCCCAGTTCGGCGAGCTGTACGCCGCGTGCGCCCGCGTGCAGGTCCCAGTGGTAGGGCGCGTCCGCGTACACGTGCTTCAGGAACAGCTCCCACTGTGCCTTGAAGCCGTTGTCGAACTCCTGATTGTCGGGCACCTCCTGCCACTGGTCCCGGAAGGAGTGGGTGACGGGCAGGTCCGGGTTCCAGACCGGCTTGGGGGTGTTACCGCGGTGCTGTACGCGGCAGTTGCGCAGGCCCGCGACCGCCGACCCCTCCGTGCCGTCCACCTGGAACTCGACCAGTTCGTCGCGGTTCACGCGGACCGTCCAGGAGGAGTTGATCTGCGCGATCGCGCCGCCTTCGAGCTCGAAGATGCCGTACGCCGCGTCGTCCGCCGTCGCGTCGTAGGGCTTGTCCCGCTCGTCCCAGCGCTGCGGTACGTGCGTCGCCGCCAGCGCCTGGACGCTGCGTACGCGGCCGAACAGCTCGTGCAGGACGTACTCCCAGTGCGGGAACATGTCGACGACGATGCCGCCGCCGTCCTCCGCGCGGTAGTTCCACGAGGGGCGCTGGGCGCTCTGCCAGTCGCCCTCGAAGACCCAGTAGCCGAACTCGCCCCGGATGGAGAGGATCTGACCGAAGAAGCCGCCGTCGATCAGGCGCTTCAGCTTCAGCAGGCCCGGTAGAAAGAGCTTGTCCTGGACCACGCCGTGCTTGATGCCGGCCGCCTGGGCGAGGCGGGCCAGTTCGAGGGCTCCGGCGAGGCCTGTCGCGGACGGCTTCTCGGTGTAGACGTGCTTGCCCGCGGCGATGGCCCGCTTGATGGCTTCCTCGCGCGCGGAGGTGACCTGCGCGTCGAAGTAGATGTCGATGGCGGGGTCGGCGAGGACCGCGTCCAGGTCGGTCGAGACGTGCGTCTCGGGGTCAAGTCCGTGGCGCTCCGCGATCTCCCGCAGTGCGTGCTCTCTGCGGCCCACCAGGACCGGCTCGGGCCACAGCACCGTGCCCTCGGCGTCGCCGAGTGCGAGTCCGCCCTGCTCGCGCAGGGCGAGCAGCGAGCGGACGAGGTGCTGGCGGTAGCCCATCCGTCCCGTCACACCGTTCATGGCGATGCGCACCGTCTTGCGAGTCACAGGGGTCCCTCCGTACGCAGGTAAGCGTATAGCAAGCGCTTTCTATACGAGAAGAAGCTAGCCTGCCGCACAAGGTTCGGACAAGGGCTTCGGACCAGAGCCGTGACCGGAGGACGACGAGATGACCGTGACCCTGGCCGACGTGGCGGCCCGCGCCCAGGTCTCCCCCGCTACCGTCTCCCGCGTCCTGAACGGCAACTACCCGGTGGCCGCGGCCACCCGGGAGCGTGTCCTTCGGGCCGTGGACGACCTCGACTACGTCCTCAACGGGCCCGCGAGCTCGCTCGCCGCGGCCACGTCCGACCTGGTCGGCATCCTCGTGAACGACATCGCCGACCCGTTCTTCGGGATCATGGCGGGCGCCGTCCAGTCCGAGATCGGCGGCCCCGGCGGGCGCGCCGGCGGCGAGCGGATGGCCGTGGTTTGCAACACGGGGGGCTCCCCGGAGCGCGAGCTGACCTATCTGACCCTGCTGCAGCGGCAGCGTGCGGCAGCGGTCGTCCTGACCGGCGGCGCCCTGGAGGACCCCGCCCACGCCGCCGCGATGTCCGCGAAGCTGGCACGCCTCGCGGACGCGGGCACCCGGATCGTGCTCTGCGGGCGGCCACCGCTGGAGGACTCGGACGCGGTGGCGGCCACCCTCACCTTCGACAACCGCAGCGGCGGGCGGCGGCTCACGGAGCATCTGCTGACGCTGGGGCACCGCAGGATCGGGTACGTGGCCGGGCCGATGGAGCGCACGACCACCCGGCACCGGCTCGAAGGCCACCGGGACGCGCTCGCGGCGGCCGGCGCCGGGAACGCGGGCAACGGCGACCAGGAGGAGCTGACCGTCCACGGCCCCTACACCCGCCGGTCGGGCTACGAAGCCACGCTCGAACTCCTGCGCCGCGCCCCCGACTTGACCGCCATCGTGGCCGCCAACGACACGGTCGCCCTGGGCGCTTCGGCCGCCCTGCGCGACCAGGGCCTGCGCATCCCCGAGGACATCTCGGTGGCGGGCTTCGACGACCTGCCCTTCTCGGTGGACGCCGTCCCCGCCCTGACGACCGTACGCCTGCCGCTGTACGAGGCGGGCGCCCGCGCAGGGCGCCTGGCCACCGGCGCGGAGGAGGCACCGCCCGGGGGCGTGGCGACCATCGGGGCGGAGCTGATGGTGCGGGGGTCCACGGCGCCGCCGTGTCGGTGAGCCCTGGATGTCGTTGACGTCACCGGGAAACGGAGGCTCATGTGACAGTCATGGACGCGCCGAGCGCCTGGGCCGTACTGGAGGGCGTCAATCTTCCGCGCGGCTATCGCGTCGAGATCACCGAGGGGAAGATCATCATGACCCCGCATGGTGAGTCGCGGTGGAGGGTCGTCCTCGAGGCGGCTCCTCAGATCGAGCGACAGCTCGCCTCCCACGGCAGAATCCTCTCGGACGTCATGATCGACTTCCCCACCAGCCAGTACGGGTACGCCCCCGACCTGGCGATCGTCGCCCCCGGAGCCGAGCGCAACAGCCGCGACCGCTTCGAGTGGCACAGCTTGGAGGCGGTCATCGAGGTCGTCTCGCGGAGCAGCCGGGACAACGACTTCGCCAAGAAGTTCCACCTCTACGCGGAATGCGGCATCCCGCTGTACGTGGTCATCGATCCCGAGGACGGGGTCTGCACTGTCCACCGCGGCCCGACCAGGACCGGCAGCTACGAGGACGAGGTGAAGGTTCCCTTCGGCCAGGACCTCGTCCTGCCTCTCCAGGGGCGCGACATCACCATCGCGACGGACGGCTTCCCGAAGGCCGGGGACCTAGGCTGATCCCACGTGACAGCGCCGCCTCCGTTCATCCACCACCTCGGCGTCCTCGCCTCCGATTTCGAGGCGAGTGAGCGCTTTTACAGCGCCGCGCTCGGAGCCCTCGGGATCGGGATCGGCTACCGGGCCGACGGGGTCGCCGAGTACTGGCAGCCCTCGTGCGACACGCCCTCCCTTTCTCACGGCATGCTCCCCGGCACTGGCCCGAGTACCGCGCGTACTGCGCCTTCGTCAGCGACCCCGACGGCAACAACATCGAAGCCGTCCACAAGGAGGCCGCGGCCGCTCCGGGCGAGGCGTAGCGATCGTGGGCATTGCGGCGTACCGTTGACTCAGTCAAGGGTAACCGCCCTGAGGCCTGCCCCTGGAGGGATTCGCGATGCCGTACGCCTCCGATGCGCCCGTCCATGAGATCCGCGCCTTCAACCGCTTCTACACGAACCTCATCGGCGCCCTCGACTACAGCCGCCAGCTGTACGTCCCGTACACCCTCACCGAGGCCCGCGTCCTCTACGAGCTCAACCACGCCTCCCACCTCGACGCGGCCGACCTGCGTGCTGAACTCTCCCTCGACGCGGGGTACTTGAGCCGCCTGCTCGGCAAGCTGGAGAAGGCGGGGATCGTCGAGCGCGCGCCCTCCAAGCGTGATCCTCGGCGCCAGCGCATCACGCTCACCGTGCGGGGGCGCGAGACTGCCGCCCTGCTCGACGAGCGGTCCGACGAGGCTGTCGGTTCGCTGCTGTCGACCGTCCCCGCCGCCGAGCGGCCCCGCCTCGCGGACGCGATGCGCACCGTGCGGGAGATCCTGGGCGGCGGCAAGGGCGGGGCGGGCGCCTCGCGGCCCCTCCTCCGCGAGCCCGGTCCGGGTGATCTGGGGTGGATCGTGCAGCGCAACGCCGCCCTGTACGCGGCCGAGTTCGGGTTCAACACCGATTACGAGGGTCTTGTCGCCCGGATCATCGCCGACTACGCGGAGGATCACGACCCGCATCTGGAGCGGACGTGGATCGCCGAGCTCGACGGGCGGCCCGTGGGGTGCGTGATGTGCGTGCGCGACGACGCGCCGGGGACCGCCCGGCTGCGGCTCCTGCTCGTCGAGCCGGACGCGCGCGGGCACGGCATCGGGGATCAACTCGTGGGCGCGTGCGTCGAGTTCGCGCGCGGCGTGGGCTACCGCGAGATGGTCCTGTGGACCAACGACATCCTCGGCGCCGCCCGCGCCATCTACCAGCGGCACGGATTCGTCCTCGTCGACGAGAAGCCGCACCGCTCGTTCGGCGTCGACCTGCTGGGGCAGGACTGGCAACTACGCCTGGCGGAGACCCCCTAGGGTCTGCGTCATGAAACTCGCCTTCTCCACCCTCGGCGTGCCCGGCCTCCCCCTCGCCGACGTGCTGAACCTGGCCACCACCCACGGCTATCACGGCATCGAACTGCGCGCGCACCCCGAAGAACCGGTCCACCCGGGGATCAGCCTCACCGAACGGGCCGATGTGGCCGCCCAGTTCAAGGCCGCGGGCATCGAGATCCTCGGGATCTCCGGGTACGCGCGCGTGGCCGAACCCGGCGACGACGAGCCCGTCCTCGAAGACATACGGTCCCTGCTCACCCTCGCCCGCGACCTGGGCTCCCCCTTCATCCGCGTCTTCCCCGGCGGCGGCACCGAGCAGAGCGCCGATGAGGCCGACGCGACGGCCGCCCGGAGGCTCGGCACCGCGGCGGAGTACGCGGCGGACTTCGGCGTACGCATCCTCCTGGAGACGCACGACTCGCACCGCACGGGCGCCGCGGCGACCCGCGTGCTCGGCGCGGTCGGTCACCGGCACGCGGGCGCCCTGTGGGACGTGATGCACACCTGGCTCGGCGGCGAGTCTCCTGCCGACAGCCACGCGGCGCTCTCCCCGTACCTCGGCTACGTACAGGTGAAGGACATCGCGTCGGCCGACGACACGACGCCGCTCGGGCTCGGCGAGGGCGTCCTGCCGCTCGCCGAGTGCGTGGACGTGCTGCTCAGCGGGGAGCACCGGGACGGCTGGCTCTGCTGGGAGTACGAGAAGCGGTGGTACGAGGACGCGGCTCCGCTGCCCGAACTCCTGGGCCCGGGGCGGGACTTCCTGTCACGGCTTCTGAACCGCCACGCCTGACGTCGGCGCCCGAACCGCCACGCCTGACCCCCGCCAGGGACGTCAGGCTCACCCCGCCGACCAGGAGCGCCGCCGCGCACCAGCCAAGGGCGCTCACCGACTCGTCCAGGACCAGCGCCGCCGACGACATCCCGAACACCGGGACCAGGAGCGAGAAGGGAGCGACGGTCGACGCGGGGTGGTGGCGCAGCAGATGGCCCCAGGCGCCGAAGCCGAAGACCGTCGTGATCCACGCGACGTAGACGATGATGCCCGCGCCCTGCCAGTCCAGTGCGGCCAGGGCGTCGAGGTCTGCCGTCGGGCCCTCGAACAGCAGCGAGAGCCCGAGCAGCGGCAGGACCGGGACCGTGCTCACCCACACCATGAAGTTCAGCGGGTCGGGCGGGGAGGCCTTGCGGGTCAGGACGTTCGACGCGCCCCAGCAGGCCGCGGCGCCGATCAGCAGCGCGAAGGCCGTGAGCGGTCCTGCCTCGCCCTCGTCGACCGCCGCGACGCCGATGCCCGCCAGTGCGATCAGCATTCCCAACATGCGTACGCGGCCAGGGCGTTCACCCACGGCCACGAAGGCGAAGAGGGCTGTGAACACCGCCTGGACCTGGAGGACGAGGGAGGACATCCCCGCCGGCATCCCCGCGTCCATGCCGATGAACAGCAGGCCGAACTTGGCGACCCCCAGAACGAGTCCGACCCCCACGATCCACTTCCACGCGACCTTCGGCCGCCCCACGAAGAAGATCGCGGGCAGCGCCGCCACCAGGAAGCGCAGGGCCGAGAAGAGCAGCGGCGGGAAGTGGTCGAGGCCCACCTCGATGACGACGAAGTTGACGCCCCAGACGGCGGCGACGAGGACGGCCAGGAGGACATGTGCGGGTCGCATGCGTCGAGGATCACCCGCCCCGACCATGTAGGACCAGCGCGGATCTCTGCATGATGGGATGAAGCATCGCTTACGAATCAGGTGACGCTCCCGTGCGTCGCCGACGAATGGGGAGGGCTTCCCGTGCTCGATCTCGCTCGGCTCCGCGCCCTGCACGCCGTCTCGGTGCACGGCACCGTCGGCGCCGCCGCCACCGCGCTCGGCTACACCCCGTCCGCGGTCTCCCAGCAGATAGCCAAGCTGGAGCGCGAGACCCGCACCACCCTCCTCGAACGGCAGGGCAGGGGCGTGGCCCTCACCGAGGAAGCACGTCATCTCGCCTCCACAGCGCAGGAGTTGATGGCGATCGTGGAGCGCGCGGAGACCGAGCTCGAGGAGCGGCGCGGGCTGCCCGCGGGGCGTCTGACCATCGCCGCGTTCGCCTCGGCGGCGCGCGGACTGCTGCCCGGCGTCCTCGCGGATCTCGCCCGGCGGCATCCCGCGCTCGACGCCCGGATGTCGGAGATCGACCCGCATCTCTCCATCGACCTGGTGGCCAAGGGCGCGGTGGACATGGCGGTCGTGCACGACTGGGACATCGCGCCCCTGCCGACGCCGCCCGGCATCGAACAAGCCGTCATCGGCGACGACTACTGCGACCTCGTCGTGCCCACGGGACACTGGCTCGCGGGCCGCGACTCCGTGCGCCGCGAGGAGCTGAAGGGCGAGCGGTGGATCACCCAGCCGCCGGGGCTCGTCTGCCACGAGTGGCTGGTCCGCACCCTGCGCGAGGCGGGCTGCGAGCCGGACATCGCGCACACGGCGGAGGAGAACCCCACCCTGGTCGCGCTGGCCGCCGCGGGGCTCGGCATCGCGCTCATCCCCCGCCTCGGCCGCGGCCCGATCCCGGACGGCGCGGTCACCGTGCGGCTCGATCCGCTGCCGGTGCGGCGTCTTTACGCGCTGTGGCGGGCCGGAGCGTCGCGGCGCCCGGCGATCGCCGAGACGGTACGGACGTTGCAGGAACAGTGGCTCGACGCGGCGCCCGAGGCCGCGGAAATGGCCGCCCGCTGATGGCCGCCCGCTGAACCTCATTGCTCCCACGCGTACCACTTTCCGGAAATCGCCCTCTGCCGGGAACCCACGCGCGGCGACCACCGTCAAACCGGCATGCTGCCGGATGAGTCTCCGCGAGGCGGTGTCGGCATCGCTGCTGGCTGCGAACGCTGACCACCCTCTCCGCCGCCCGCGGCCTGCAGCATGCCGTCACCGGTGCGCCCCCCTTCAACAGCGCCGGTGACGGCCCCTCCTCCACAGTGACCGCCGACTTGCGCTGCCGACTCTCTTGACCGGCAGAAATCTTCGGGATATCCGTGACTCTCGGAAAGTTTCCTTCAGCCGGTTCCCCCAGTCCGGCTCCGGTCCGGCATCCGTCCCCGAAGGACGTCACCGAAGGAGCTCACATGTCCCACCGCAACGCCTCCAGACGGACCCTGCTCACCGCCACAGCCGTCGCGGCGACGGCCCTGGCCGCGCCCTCCGCCGCCCATGCGGCCGGCAGCGGCGACCGCGGTCGCGACCGGAAGCTGCGGGAGCTCATCTCCCGCATGAGCCTTGAGGAGAAGGTCGGCCAGCTCTTCGTGATGCATGTGTACGGCCACTCCGCCACCGAGCCCGACCAGGCGGACATCGACTCCAACCTCAGTCACCTCGGCGTCCGCACCGCGGCGGACGCGGTCGCCAAGTACCGCCTCGGCGGCATCATCTACTTCGGCTGGGCCCACAACACCCGTGCCCCGCACCAGATCGCCGGCCTCTCGAACGGCATCCAGCGCGCGGCCCTCACCCCGGACGCCCCGGAGGAGTCCCCCACCGCCCGCATCCCGCTGCTCATCTCCACCGACCAGGAGCACGGCGCCGTGGCCCGCGTGGGCCTCCCCGCCACCCTCCTGCCCGGCGCGATGGCCCTGGGCGCCGCGGGCTCGCACTCCAGCGCGCGCAAGGCGGCCCGCATCGCGGGCACCGAGCTCCGCGCGCTCGGCATCCGGCAGAACTACGCCCCGGTAGCCGACGTGAACGTCAACCCCGCCAACCCCGTCATCGCCGTACGCTCCTTCGGCTCCGACCCCGAAGCGGTCGCCGGCCTGGTCGCCGCGCAGGTCAAGGGCTACCAGGGCACGGACATCGCGGCGACGGCCAAGCACTTCCCCGGGCACGGCGACACCAAGGACGACAGCCACTCCAAACTGCCGTACATCCACCACACCCGTGAGCAGTGGGAGACCCTGGACGCCCCGCCGTTCCGGGCCGCGGTGGAGGCGGGCATCGACTCGATCATGACCGCGCACATCGTGGTCCCCGCCCTCGACCCCGCCGAGGACCCGGCCACGCTCTCCCGCCCGATCCTCACCGGCATCCTGCGCGAGGAACTCGGCTACGACGGGGTCGTGGTGACGGACTCGCTCGGCATGCAGGGCGTCCGCACGAAGTACGGCGACGACCGCGTGCCGGTGCTCGCGCTGAAGGCGGGCGTCGACCAGCTCCTGAACCCGCCGAAGCCGGAGATCGCCTGGAACGCGGTGCTCCAGGCCGTGCGGGACGGCGAGTTGACCGAGGCGCGGCTCGACGAATCGATCCTTCGCATCCTGCGCCTCAAGGCGAAACTGGACCTCTTCTCCGACCCGTACGTCACCTCGCGCGGCGTCGACCGGGCGGTCGGCACGCGCGCGCATCTCGCCGCCGCCGACCGGATCGCGGAGGAGACGACGACGCTCCTTATCAACGAGGACGGGCTGCTTCCGCTGTCGCGGCGCAGGCAACGGGAGGTGCTCGTCGTGGGCGCGGACCCGGCGTCTCCGTCGGGGACGACGGGGCCGCCGACGACCGTCCTCGGGCGGGAGCTGACGGACCTCGGCTTCTCGCCGACGGTCCTTCCGACGGGCACGGCACCCTCCACCGCGAAGATCGCCGAAGCGGTGGCGGCTGCCGCGGGCAAGGACGCGGTGCTCGTGGGCACGTACAACGTAGGGGCGGGCAGCGCGCAGATCGCCCTGGTGGAGGCGCTGGTGGCGACGGGTGTTCCGGTCGTGGCGGTGGCGATCCGCAATCCGTACGACGTGGCGCGGCTCCAGGGCGTGGGCGCGTCCCTTGCCGCGTACTGCTGGACGGACGTCGAACTGCGCGCCGCGGTACGGGTGATCGCGGGGCGCGCCGAGCCGCGAGGGCTGCTGCCCGTGCCGGTGCAGCGTGCGAATGATCCGGGGCAGGTGCTGTATCCGGTCGGGCACGGGCTGACGTACTGATCCGTACGCCGCGCCACCGGCACGCCACCACCACCTGACCCAAAGCACCCCACGCACCTGGCGTGCGCCCGCCCCCGCGGGTCACGCTGGGTGCACATATCGGGGGGTTCGCCATGCTTGTCATGCTTGTCATGCTTGGCCGGAGGTGTACGGGGCTGCTGGTGCTGGTGGTGGTGTTCGCCGGCGTGACCGGCGTGACCGGCTGCCAGAAGTCATCGGACCCGGGATCGGAGTCGTCGAACCGGCGGCCGTCCTCGTCGGCGTCGTCCGGGTACGGAGCGGTCTTCCTCGCGGTGGACGAGTGCAGTTCGCGGGGGCGCGAGACGTTCACGGAGGTGTCGTGCACCAGTGAGCGGGCGGCGGCGAGGGTCATCGCCCGCTACGACGGCAAGGTGACGGAGGGCCCTGCCTGCCCCGTCCGCACGGACTTCGTACTCCACATCAGCGAGAACCGGCCCGCGGTGGACGAGGACGGGAACGGGGAGGTGCCGCGGGGCTACGCCTGCATGCGGAACCTGGAGTCGCCTCATCCTGGGGACCCCGGGGGTGGGGGTGGGCCTCGGACTGTGGTGGGGGACTGCGTCTACAGCGCGGGGCGGGGGGAAGTCCGGGAGACGGCTTGCGATGGGTCCGGGGCCAAGGCTCCGGAGTACCGGGTGACGGTGGCGGTGGCTGAGCGGGCCCTGTGTCCTGCCGCCACGCAGTTGTACGTGTCGCTGGGGGGTGCGAAGTCGGTGGGGTGTGCGGTGCGGGTGTGAGGGGGGGGCTTTCCCCAACCCCACCCCTTCCCGAAAACCCGCTAGGCGCGGGGGCCTTGTCCTCAAACGCCGGACGGGCTGATCTTTCAGCCCCTCCGGCGTTTGAGGAGCGGGGTCTGGGGCGGAGCCCCAGTTTCGGGAAGGGGCGGGATTGGGGAAAAGAAGAGCCCTTACGGCCGCAGCGTCAGCTCCCGGTCCGCGTCCTTGCGGTCCAGCTTCGCGTCATACGGAGCCAGCGGCTTCGGAGTAGCCGAAGTCGAGACCCCGGCCCAAGCCTGGATCCGCTCCGTTGCCTTCGCCTTCTCCGTGGGGACGAGGCCGGCCACGTTCGCTCCGTGGTTGGCGCCCGGCGCGGTGAAGACGTGGGAGTCGTGCTTCGCGCCCCTCGCGGGACGGAACGGCTCGGCGCCCCACGGGTCGTTCTCGCCGTAGACGTACAGCATCCGCGTCGCGTTGTGCCGCACCCAGCGGTCCACGTCCTTCATGGCACCCGACTGGAACTTCATCGCGATCTCACGCGGCACGAAGTTCCGCGGCGGCTGGTAGCCGTAGCGGCTCAGGTCGCCGAGCCAGGGCTGCTTGATGTCGGGCGAGCCCAGCTGCGTACCGGCCTGGTAGTAGTACGGCGTGTACGGGGTGAGGCCCTGGTCCGTGTAGGAGGCCCAGCCGCCCACCGAGTCGACGTAGTCGAAGATCACCTGGTCCGAGGCGGACGACGCGTCAGGGACGTCGGCGCACGCGGACTCCGGCTGGTACTGCCAGAAGCCCCACACCAGGTCGAGGACGACGGCCTCGTACGCCTTGTCGAGGTTGCCGACCGTCTTGAAGGTGTAGTTGCCTGCCTCGGCGAACTCCGCGTACTTCTTCTCCAGCGGCTCACGCCGCACGAGCGCCTCGCGCTGCACGGACTCCAGCTTGGCCCTGCACTCCTTGGTGCCGACCGTCTCGAAGAACTCGTCGTAGCGCGAGTCCTCCTTGTTCACCACGTCGTTCGGGGCGACGTACGCGACGACGCCGTCCATGTCACGCGGGTAGAAGCGCTCGTAGTACGTGGCGGTCATGCCGCCCTTCGAGCCGCCGGTCGCCACCCACTTCTTGTCGTAGATCGGCTTCAGCGCCTTGAAGATGCGGTGCTGGTCGCTCGCGGCCTGCCAGATGTCGAGCTTGGACCAGTCGGCGGGCTCGGGGCGGGACGGCGTGAAGAAGCGGTACTCCATGGAGACTTGGTTGCCGTCGATGATCCGGGTCGGCTCGCTGCGGCTGGGGTTCGTCGAGACTCCGTAGCCGCTGGTGAAGAAGGCCGTGGGGCGGGCGGTGTCCTTGTGCAGGACCGTCAGGCGCTGCTTGAAGGTGCCCTTGGAGGGGTGCCGGTGGTCAATCGGCTGGGTGTAGTTGAGGACGAAGTAGCGGTAGCCGGTGTACGGCTTCTCCTCGATCAGGCTCATGCCCGGTATCGCGAGGAGCCTGTCCTTGATGTCGGTGGCCTGCGGCTTCGCGGCGGTGGCCGCCCCTGCCGCACTCACTGTGCCCGCGGTGCCTATGCCTATCAGGACCACGAGCGACAGCAGCCATCTGAGCGCCTTGCGCATGCACTCTCCCCTAAGTTCGCGATTGCGTCCGCCGGAACTTATCGGAGCAACTCGCTCACCACTAGGGGCTCTTGCGTCATGCCAGGACTCAGTACGTCACAAAGGGGGCAAGGCCCTCAGAAACCGCCCTCAGCACAGGATCCAGCCCGAGCTGGTGCTCCCCCGGCCCACTGCCCCCTTCACCCACACGCACCGGTGACCCGCGTGCACCGTCACAGGGCCCGCGTGATGCGTGTAGCGGCCCTTGTCCCTGGCCGGGCGGTTGCCGCGGGCCTGGACGCTGACGGACATCGTCTTGCGGGCGCCGGGGCGCTTGGCGATGGTGACGGCGCAGACGTAGCCGCGGCTCTTGTAGAGGACGACCTTGCCGGTGCTGAAGGAGAGGGTGCGCACCTTGTGCCCGGCGCACCGTCCGGCCGACGCCTGTGCCTGGGCCGCGCCGGCGCCCGCGAGCCCGAGCAGAAGGACACCCGCGAGGGCGACGGCACCGAGCGCAAGGCTCCGCCGTATTCGACCACTGCTCACCGATTTCCCTCCCGACACATCCGCATCAGCGTACTGATGTACGGACGTCGACCGTAGGGCCTACGGTTGCGAAACAGCGCCGATTCGTTCACCGGGCCCGTCCGACAGGGCCTAGGCGGCCGACGGCTCCGCCTCCCCCACGAACGTCCGCCACAGCGTCGCGTACCGCCCGTCGAGCGCGAGCAGCTCCTCGTGCGTGCCGTCCTCCGCGACCCGGCCGTCGTCCATCAGGATCACCCGGTCCGCGCGGGCCGCGGTGGTGAGGCGGTGGGCGACGACCAGCGTGGTGCGCTTGCCCGCGATGCGGTCGGTGGCCTGGTTGACCTGCGCTTCCGTCGCGAGGTCGAGGGCGGCGGTCGCCTCGTCGAGGAGCAGGATGTCCGGGTCGACCAGCTCCGCCCGGGCCAGGGCGATCAGCTGGCGCTGGCCCGCGGAGAGGTTGCGGCCGCGCTCGGAGACCTCGTGGAGATAGCCGCCGTCCAGCGTGGCGATCATGTCGTGCGCGCCGACCGCGCGGGCCGCGGCCTCCACCTGGGCGTCGGTGGCGTCGGGCCGCCCGTAGGCGATCGCGTCGCGCACCGTGCCCGCGAAGAGATAGGCCTCCTGCGGGACGACGCCGAGACGGTGGCGGTACGAGGTCAGATCGAGGGACCGCAGGTCCGTGCCGTCCACCGTCACCCGGCCGCCGGTCGGGTCGTAGAACCGGGCGACGAGCTTGACCAGCGTCGACTTGCCCGCGCCGGTCTCGCCGACGAAGGCGACGGTCTGACCTGCGGGTATCCGCAGGCGCACGTCGCTGAGGGCTTCTTCTTCGTCTCCGTACGCGAAGTTCACGTCCTCGAAGGCGATCTCGCCGCGCAGGGAAAGGACGTCGAGCGGCTCGTCCGCGGCCCGGGTCGATGTCGGCTCCCGGAGCAGTTCCTGGATGCGGCCGAGCGAGACGGTGGCCTGCTGGTAGCCGTCGAAGACCTGGGAGAGCTGCTGGACGGGCGCGAAGAACAGGTCGATGTAGAGGAGGTAGGCGACCAGGGCGCCGGTCGTCAGCGTCCCCGCCTCCACGCGTCCCGCGCCGACCATCAGGACCGCCGCCGCGGCGACCGCCGAGAGCAGCTGCACGAACGGGAAGTAGATGGAGATCAGCCACTGCCCGCGGATACGGGCGCTGCGGTAGTCGGCACTGGCGTGCGAGAACTTCCTTCCGCCCGAGCGCTCGCGCCGGAAGGCCTGCACGATGCGGAGACCGGCGACGGACTCCTGGAGTTCGGCGTTGACCACGGAGACGCGTTCACGGGCCAGCTCGTACGCCTTGACGCTGGAGCGGCGGAAGAAGAACGTACCGATGATCAGCGGCGGCAGCGTCGCGAAGACGACGAGCGCGAGCTCCACGTCGATCACGACGAGCGCGACCATGATGCCGAAGAAGGTGACGACGGAGACGAAGGCGGTGACCAGACCCGTCTGGAGGAAGGTGGAGAGCGCGTCCACGTCCGTGGTCATCCGGGTCATGATGCGCCCGGTCAACTCCCGCTCGTAGTAGTCGAGTCCGAGCCGCTGGAGCTGAGAGAAGATCTTGAGGCGGAGGGAGTAGAGCACCCGCTCGCCCGTCCGCCCGGTCATCCGCGTCTCGCCGATCTGCGCCGTCCACTGGACGAGCACGGCAAGGAGCGCGAGCCCGGACGCCACCCACACGGCGCCGAGCGCGAGCTGTGAGACGCCCTCGTCGATGCCGTGCCGGATGAGCACGGGAAGCAGCAGGCCCATGCCCGCGTCGACGGCGACCAGGAGCAGGGCGAAGAGCAGCGGCTTCCCGAATCCCGCGAGGAGGCGGCGCAGGCCGTACGACTCCTCCGGCGTCACCGCGCGCGCCTCGTCGATGTCGGGGGTGTCGGTGGCCGGGGGCAGCGCGTCGACCTGCGCGAGGAGTTCGGGCGTCGCGGGCATCCCGGACATCGCGGTGTCCTTGGGCTCGCGGTCACCGACCCAGAGCTGCGGGGTGATGCCGCGCTCGGCATCGAACTCGGCGTCGAGTTCGTCGCGTACGGAGGTGTCCTCGGGGATCTCGACCGGGACGGTACGGCCGGGCGAGACGCCGCCGAGCTCGTCCGGGTCGGTCAACAGGCGCCGGTAGAGCGGGGAGTCGGCCGTCAGCTCCTCGTGCGTGCCGATGGCGGCGAGGCGTCCGGCGTCGAGTACGGCGATGCGGTCGGCGAGGTTGAGGGTCGAGCGGCGGTGAGCGATGAGCAGAGTGGTCCGCCCGGCCATGACGCCGCGCAGCGCTTCGTGGATCTCGTGCTCGACCCGTGCGTCCACCGCGGACGTCGCGTCGTCGAGGACGAGGAGGCGGGGGTCGGTGAGGATGGCGCGGGCGAGGGCGACGCGCTGGCGCTGGCCGCCGGAGAGGGTGAGACCGTGCTCGCCGACGGTGGTGTCGTACCCGTCGGGCAGCTCGGATATGAAGCGGTCGGCCTGTGCGGCGCGGGCCGCGGTCTCGATCTCCTCCTGGGTGGCGTCCGGCTTTCCGTACGCGATGTTGGCGCGGACGGTGTCGGAGAAGAGGAAGGAGTCCTCGGGCACGAGGCCTATCGCGGCCCGCAGCGAATCCGCGGTCAGCTCGCGCACGTCGTGGCCGCCGATGAGGACGGCGCCGTGCGTCACGTCGTAGAAGCGGGGCAGCAGCAGCGAGACGGTGGATTTGCCGCTGCCGGACGTGCCGACGACGGCGAGGGTCTCGCCGGGCCGGATCTCGAAGGAGAGGCCGTCGAGGACGGGGCGGCTGTCCTCGTAGGCGAAGGAGACGTCGTCGAACTCGACGGTGGCCGGGGCGTCGGCGGGCAGTTCCTTGGTGCCGTCCGTCAGCGTCGGCTCGGTGTCGATGAGCTCCAGGACGCGCTCGGCGCCCGCGCGGGCCTGCTGGCCGACGGTGAGGACCATGGCGAGCATGCGGACGGGCCCGACGAGCTGGGCGAGATAGCTGGAGAAGGCGACGAACGTGCCGAGCGTGATCTGCCCGCGCACCGCGAGCCAGCCGCCGAGCGCGAGCATCGCGACCTGCCCGAGCGCGGGCACGGCCTGCAGCGCGGGCGTGTACTTGGAGTTCAGCTTGATGGTCCGAAGGCGTCCCGCGAAGAGCTTGCGCCCGACCTCCCTGAGCTTCCCGGTCTCCTGGTCCTCCTGGCCGAACCCCTTCACGACGCGTACGCCGGAGACGGAGCCGTCCACGACTCCGGCGACGGCGGCGGCCTGGGCCTGCGCGTACCAGGTGGAGGGGTGCAGGCGGTTGCGGCTGCGCTTGGCGATGAACCAGAGGGCGGGGGCCACGGCGAGCGCGACGAGGGTGAGCGGGACGGAGAGCCACGCCATGATCACGAGGGAGATCACGAAGAGGAGGATGTTGCCGATGGTCATCGGCAGCATGAAGAGCAGACCCTGGATGAGCTGGAGGTCGCTGGTGGCGCGTCCGACGACCTGCCCGGTGGACAGCTCGTCCTGCCGCCGTCCGTCGAGCTTGGTGATCGTCCCGTACATCTCGGTCCGCAGGTCGTGCTGGACGTCGAGGGCTAGGCGGCCGCCGTAGTAGCGGCGGATGTAGGTGAACACGTAGACGAGGAGGGCGGCGCCGATGAGGGCGGCGGCCCAGGGGCCCATGGAGCGGGTCTTGTCGCCGATGACGTCGTCGATGATCACCTTGGTGATGAGCGGGACGAGCGCCATGACGGCCATGCCGGCGAGCGAGGCGCCGAGCGCGAGCACGACGTCCTTCGGGTACCGCCACGCGTATCCCGTGAGCCGTTTCGCCCAGCCGGATTTCTCCGGCCCTGCACTGCCGGATTTCTCCGGCCCTGCACCGCCGGATTTCTCCGGTCCGGCCCCACCCCGTTGCTGCGCCACTGCGTGCCTCCCGTCGACCTGACCTGCCGAGAGGCACAACCCGGGGGGATGCGGATTTCATCCCGTCGCAACAAAGAGGGGCCTGAAGTCCTAGGCCCCTCCTAGTCCCCTTCTAGTCCCCTCCTAGGACCCGGGGACCGCCACGAAGGCCTCCTGCGGCGTTTCCGTCGGGGTGTAGCGCCGGGCCGCGGGAGCCGTGGGCGTCAGATCCTTGTGGACGGCCTTGGCCACGCCCTGGATGGTGGCGACGCCGTAGTTCATGGTGCTGTTGCCGTGGGTGAGCACCGAGAGGGTGTAGTCGTGGCCGCCGCCCTTGAACGCGCCGATGCTGTGCACCCGCCAGCCGTGCGTCGACCGCTGCAGCCAGCCGTTCTTGACGTGGATCTTGACCCCGGACGGCGCGCCCGCAGGGGTGCCCCAGCGCTGCGAGGAGACGACCTTGCCCATCAGCTTGAGGATGTAGGCGCGCGCGTTGTCGCTGAGGACGGAGTTCTGGGCGGTGATCAGGGCGAGGAGCTTCTGCTCGTCGGCCGCGTTGATCCGGGTCAGGCCCCAGTATCCGCCGGATCCCGGCACCGTCTTCGTCATCTTGGCGGCCGCGAGGAACGCCTTGATCTTCCCCGTGCCGAGCTGACGCCAGAGCTTGCTGGTCGCCGCGTTGTCCGACTTGGTGATCATTGCGTACGCGAGGTCGGACTCACGGGCCGACAGCTTCCGGTCGGTCTTCTTCGCGTCCCACAGCAGCGCCGCGAGGACGGT
This sequence comes from Streptomyces sp. BA2, assembly GCF_009769735.1. Lineage (NCBI taxonomy): Bacteria > Bacillati > Actinomycetota > Actinomycetes > Kitasatosporales > Streptomycetaceae > Streptomyces > Streptomyces sp. BA2. The sequence continues at coordinate 3,623,207 of NZ_WSRO01000002.1, forward strand.
CACCTTGACGACGCTCGCCGAGTCGAAGGACGTGGTCGCGCGCAGGGTGCAGGTGGTGCCCGTGGTGCGGTCGCGGAGGCCGACCGCGACGGTGCCCTTGCGGTTCTTCAGCGCCGCCGTGATGTCCTTCGTCAGCTTGGCGGCCAGGCCGGACTGCGCGGAGGTGCAGGTCACCTGCGGTGTCGCCGCCGCGGCGGGCGTGGCGGTCGCGACCGCGCCGAGCGGCACGAGCACCCCGGCGGCGAGTCCCGCCGAGAGCACGCGGGCACGCCTGGATATCCCGGATACCGGGTGAGTCATGGAGTTTCCCCATCCCCTTGGGTCCGTACAAGACCCTCGGGGCCCGTACAAGCACGCCCCCCGGCGCACTCACCTCACATGACTCACCGGCACCGGTAAATGGATGTACGAATTTGAGAACAGATGACCGATCCGTAATCAGCCCGTGTCACGGCGCCCGTCGGCTCAGAGGTGCGTCGGCTCGAACATCCGCAGCACCGCCGGGAGCACGACCACCGAGGGGCCGGGCTCCGCGAGCGCCTTCGTCAGGTCGTCGCGCAGGGTCTCCGGAGTCGTCCTGACCCCCGGCACCCCGAAGGACTCCGCGAGCGCGACGAAGTCGGGGCGGGACAGCTCCGTAGCCGTGGGCTCGCCGAAGGCGTCCGACATGTACTCCCGGAGGATGCCGTACCCCCCGTCGTCCACGATCAGCCAGGTGACCGGCAGGCCGTGCTGCTTGGCCGAGGCCAGTTCCGCGAGGGAGTACATCGCGCCGCCGTCGCCCGACACCGCAAGGACCGGCTTCGAGGGGTCGGCGGCAGCCGCTCCGAGTGCCGCCGGGAAGCCGTACCCGAGGCCGCCCGCGCCCTGGGCCGAGTGCATCGTGTTCGGGTGGCGCGCGTCGAAGGCGGACCAGGCCCAGTACGCCAGGATCGTCATGTCCCAGAAGGACGGAGACGTGTCCGGCAGGGCCTCACGCACCGACGCGAGGACCTGCTGCTCCAGGGTGAGCTCCTGGGCGGCGATCCGCTCCTTGACCTTGGAGAGGACCGTCCGCACCCGCTCGGGGGCCGAGGCGTCTTCGCGGGGGGTGTCGATCGTCTCCAGGAGCGCGGACAGCGCGAGCCGCGCGTCCGCGTGGATGCCGAGCGCCGGGTGGTTGGACTCCAGCTTCCCCGCGTCGGCCTCGATCTGGATGACCCGGCCGCGCGGCTTGAACGTGTGGTAGTTCGAGGACAGTTCACCGAGGCCGGAGCCGACCACCAGGAGGACGTCCGCGTCCTCCAGGAAGTCCGTGGTGTAGCGGTCCTCCAGCCACGACTGGAGCGACAGCGGGTGCTCCCAGGGGAACGCGCCCTTGCCGCCGAAGGTCGTCACGACGGGGGCGTTCACCAGCTCGGCGAGAGCGAGCAGCTTGCCGCTCGCGTCGGAGCGCACGACTCCGCCGCCCGCGATGATCGCCGGGCGCTCGGCACGGGACAGCAGGTCGGCCGCCACCGCGGTCAGTTCGGGGCGCGGGACGACCTCGTCCGGGGTCGCGTCCATGGCCGTGACGACGGGCAGGGTCGTCTCAGCGAGCAGCACGTCCTGCGGGATCTCCACCCACACCGGGCCGTGCGGGGCGGTGAGCGCCGACTCCCAGGCCGCCGCGATCGCGGAAGGGATCTGCGAGGCCGTACGCACCGTGTGCACGGACTTGACCACATCCCTGAACGACGCCTGCTGATCGCGAAGTTCGTGGAGGTAGCCGTGCCGGCCGCCGCCGAGGCCCGCCACCGGGATCTGGCTGCCGATCGCGAGCACGGGCGACGAACCGGCCGCCGCCTCCTGGAGCGCGGCGAGCGAGGTCAGCGCGCCCGGTCCGGTGGAGAGAAGCAGCGGGGCCACCTCACCGGTGATCCGGCCGTACGCGTCCGCCGCGAAGCCCGTGTTGTTCTCGACGCGCAGCCCCACGTACGACAGGGAGGAGCGGCGCAGGGCGTCGAACATGCCGAGCGCGTGCTGGCCGGGGAGACCGAAGACCGTCGTCGCGCCGAGGCCCTGGAGGGTCTCCACGACGAGGTCGCCGCCGTTGCGCCCCGCGGGCGGGTTCAGGGCCGCCCGCGTCTGCGCGTCCGTGGGCCGCAGGACTACGTCGTGGTCGTGCGTCACTTGGCCGCGCTCCCCTCGGTGGTCCGGCGGGCCTCCGCGATCTGGCGGGACATGATCGTCGTCAGCTCGTACGCGGTGTGCGAGGCGGCGACGGCCGTGATCTCCGCGTGGTCGTAGGCGGGGGCGACCTCGACGACGTCCGCCGATACGAGGTTGCAGGAGGAGAGCCCCCGCAGGATCTCCAGGAGCTCGCGCGACGTCATGCCGCCCGCCTCCGGGGTGCCGGTGCCGGGCGCGTGGGCCGGGTCCAGGCAGTCGATGTCGATGGAGATGTAGAGGGGGCGGTCGCCGATGCGCTGGCGCAGCTGGTCGGCGACCTCGTCGGCGCCGCGGCGGTAGATGTCCGCCGACGTGACGATGCCGAAGCCCATCTTCTCGTCGTCGGTGAGGTCCTGCTTGCCGTACAGCGGGCCGCGCGTGCCCACGTGCGAGAGCGCCTCGGTGTCGAGGATGCCCTCCTCGACGGCCCGGCGGAACGGCGTGCCGTGGGTGTACTCGGCGCCGAAGTACGTGTCCCAGGTGTCCAGGTGCGCGTCGAAGTGCAGCAGGGCGACCGGGCCGTGCTTCTTGGCGACCGAACGGAGCAGCGGCAGGGCGATGGTGTGGTCGCCGCCGAGCGTCATCATGCGGGCGCCCGAGCCGAGGAGGTCGTCGGCGGCGGCCTCGATCGTCTCGACCGCCTCGTTGATGTTGAACGGGTTGGCGGCGATGTCGCCCGCGTCCGCGACCTGCGCGAGCGCGAAGGGCGAGGCGTCCTGCGCGGGGTTGTACGGACGCAGGAGGCGCGAGGCCTCGCGGATGGCGTTGCCGCCGAAGCGGGCGCCGGGCCTGTACGACACGCCGGTGTCGAAGGGCACGCCGACCACGGCGATGTCCGTCTTGCCGCCCACCTCGTCGAGACGGGGCAGGCGGGCGTAGGTCGCCGGGCCCGCGTACCGGGGGATGCGGGAGGAGTCGACCGGGCCGCGGGGGGTCGGGGTCTCGGCGCTGCTCATGGTCGGTTTCCTCCTGCTGGTACGAGTGATGCTGTGCTGCTGGGACAAGTGTCGCGCGGCCCACTGACAGTGGGCCGCGCGGAGAAACTAGACGGTGACCGGAGCCTGCGGCTCCGCCTCCTCATCGGACCCCCGGCCCGCGAGCCGCTCGCGCCAGGCCGCGAGGACCTGGGCGTCGGTCGGCTTCGTGGCGAGGGAGACGACGACGTACACGGCCAGGGAGATCAGCAGGCCGTAGTAGATGGGCTCGTTGGCGAGGATTCCGTACCCCCACATGAGCCCGATGACGGAGAGACCACCGGCGGCGACAGCCGCGAGGGCGCCCTCCGCGGTGCCGCGCTTCCACAGCAGCCCGCCGAGGATCGGCACGAGAAGTCCGGCGACGAGCAGGTTGTAGGCGACGGTGAGCGCCTGGACGACGTCATTGAGGGCGATGGCGATACAGACGACGGCGATGCCCATGATCAGGATGAAGAGGCGGTTGCCCTTCACCTCGTCGTGCGGCTCGTCGCCCGCTCCGTCGGCCTTCACGACCCCTCGCAGCCGCGACCAGATGTCGTTGTTGGCGACGGTCGCGCAGGCGATGAGCGCTCCGGAGGACGTGGACATCACGGCGGCGAGCGCCGCGGCGAGCACCAATCCCCGTACGCCCATGGGCAGTTCGTCCTTGACGATGGTCGCGAAGGCCGCGTCCGCGCTCGGCAGCTTCGGGTACATGACCTTGGCGGCCGTGCCGATGACGGCGCCCGCGATCGCGTAGACCAGGCAGTACGTACCGGCGACGGTGCCGCCGTAGCGGGCGACCTTGTCGCTGCGCGCCGTGAAGACGCGCTGCCAGATGTCCTGCCCGATGAGCATGCCGAACGTATAGATCAGGACGTACGTGAAGATCGTCTCGCCGCCGATGCCCAGCGGGTCGAAGTACTCCGTGGGCAGCTTGGCCTTCATCTCGCTGAAGCCACCGGCCTTGACGACCGCGATGGGCAGCAGCAGGAGCAGCACGCCGATGGTCTTCACCACGAACTGCACCATGTCGGTGAGCGTGATGGACCACATGCCACCGAGCGTCGAGTAGGCGACGACGATCGAGCCGCCGAGGATGATCGCGATCGTGCGGTTCATGTCGAACAGGACGTCGAAGATCGTGGCGTACGCGATGGTCGAGGTGACCGCGAGCATCAGCGTGTACGCCCACATGACGACCCCGGAGATGACGCCCGCGCGCCCGCCGTAGCGCAGATCGAGCATCTCGGAGACGGTGTAGACCTTCAGCCGGGCGATGCGCGCCGAGAAGAAGACGCTCAGCGCGAGCAGGCCGAGGCCGATCGTGAAGACCATCCAGGCGCCGGAGAGCCCGTACTGGTAGCCGAGGCCGACGCCACCGATGGTGGACGCGCCGCCGAGGACGATGGCGGCCATGGTCCCGGAGTACATCCACGGTCCGAGGCGGCGTCCGGCGACAAGGAACTCGCTCTTGGACTTGGCGCGGCGCATGCCCCACCAGCCCATGGCGAGCATGCCGGCGAGATAGACGACGATCACTGTGTAGTCGACGGCCATAGGGCCCTCCTTCGCGCACCTCGGTGGCGTGTCGTGCAGATGGGGGTGATGCCAATTGGGGGGTGGCAACCAGCCGCGGGGACATCCGCCCGTACCCGCGGCCTGGGGTCGGCACGACCTTAGGTGGCCGGAAAGCAACGCTGAAGTGTACGTTTCATCCACTCGCCGCGATCGATATGGATGGAACATCCACCGTGCCGGACCCCGTCGCCCCGTCAGCCCCTCCCCCGACGCCCCCCGTCCCCTTGACCGCGCTCCTCGCCCGGGACGATCTGGGCCTGCGCCAGATCGCGGGCCCCGACGCCGGGGAGAGCGGGGCGGCCGTCCAGTGGGTGCACACCTCGGAGATGGCGGACCCGTACCCGTATCTCCTGGGCGGCGAGCTGCTGTTGACGGCGGGCGTGCACATCACGGATCCCGGTGGCGCGGGGGTCTATCTGGACGACTACGTGGCGCGGATCGTCGAGGCGGGCGGCGCGGCCCTCGGCTTCGGCGTCGCGCCCGTGCACGACACGGTGCCGCGCGCCCTGGTGACGGCCTGCGACCACTACGGCCTTCCGCTCCTGGAGGTGCCGCCGCGCACGACGTTCAGCGGGGTCGCCCGCGCGGTGTGGCAGCTGGTCGCGGAGGCCAGGCTCGCCGAGCTGCGCCGCGTGACGCAGGCGCAGCAGGGCCTCGCCACGGCCGCCGCGCGCCCCGACCCGGTGCCCGCGGTGCTTCGCCAGCTCGCGGCGCGCCTGGGCGGCTGGGCGGCGCTCTACGCTCCGGACGGCGCGGTGCTCCACACGGCGGGGACAGCTCCGGTGGCGGGCACGCGGCAGGCGGTGCGTGACCTCTCCGAAGTCGTACGTCCCGCGGGGCGCCCCGGCCCCGCTCCCGCCTCCGCCACCGACTCCGTGGGCGGCGCCCACCTCGCGGCGTACGCGCTGGGCGGCGGGCAGGGGTTCGCGCTGGGGGTCGCCGCCGAGCAGCGCGAACCGGGGGATCACACCATCACCGGGGTGGCCGTCGTGCTGCTCTCCCTCCTCACCGGGAAGCACCAGGGCGCCGCCGACGCCGTACGGTCGGCGGCGCTCGTGCGGCTGCTGCTCGGCTCGGCCGCGGGCGATGTCGCGCCTCTCCTGGGGGCCGACGAGTGGACCGTGGTGCACGCGCGCGGGGATGCCGGAAACGACCCGGTGGCGCACTCCGTCGCCGCCTCCGCGCTGGCCGCGGCGCTGGGCAGCGGCCTGGTCGACGCGGACGCGGAGCAGGACCTCGTACGGCTGCTCCTCCCCGCCGACCGCGAGCTCGCCGGGCAGCCGGGCTGGACCATCGGCGCCTCCGCACCCACCGCCACCGGGGACCTGCCCGCCGCCGACGCCCAGGCGGACCGCGCCCTGCGCCGCGCCGAGGCCACCCGCGCGCCGCTCGTCCGGCACCGCGAGGCGGGCATCGCCGCTCTGGTGGCGCCCGCGGAGGCCGCGGCCCACGCGCGCGTGCTGCTCGCCCCGCTCGGCGGCAGCGAGGCGCTCACGGAGACCTTGCGCACCTGGCTCTCCCTGCACGGCAGTTGGGACCGCACAGCGACGGCGCTGGGGGTCCACCGCAACACGGTGCGGCAGCGCGTGACGCGGTGCGCGACGCTGCTGGGGGCGGACCTGGACGACCCGGACGTACGGATGGAGCTGTGGTTCGCGTTGAGCAGAGGGCGCTGAGGGGGCGCCCAACGCAGTGCACCTCACAGTCCCAGGGTTCGGGACTGCCCGCCACCGCGCGGTCACCGACGGCAGAATAGGACCCATGCCGATACCCAGCCGTGCCGCGCTTGTCGATCACCTCGTACGCTCCCGCATCGCGGGCGACGTCGCCACGCCCCGCGAGAACAACCTCAGCCACTACAGGAAGCTCGCGAACGGCGACCGTCACTACTGGCTCGGTCTGGAGCTCGGCGACCGCTGGACCGACGAGCAGGACGTCCTCGCGGTGATGGCCGAGCGGTGCGGCGTGATCGACGACGCCGAGTTCCGGCACGGGCAGGACACCATCGACCCCGAGCTGACGGTCGACGCCCTGGAGCGGATGGCGGCGCGCCTTCGTAAGGCCGCGGCCGGCAAGGAGAGGGTCCTTTTCGCCACCGGCCACCCCGGAGGCCTGCTCGACGTGCACCGCGCGACGGCGGCCGCCCTGCGCGCGGCGGGCTGCGAGATCGTCGTCATCCCGGAGGGCCTCACCGCCGACGAGGGCATGGTCTTCCAGTTCGCGGACGTGGCGATGCTGGAGCGCGGCGCGACGCTGTGGCACACGCACTCCCCCGAGCCGATGAACGCGATCCTGGACGGCCTGGAGCGCGAGGGGCGCCCGCTGCCGAACCTGGTCGTCGCCGACCACGGCTGGGCAGGGCGTGCGGGCCAGCGCGGCATCGACTCCGTGGGATACGCGGACTGCAACGACCCCGCGCTGTTCATCGGCGAGGCCGAAGGCACCGTGCAGGTGACGGTCCCGCTGGACGACCACGTCACGAGCCCGCGCTTCTACGACCCGTTGACGGCCTACCTGCTGGACGCGGCGGGGCTGACCCCCGAGTCCTGAGCGGGGCCCGGCGTCGGGTCCAGGTACACCCGTCTGACCGCCGGGAACCGCTCCTGAACACGGTGCGCCATCCGGTCGCAGGCCTGCTCGATGTCCCCGGCCGTGGACATGTCCCGGAAGTCGACCTTGGCGGCGACGAGGGCCTCCCTGGGCCCTTGGAGGAGCGTGGTCAGCTCCAGTACGTCCACGACGTGCGGGTCGGCGAGCAGTTCGGCCCGCACCGCGGCACGCATCTGCGCGGGCAGCGGACGCCCGATGAGCAGCTCCGAGTTGGCGTGCCCGAGGACCCAGGCGACGTACACAAGAAGGACGCCGATGCACAGCGAGGCGACACCGTCCCACACACCGGAGCCGGTGAGCTGCCCGCCGAGCAGCCCGGCCGCGGCGAGCACCAGGCCGACGAGCGCCGCCGAGTCCTCCATCACGACGGCCTTCACCGCGGTGTCGGGGGTGTGCCTCAGGTAGCGCTTGATGTGCACCCCGAAGCGGTCCGCCTCACCGCTCGCCTGCTTGAGCCCCGTCCGCAGCGAGTAGCCCTCCAGGAGGAAGGCGATTCCCAGGACGATGTACGAGACGAGCGGGTCGCCGGGGTCCTGGCCGTGCGTGAGGGTGTGGATGCCGTCGTAGACCGCGAACACGCCACCGCCCACGAAGGTGGCGACGGAGGCGAGGAGCGCCCAGATGTAACGGGCCCCTCCGTAGCCGAGCGGATGGTCCTCGTCGGGGGGCCGCTCGCTGCTCCTGAGGGAGACGAGCAGCATCAGTTCGGTGACCGTGTCGGCCACCGAGTGCGCCGCTTCGGAGAGCATCGCGCTCGACCCGCTGATGACGCCGGCGACGGCCTTGGCGGCGGCGATCCCGAGATTGGCGACGGCGGCGACGATGACGGTGAAGGTGCTCTCGCCGCCGCCTTCTGACGGTTGCTCACTCATGTATCGGACGGTATGTCCGATCAGCGAGGAACGCGAAACGTCGGTCAGGCGGTCGGTCAGCGGGGGACGCGGACGACGCCCTCCTGAATCACCGTCACCGCGAGCTGCCCGTCCTGCGTCCAGATCCGGGCCTGGCCGAGGCCTCGTCCGCCGGACGCCGACGGCGACTCCTGGTCGTACAGGAGCCATTCGTCCGCCCTGAAGGGGCGGTGGAACCACATCGCGTGGTCGAGCGAGGCACCGACGACGTCACCGACCGCCCAGCCGCCGCGGCCGTGCGCGAGCAGCACCGAGTCGAGCAGCGTCATGTCGGAGACGTACGTGGCGAGGCAGACGTGCAGCAAAGACGCGTCGACACCGCTGTCGAGCTTGCCGTTCGTGCGGAACCACACCTGGGAGCGCGGCTCGCGCGGCTGCCCGACCGTGGCCCAGGGCGGCGCGTCCACGTAGCGCAGGTCGACGGCCGCGCGGGCCTCGATCAGGCGCTCGGCGACGTGCGCGGGCAGATGGCGCGGCAGCATCTCCGCGGCGGTCGGCAGCGTCTCCGGGTCGGGGGCCGACGGCATCCCCGTCTGGTGCTCCAGGCCCTCCTCGTACGTCTGGAAGGACGCGGAGAGGTGGAATATCGGCTGCCCGTGCTGGACGGCGACGACCCTGCGCGTGGTGAAGGAGCGGCCGTCCCGGATCCGGTCGACGGTGTAGACGATCGGCGCGCCCGGGTCCCCGGCACGCAGGAAGTACGCGTGCAGGGAGTGGGCGGGCCGCTCGGCGGGGACCGTGCGACCTGCCGCCACCAGCGCCTGGGCGGCCACCTGGCCGCCGAAGACGCGCGGGACGAGCGCCGAGCGGCTCACGCCCCGGAATATGTCCTCCTCGATCTGCTCCAGGTCGAGCAGATCGAGGAGGGACTCAAGTGCCTGGTTCATGAATGCAGTTCTACAGGGCGGTCTTCAGAGGGCAGTCTCTACAGGCCCATGTTCTTGGCGATGATCATCTTCATGACCTCGCTGGTGCCGCCGTAGATGCGGTTGACGCGGTTGTCCGCGTACAGGCGGGCGATGGGGTACTCGTTCATGAAGCCGTAGCCGCCGTGCAGCTGGAGGCACTTGTCGATGACGCGGTGCGCGACCTCGGTGTTGAACAGCTTCGCGGACGCGGCCTCGGCGGCGGTCAGCTCGCCCGCGTCCAGGGCCTCGAGGGCGCGGTCGGCGACGGCCTCGGCGGCGTCCACCTCGGCCTGGCAGGCGGCGAGCTCGAACTTGGTGTTCTGGAAGGAGGCGACCGTCTTGCCGAAGACGGTGCGGTCCTGCACGTACTCCTTGGCGAACCGGACGGCGGCCTTGGCCTGCGCGTACGCGCCGTAGGCGATGCCCCAGCGCTCGGAGGGGAGGTTGCTTCCGAGGTAGTAGAAGCCCTTGTTCTCCTCGCCGAGGAGGTCCTCTACGGGGACCTTGACGTCGACGAAGGCGAGCTCGGCGGTGTCGGAGGTCTTCAGGCCGAGCTTGTCGAGCTTGCGGCCGATGGAGTAGCCCTCGGACTTGGTGTCCACGGCGAAGAGGGAGATGCCGAAGCGGCGGTCCTCGGCGGTGGGCGCGGACGTACGCGCGCAGACGATCACGCGGTCGGCGTGCACGCCGCCGGTGATGAAGGTCTTGGAGCCGTTGAGGACGTAGTGCGTGCCGTCCTCGGAGAGCTTGGCGGTGGTCTTCATGCCCGCGAGGTCGGAGCCGGTGCCCGGCTCGGTCATCGCCAGGGCCCACATCTCCTCGGCGGAGACGAACTTCTCCAGGTACCGCTTCTTCTGCTCGTCGGTGCCGAGCGCCTTGATGTACGGCAGGGCGAGCAGGACGTGCACGCCGGAGCCGCCGAAGGTGACGCCCGCGCGGGCCGTCTCCTCGTACTGGATGGCCTCGAACTTGTGCGACTCGATGCCGGCGCCGCCGAACTCCTCGGGGACGCTGATGCCGAAGAGACCGAGCTCGGCGAGCTTGTAGTAGAACTCGCGCGGCACCTGACCCGCGGCGAACCACTCCTCGTGGACCGGGACGACCTCGGCCTCGATGAAGGCGCGCAGGGTCTCCCGGAACGCCTCGTGGTCCTCATTGAAAACGGTACGGCGCACGGAAAACTCCCTCTGCTACGACGGCCCCAGCGGCTCACTGTGGTCCAAGCACGGACTAAGCGCTTGCTCAGACAAACGTTACCCGCCGGTCACCGGACCGTCCAGAGAGAAGTCCTGTCGCTCCCGTCACGCCACCGCGGCCGCGAAGGCCCCGCGCGCGAGGCCGTGCAGCAGCTCCGCCATGGCGCCGCGACTGGGCAGCGCGTCGCGCCGGCTCAGGTGCGGCGTGGAGTTGAGCAGCCCGAAGACCGCGTGAACGGAGACGCGGGCCGCGTTCTCGGCGAGGTCCGGATAGACCTTGCGCACCACGTCGACCCAGATCTCCACGTACTGCCGCTGGAGCTGGCGGACCAGCTTGCGGTCGGTGTCCCTCAGGCGGTCGAGCTCGCGGTCGTGCAGGGTGATCAGGGAGCGGTCGTCGAGGGCGAAGTCGATGTGCCCCGCGATGAGCGCGTCGAGCACCTGCTGCGGCGACCCGTCCGCCTCGGCCACACACCGCTTGCCGCCTGTCAGGAGCTGCCCGCTGATGCCGACGAGCAGCTCGGCGAGCATCGCGTCCTTGCCCGCGAAGTGGCGGTAGAGACCGGGCCCGCTGATACCGACGGCGGCTCCTATCTCGTCCACTCCGACTCCGTGGAAGCCGCGCTCGGCGAAGAGCCGGGCGGCTTCCTTGAGGATCTGCTCGCGACGGGTGGGGGCGTCGGTTCTGGTGGCCATGGAATCAATTCTAGACAGGGCGGTTAGCGCTCGTTAACCTGATGGAAATGCGTTAACGCTCATTAACCGAGCAAGGGGGCTCGACTGATGCTGCAGGCACCAGTGCTGGCGAGCGCGGCTGATCCCGCGTCCGAAGCATGGCGGACGAACGAGGCGGCGCACACCGCCCTCGTCGACGACCTGCGGGCCAAGCTCGCGGCGGCCAGGCTCGGCGGCGGCGAGCGGGCCCGCGCCCGCCACGTCGCGCGCGGCAAGCTGCTGCCCCGCGACCGCGTGGACGCCCTGCTCGACCCCGGCTCGCCCTTCCTGGAGCTGGCACCGCTCGCGGCCGACGGTCTGTACGGCGGGGACGCCCCGGCCGCCGGAGTCATCGCCGGCATCGGCCGGGTCTCCGGGCGCACCTGCGTGATCGTCGCCAATGACGCCACCGTCAAGGGCGGGACGTACTACCCCATGACGGTGAAGAAGCATCTGCGCGCCCAGGAGGTCGCGCTGGAGAACCGCCTCCCCTGTCTGTATCTGGTGGACTCGGGCGGTGCCTTCCTGCCCATGCAGGACGACGTCTTCCCGGACCGCGAGCACTTCGGGCGGATCTTCTACAACCAGGCGCGGATGTCCGGCGCCGGCGTCCCGCAGATCGCGGCCGTGCTCGGCTCGTGCACGGCGGGCGGCGCGTACGTCCCCGCGATGAGCGACGAGGCGGTGATCGTCCGCAATCAGGGGACGATCTTCCTCGGCGGCCCGCCCCTGGTGAAGGCGGCGACCGGCGAGGTCGTGACGGCCGAGGAGCTGGGCGGCGGCGAGGTCCACTCCCGGGTCTCCGGGGTCACGGACCACCTCGCGGAGGACGACGCGCACGCGCTGCGGATCGTGCGGACGATCGTCTCCACGCTCCCCGAGCGCGGCGAACTCCCCTGGCCGGTCCGCACGGTCGAGGAGCCGAAGGCCGACCCTCTCGGGCTCTATGGGGCGGTGCCCACGGACTCCCGTACCCCCTATGACGTCCGCGAGGTCATCGCGCGCGTGGTCGACGGCTCGCGCTTCGCCGAGTTCAAGGCGGAGTACGGCCAGACGCTCGTCACCGGCTTCGCCCACCTGCACGGCCACCCGGTCGGCATCATCGCGAACAACGGCATCCTGTTCTCCGAATCCGCCCAGAAGGGCGCCCACTTCATCGAGCTGTGCGACCAGCGCGGCATCCCCCTCGTCTTCCTGCAGAACATCTCCGGATTCATGGTCGGCCGGGACTACGAGGCGGGCGGCATCGCCAAGCACGGCGCCAAGATGGTGACGGCGGTGGCCTGCACGCGCGTGCCGAAGCTGACGGTGGTGATCGGCGGTTCGTACGGCGCGGGGAACTACTCGATGTGCGGCCGTGCCTACTCCCCCCGCTTCCTGTGGATGTGGCCGAACGCCAAGATCTCCGTGATGGGCGGCGAGCAGGCCGCCTCGGTCCTCGCGACGGTCAAGCGCGACCAGTTGGAGGCGCGTGGCGAGGAGTGGTCGGCGCAGGACGAGGAGGCCTTCAAGGACCCGGTCCGCGCCCAGTACGAACAGCAGGGCAACGCCTATTACGCCACGGCCCGGCTGTGGGACGACGGCGTGATCGACCCCATGGAGACCCGGCAGGTCCTCGGCCTCGCCCTGACCGCGTGCGCCGAAGCTCCGCTGGGCGAGCCCGGCTTCGGCGTCTTCCGGATGTGAGGGGCGGACGATGAGCGACTTCCAGCTAGGGACCACACCGGGGAGAGGGACCATGTTCGACACCGTGCTCGTCGCAAACCGGGGCGAGATCGCGGTCCGCGTCATCCGCACCCTGCGGGCGCTCGGCGTGCGCTCGGTCGCCGTGTTCAGCGACGCGGACGCGGACGCCCGGCATGTGCGGGAGGCGGACACGGCCGTACGGCTCGGTCCGGCGCCCGCAGCCGAGAGCTATCTGTCGGCCGAGCGGCTCCTTGACGCGGCGGCCCGCAGCGGCGCCCAGGCGGTCCACCCGGGGTACGGCTTCCTCGCGGAGAACGCGCAGTTCGCGCAGGCCTGCGCGGACGCCGGCCTGGTCTTCATCGGACCGCCCGCCTCGGCGATCGACCTGATGGGCGACAAGATCCGCGCCAAGGAGACGGTCAAGGCGGCCGGGGTCCCGGTGGTCCCCGGTTCCTCGGGCAGCGGTCTGACGGATGCCCAACTGGCCGACGCGGCACGGAAGATCGGCATGCCGGTGCTGCTCAAGCCGTCGGCGGGCGGCGGCGGCAAGGGCATGCGGCTCGTGCGGGACGCCTCCCTGCTGGCGGACGAGATCGCCGCCGCGCGGCGCGAGGCGCGGTCCTCCTTCGGTGACGACACGCTCCTTGTGGAGCGGTGGATCGACCGCCCCCGGCACATCGAGATCCAGGTCCTCGCGGACGGCCACGGGAACGTGATCCACCTCGGCGAGCGCGAATGCTCGCTCCAGCGCCGCCACCAGAAGATCATCGAAGAGGCCCCCAGCGTCCTGCTCGACGAGGCCACGCGCGCGTCGATGGGCGAGGCGGCGGTCCAGGCGGCGCGCTCCTGCGGGTATGCGGGCGCGGGCACGGTGGAGTTCATCGTGCCGGGCAAGGACCCGGCGTCGTACTACTTCATGGAGATGAACACCCGGCTCCAGGTGGAGCACCCGGTGACGGAGCTCATCACCGGCATCGACCTGGTGGAGTGGCAGCTGCGGGTCGCCGCCGGCGAGGAACTCCCTTACGGGCAGCAGGACATCACGCTCACGGGCCACGCGATCGAAGCCCGCATCTGCGCCGAAGACCCGTCCCGCGGCTTCCTGCCGTCCGGCGGGACCGTCCTCGCGCTGCGCGAACCGCGGGGCGACGGCGTGCGGACCGACTCAGGTCTGAGCGAGGGCACGGAGATCGGGAGTCTGTACGACCCGATGCTGTCGAAGGTCATCGCGTACGGCCCCGACCGCCCGACCGCCCTGCGCAAGCTGCGGGCCGCCCTCGCGGAGACGGTCACCCTGGGGGTGCCGACCAACGCGGGCTTCCTGCGGCGCCTCCTCGCCCACCCGGCGGTGGTGTCCGGCGAGTTGGACACTGGCCTGGTGGAGCGCGAGGCGGACGGCCTCCTCCCCGAAGGGGTGCCCGACGAGGTGTACGAAGCCGCGGCAGCGATCCGCGCCGCCGCCCTGGAACCCACCGGTGACGGCTGGCGCGACCCGTTCTCGGAGCCGAAGGGCTGGCGCATCGGCGGCACCTCGGCCCCGCTGACGCACCACCTCCGCGTGCCGGGACACGAGCCCGTGGCGCACATCGCGGGCGCGGGCCCGCGCACCGTGGAGCCCGGCCGCGTCACGGTCCACGTGGACGGCCTCACCCACACCTTCCACCGCGCCGCCGACTGGCTCGGCCGGGACGGCGACGCCTGGCACGTCCAGGACCACGACCCCGTGGAGGCGAGCCTCACCGGCGCCGCCCACAGCGGGGCCGACGCCCTCACCGCCCCCATGCCCGGCACGGTCACGGTCGTCAAGGTCTCCACCGGCGACCGGGTGGCCCAGGGACAGAGCCTCCTCGTGGTGGAGGCCATGAAGATGGAGCACGTCATCTCCGCCCCGCACGCCGGCACCGTCAGCGAGCTCGACGTCGCACCGGGCACGACCGTCGCCATGGACCAGGTCCTGGCCGTGGTGATCCCCGACGAGGCCCCGCAGGAGGAGAAATGACGCTCCCCATGGCCGTCCCCGCCCAGGACCTCCCGCCCCGCGTCCGCATCTATGAGGTGGGCGCACGGGACGGCCTGCAGAACGAGAAAACGGTCGTCCCCACGGACGTCAAGGCGGAGTTCATCCGCCGCCTCGCCGCCGCGGGCCTCACGACCGTCGAGGCGACCAGCTTCGTGCACCCCAAGTGGGTGCCCCAACTGGCCGATTCCGAGCAGCTGTTCCCGCTCGTGCGGGACCTCGCGCAGGACGGCGGGGTGCAGCTCCCCGTCCTGGTGCCGAACGACCGGGGCCTCGACCGCGCCCTGGCCCTCGGCGCCCGCAGCATCGCCGTCTTCGTCAGCGCCACGGAGTCCTTCGCCAAGGCCAACCTCAACCGCACGATGGCCGAGGCACTGGCCATGTCGGAGCCGGTCGTGGCGCGCGCACGCGAGCAGAAGGCGCAGGTGCGGGGCTATCTCTCCATGTGCTTCGGCGACCCGTGGGAGGGCCCGGTGCCCATCGCCCAGGTCGTGCGCACCGCGAAGGCCCTCCGGGACATGGGCTGCGAGGAGCTGAGCCTCGGCGACACCATCGGCGTGGCCACACCGGGCCATGTCCTTGCCCTGCTCGCCGAGTTGAACGAACAGGGCGTGCCGACGGACCGCATCGGCGTGCACTTCCACGACACGTACGGCCAGGCACTCTCCAACACCCTCGCCGCCCTGCAGCACGGCGTGCGCACGGTCGACGCGTCGGCGGGCGGCCTCGGCGGCTGTCCGTACGCGAAGAGCGCCACCGGCAACCTGGCCACCGAAGACCTCGTATGGATGCTCGACGGCCTCGGCATCGAGACCGGCGTCGACCTCGGCCGGCTCACCGCCACCAGCGTGTGGATGGCCGAACAACTGGGCCGCCCCAGCCCGTCCCGCACCGTCCGTGCCCTGACAGGCACCTCCCACCAGGAGCAGTGAAGAACGATGGACCACCGTCTGTCCCCCGAGCACGAGGAACTCCGCCGCACCGTGGAGGAGTTCGCGCACGAGGTCGTCGCCCCGAAGATCGGCGACCTCTACGAACGGCACGAGTTCCCGTACGAGATCGTCCGTGAGATGGGCCGCATGGGCCTGTTCGGCCTGCCCTTCCCCGAGGAGTACGGCGGGATGGGCGGCGACTATCTCGCCCTCGGCATCGCGCTCGAAGAGCTGGCGCGGGTCGACTCCTCGGTGGCGATCACCCTGGAGGCGGGCGTCTCCCTCGGCGCCATGCCGATCCACCTCTTCGGCACGGAGGAGCAGAAGCGGGAGTGGCTGCCCCGGCTCTGTTCCGGTGAACTCCTGGGCGCCTTCGGCCTGACCGAGCCGGACGGCGGCTCGGACGCGGGCGGTACGCGCACGACCGCGGTGCGGGACGGCGACGAATGGGTGATCAACGGCTCCAAGTGCTTCATCACCAACTCCGGCACGGACATCACGGGCCTGGTCACGGTCACCGCCGTCACCGGCCGCAAGGCGGACGGCCGTCCGCTCATCTCCTCGATCATCGTGCCGTCCGGTACGCCCGGGTTCACGGTCGCGGCGCCGTACTCGAAGGTCGGCTGGAACGCATCGGACACACGCGAGCTGTCCTTCGCCGACGTACGGGTGCCGGTGGCGAACCTCCTCGGTGAAGAGGGCCGCGGCTATGCCCAGTTCCTGCGGATCCTCGACGAGGGCCGGGTCGCGATCTCCGCGCTCGCGACGGGCCTCGCGCAGGGCTGCGTGGACGAGTCCGTGAAGTACGCCAAGGAGCGGCACGCCTTCGGGAAGCCGATCGGGGCGAATCAGGCGATCCAGTTCAAGATCGCCGACATGGAGATGCGGGCGCACATGGCCCGGGTCGGGTGGCGGGACGCGGCGTCGCGGCTCGTCGGCGGCGAGTCCTTCAAGAAGGAGGCGGCGATCGCGAAGCTCTACTCCTCCACGGTCGCCGTCGACAACGCGCGCGAGGCCACACAGATCCACGGCGGGTACGGCTTCATGAACGAGTACCCCGTGGCGCGGATGTGGCGGGACTCCAAGATCCTGGAGATCGGCGAGGGCACCAGCGAGGTCCAGCGCATGCTGATCGCCCGGGAGCTGGGATTCGCGGGATAACCACGCCCGCACCGGGGAAGGCGACCGCAAGGGCCACTGGACATCAGCTTAGGTTAGGTTAACCTAAGCGCTAGTTCCGGCCAGTGGCCCCGCCGCCGTCCTCACGAAAGCAGTGATCTCATGCCCCACCCCCGCCTCCCCCAGACCTCCCGCCGCGGCATCCTCGCCGCCGGCGGAGCCCTCGGCCTCACGGCCCTGCTGGCAGCCTGCGGAGACGAGAAAAAGGGCGGCTCGGGCGCGGCCGACTCCGGGGACTCCGGCTCCTGGAGCTTCAAGGACGACCGCGGCAAGACCGCCAAGGCCAAGGGGACGCCGAAGAGCATCGTCGCCTTCACCGGCGTCGCCGCGGCACTCTTCGACTACGGCGTCGAGGTCAAGGGTGTGTTCGGCCCGACGAAGACCAAGGACGGCAAAGCGGACGTCCAGGCCGGCGACATGGACATCAGCAAGCTGACGGTCATCGGCAACGAATGGGGCCAGTTCAACATCGAGAAGTACGCGGGCCTGGCCCCCGACCTCCTCGTCTCCACGATGTTCGACGACGCGGGCACCCTTTGGTACGTCCCGGAGGAGAGCAAGGACAAGATCCTCAAGCTCGCCCCGAGCGTCGGCGTCTCCGTCTACGACCGCCAGATGACCC
This sequence comes from Streptomyces sp. BA2, assembly GCF_009769735.1. NCBI lineage: Bacteria > Bacillati > Actinomycetota > Actinomycetes > Kitasatosporales > Streptomycetaceae > Streptomyces > Streptomyces sp. BA2. The sequence continues at coordinate 3,640,709 of NZ_WSRO01000002.1, forward strand.
AGCCCCTCCAGCGTCTCCTCTCGCTCGCCGAGTCGCTCGGCGCGGACGTGAAGGCGGAGAAGGTCGTCAAGGCGAAGAAGCGCTTCGAGGCCGCCGCCGAGCGGCTGCGCAAGGTCGCCAAGGCGAACAAGGACATCAAGGTCATGGTCGGCTCGGCCAGCCAGGACATCTTCTACGTCTCCGGCACGAACCTCTCCGCCGACCTGGAGTACTTCAAGTCCCTCGGCGTGAACTTCGTGGAGCCGTCCGAGGCCGCCAAGAAGGAGAGCGGCGGCTGGTTCGAGAACCTGAGCTGGGAGAACGTCAACAAGCACGGCGCGGACGTCATCATGATGGACAACCGCACCTCCGCCCTGCAGCCCGACGCCCTGGACAAGTCCAAGCCGACCTGGGCGAAGCTGCCCGCGGTCAAGGCCGGACAGGTCATCCCCCGCGTCACCGAGCCCATTTACTCGTACGACAAGTGCGCCCCGATCCTCGAGGACCTCGCCGACGCGATCGAGAAGGCCAAGAAGGTCAGCTGACCCCTGCCGTCCCCTGCGCCCGAGTACAGCCCTCTCCGCATTCCGGAGAGGGCTGTTCCGTTTTTCTGGCTCCCCGTGACCGGTGTGACCCCCTGGGTTTAACACGCAAGGAAGTTAGGTTAGGCTTACCTCACTTCCCCCAAGTCCCCTCACCCAGAGGAAGTTCATGCGCTCGCACCTGCTCAACGACACCACCGCGGAGCGTTACCGCAGCTCCGTGACCGAAGGAGTCGAGCGGGTGGCGGCCAGAATCGCCACCACCTCACGCCCCTTTACCGGCGTCTCCGTCGACGACCTCGCGCCCCGCATCGAGGCCGTCGACCTGGACGAGCCCCTGCACGACACCATCGCCGCCCTGGACGAGCTCGACGAGCTCTACCTGCGCGACGCCGTGTACTTCCACCACCCCCGCTACCTCGCGCACCTCAACTGCCCGGTCGTCATCCCGGCCGTGCTCGGCGAGGCCGTACTGTCCGCCATCAACTCTTCCCTGGACACCTGGGATCAGTCCGCCGGCGGCACACTGATCGAACGCCGTCTCATCGACTGGACCGCCGAACGCATCGGGCTCGGCCCGGCCGCCGACGGCGTGTTCACGAGCGGCGGCTCGCAGTCCAACCTCCAGGCCATGCTCCTCGCCCGCGAGGAAGCGGCCAAGGCGGGAAGGCCGGCCGGCCGGCTGCGCATCTTCGCCTCCGAGGTCGGCCACTTCAGCATCCAGAAGGCCGCGACCCTGCTCGGCCTCGGCGAGGACGCCGTGATCGTCATCCCCACCGATCACAACAAGCGCATGCAGACCGTGGCACTCGCCCGCGAGCTGGAGCGCTGCCGCGCCGACGACCTCACCCCCATGGCGGTCGTCGCCACCGCGGGCACCACCGACTTCGGCTCCATCGACCCGCTCCCCGAGATCGCCGAACTCTGCGAGCAGTTCGGCACCTGGATGCACGTCGACGCGGCGTACGGCTGCGGTCTGCTCGCCTCGCGCAAGAACCGGCACCGCATCGAGGGCATCGAGCGCGCCGACTCCGTGACCGTGGACTACCACAAGTCCTTCTTCCAGCCGGTGAGTTCCTCCGCCGTCCTGGTGCGGGACCGGACGACGCTGAGCCACGCGACGTACCACGCGGAGTACCTCAACCCGCGCCGCATGGTGCAGGAGCGCATACCCAACCAGGTCGACAAGTCGCTCCAGACGACGCGGCGCTTCGACGCCCTGAAGCTGTGGATGACCCTGCGTGTGATGGGCGCCGACGCCATCGGCGAGCTCTTCGACTCCGTCTGCGACCTGGCGGGCGAGGGCTGGGAGCTGCTCGCCGCCGACCCCCGCTACGACGTCGTCGTGGAGCCCCAGCTCTCCACGCTCGTCTTCCGCTACATCCCCGAGTCGATCTGCGACCCGTCCGCCATCGACCGCGCCAACCTGTACGCCCGCAAGGCCCTGTTCGCCTCCGGTGACGCCGTCGTCGCGGGCACCAAGGTCGGCGAGCGTCAGTACCTCAAGTTCACCCTGCTCAATCCCGAGACCACGGTCGCCGACATCACGGCCGTACTCGATCTGATCGCCGGCCACGCCGAGCAGTACCTGGGAGAGACCCTTGACCGCGCTTCCTGATCACCGAGAATCACTGGAACCTCTGGACTTCATCGGTATCGGCCTTGGCCCCTTCAACCTCGGACTCGCCTGTCTGACCGAACCCATCGACGAGCTGAACGGCCTCTTCCTGGAGTCCAAGCCGGACTTCGAGTGGCACTCGGGCATGTTCCTGGAGGGCGCTCACCTCCAGACCCCGTTCATGTCGGACCTCGTCACCCTCGCGGACCCGACGTCCCCCTACTCCTTCCTCAACTACCTGAAGGAAGCGGGGCGGCTTTACTCCTTCTACATCCGCGAGAACTTCTACCCGCTGCGCACCGAGTACAACGACTACTGCCGCTGGGCCGCCGCGAAGCTCTCCTCGGTCCGCTTCAGCACGACGGTGACCGAGGTGACGTACGCCGATGACCTGTACGTCGTCCACACCACCACCGGCGACACCTTCCGCGCCCGCCACCTCGTCCTCGGCACCGGCACCCCGCCGCACATCCCCGAGTCGTGCGCGGACCTCGGCGGGGACTTCATCCACAACTCCCGCTATCTGCAGTCCAAGCAGGAGCTCCAGAAGAAGCAGTCGATCACGCTCGTCGGCAGCGGCCAGTCCGCCGCCGAGATCTACTACGACCTCCTGAGCGAGATCGACGTCCACGGCTACAAGCTCAACTGGGTCACGCGCTCCCCGCGCTTCTTCCCCCTCGAATACACCAAGCTGACGCTGGAGATGACCTCTCCGGAGTACGTCGACTACTTCCACGCACTGCCGGAGGCGACCCGCTACCGCCTCCAGGATCAGCAGAAGACGCTCTTCAAGGGCATCGACGGCGACCTGATCAACGAGATATTCGATCTGCTCTACCAGAAGAACCTCGGCGGCCCGGTGCCGACGCGGCTGCTCACCAACTCCTCGCTGCTGAGCGCCCGTCACGAGAACGGCACCTACACCCTCGGCCTTCACCAGGACGAGCAGGACAAGGACTTCGAGCTGGAATCCGAGGGCCTGATCCTGGCCACCGGCTACCAGTACGTCACGCCCGACTTCCTGGAGCCCGTCCGCGACAGGATCCGCTGGGACGGCCGCGGCCGCTTCCAGGTCGCCCGCAACTACTCCATCGACACCACGGGGCGCGGCATCTTCCTGCAGAACGGCGCCGTGCACGCCCACTCGCTGACCAGCCCCGACCTGGGCATGGGCCCCTACCGCAACGCGTACATCATCGGTGAGCTGCTCGGCTCCGAGTACTACCCCGTCGAGAAGTCCATCGCGTACCAGGAGTTCGCCGTATGAGCACCACAGCAGAGCTGACCCTGCGCCCCCTCGACCCCCTGAAGGATGCCGAGCTCCTGCACGGCTGGGTCACCCACCCCAAGGCCGCGTTCTGGATGATGCAGGACGCGACGCTGCCGGACGTCGAGCGCGAGTACATGGCGATCGCCGCCGCCGAGCACCACGACGCGTTCATCGGCCTGCACAAAGGCGTCCCCGCCTTCCTGATGGAGCGCTACGACCCGCGACACGTCGAGCTGGTCGGCCTCTACGAACCCGAACCCGGCGACGTGGGCATGCACTTCCTCACCGCGCCGTCCGACGTCCGCGTCCCCGGCTTCACCCGGGACGTGATCACCAAGGTCATGGCGACGCTCTTCGCCGACCCGGCGACCCGGCGCGTCGTGGTCGAGCCCGATGTCGACAACAAGGCCGTGCACGCCCTCAACGAAGCCGTCGGGTTCCGGCCGGCCGAAGTCATCCAGAAGCCGGAGAAGAAGGCTCTGCTGAGCTTCTGCACCCGCGAGCAGTTCGAACAAGCAGTACGCGAAAGGGAATTGGCGATATGACCCTGTCCGACGCCACGGCGCACCTCTCCCCCGAGCGCTGGGAGCAGGCCAACCGCCTCCTCATCCGCAAAGCCATCGCCGAGTTCGCCCACGAGCGGCTGTTCACCCCGGAGCCCCTGGGCGACGACAGATACGTCATCCGCAGCGACGACGCCCTGACCCGCTACCGCTTCACCGCCAAGCGGCTGCGGCTCGACCACTGGCAGGTCGACGCCGAATCCATCTCCCGGCACCGCGACGGCTCCGAACTCCCCCTGAACGCCCTCGACTTCTTCATCGAGCTGCGTACGGCACTCGGCCTGAGCGACGAGATCCTGCCGGTCTACCTGGAGGAGATCTCCTCCACGCTCTCCGGCACCTGCTACAAACTCACCAAGCCCGCGATCCCGGCCGCCGAGCTCTCCCGCTCCGGCTTCCAGGAGATCGAGACGGGCATGACCGAGGGCCACCCCTGCTTCGTCGCCAACAACGGCCGGCTCGGCTTCGGCGTGCACGAGTACCTCTCGTACGCTCCCGAGACCGGGAGCCCCGTACGGCTCGTGTGGCTGGCGGCGAGCAAGGAGCGGGCCGCGTTCACTGCGGGCGCGGGCATCGACTACGAGGCCTTCTTCCGGGCCGAGTTGGGCCAGGAGACCCTGGACCGCTTCGACCGCAAGCTCCGCGACCAGGGCCTGGACCCGGACGACTACCTCCTGATCCCGGCGCACCCCTGGCAGTGGTGGAACAAGCTCTCCGTGACCTTCGCGGCGGAGGTCGCCCAGCGGCACCTGGTCTGCCTCGGTGAGGGCGACGACGAGTACCTCGCCCAGCAGTCGATCCGTACCTTCTTCAACCAGAGCGACCCGGCCAAGCACTACGTCAAAACGGCCCTCTCGGTCATCAACATGGGCTTCATGCGCGGGCTCTCGGCCGCGTACATGGAGGCGACCCCGGCGATCAACGACTGGCTCGCGAACCTCATCGACACCGACGAGACCCTGAAGTCGACCGGCCTCACGATCATCCGCGAGCGCGCGGCCGTCGGCTATCGCCACCTGGAGTACGAGGCCGCGACCGACCGCTACTCCCCCTACCGCAAAATGCTCGCGGCCCTGTGGCGCGAGAGCCCGGTCCCTTCCCTGGCGGAGGGCGAGCAACTGGCCACGATGGCCTCGCTGCTGCACACCGACCTCGACGGCGCGTCCTTCGCGGGCGCCCTCATCGAGCGCTCCGGACTCACCCCCGCCGAGTGGCTGCGCGGCTATCTGCACGCCTACCTGACGCCGCTCCTGCACAGCTTCTACATGTACGACCTCGTCTTCATGCCGCACGGCGAGAACGTCATCCTGGTCCTGAAGGACGGCGTCGTACAGCGGGCGATCTTCAAGGACATCGCCGAGGAGATCGCGGTCATGGACCCGGACGCGGTGCTTCCGCCGACGGTGGAGCGGCTGCGGGTCGAGGTGCCCGACGACCAGAAGCTCCTGTCCATCTTCACGGACGTCTTCGACTGCTTCTTCCGCTTCCTGTCCGCGAACCTCGTCACCGAGGGCCTGGTGGACGAGGAGACGTTCTGGGGCGCCGTCGCCGAGTGCGTCACCACGTACCAGGAGGCCACGCCCCAACTGGCCGACAAGTTCAAGCAGTACGACATCTTCGCCCCGGAGTTCGCGCGCTCCTGCCTGAACCGGCTTCAGCTGCGGGACAACGAACAGATGGTGGACCTCGCCGATCCGGCGGGGGCGCTGCAGCTGGTCGGGACGCTGAAGAACCCGATCGCGTGAGCGGTCGCACATGAGCCGAGCGGGGCTCCCGGGACGGTCCCCGGGAGCCCCGCTCTCGTACTCAGCCGTGCGCTACTTCGACGGCCAGGGCACGTCCGGCGCCTTGTAGTAGCCGATGCCCAACGCGTCCCAGCGCGGCCCCTGTTCGGCGAGCCGCACCTTGTACGTGTCCCAGTCGTGCGTCGAGGCGGGCGACCAGCCGAGCTCGGCGATGCCGGGCAGGCGCGGGAACGCCATGTACTCGATGTGCGCGGAGGTCGAGATCGTCTCCGACCACAGCGGCGCCTCGACACCCCTGATCGAGTCCGCGGGCGCGCCCGTCAGGTACGTCCCCGGGTCCCAGTCGTAGCTGCGCTGCGCCGAGACGTAGCCCGCCCAGGACAGGCCGAGCGGGGTGTTCTTGTCGTACTTCATGTCGAGGTAGGCGCGGTCGGCGGGCGAGAGGACCAGCTTGGTGCCCTTCTTCGCCGCGTTCGCGACCTGCTCGCGCTCGGCGGCACTGGTGGCGTCGTAGCCCCAGTACTGCGCGAGGGCGCCCTTGGCGGGCGTGGCGCCGGTCAGCTGGTGCCAGCCGATCACGGTCTTGCCGTACTTGGCGACCACGGGCTGCACCTTGTTCATGAACGCCACATAGTCCTCGTGGCTGGTGGAGTGCGCCTCGTCGCCGCCGATGTGGATGTACTTGCCGGGCGTCAGGGCGGCGATCTCGCGGATGACGTCGTCCACGAAGTCGTACGTGACGTCCTTCTTGACGCACAGCGAGCTGAAGCCGACCTCGGTGCCGGTGTAGAGCGGGGGCGCGACGCCGTTGCAGTTCAGCTCGGCGTACGAGGCGAGCGCGGCGTTCGTGTGGCCCGGCATGTCGATCTCGGGGATCACTTCGAGCTGCCGCGATGCCGCGTACTGGACGATGTCCTTGTACTGGGCCTTGGTGTAGTAGCCGCCCTTGCCGCCGCCGACCTGCGTGGAGCCGCCGTACGTCGCGAGTTTGGGCCAGGAGTCGATGGCGATGCGCCAGCCCTGGTCGTCGCTGAGGTGCAGGTGCAGCTTGTTCACCTTGTACAGCGACATCTGGTCGATGTAGCGCTTGACCTTGTCGACCGAGAAGAAGTGCCGCGAGACGTCGAGCATCGCGCCGCGGTACTCGTAGCGGGGCGCGTCCTTGATGGTGCCGCCCGCGACCAGCCAGGGGCCCTTCTGCTGGGTCTTCTTCTCGGCTGCGGCGGGCAGTTGCTGCCGCAGCGTCTGGACGCCGTAGAAGAGGCCTGCGGGCCCCCGGGCCGTGATGGTGACGGAACCGCGCTTCGATTCGAGGCGGTAGCCCTCGCTGCCCAGGGACTTGTCCTTGGAGCTCAGCCGCAGCCGGATGCCGTCGCGGCCCTCGTCGTCGGTGACCTTCAGGGGGTAGCCGGTGGAGGGACGCAGGACCCCGGCGAGATAGCCGCCGATCCTCTTCGCGTCACGCGAGTCGTCGACCCGGATGCGGGTCTTGGAGTTGATCTCGTACGGGGATCCGCCCGGGTCGGCGGACGCCGGGGCCGGGATGACCTGACCGAGTGGCGTCGGTGTGGTGGCGGAGGCCGCGCCCTTCACGCCGCTGTCGCCGCCGGGCACAGCGGCCACGGACGAGAATCCGGCCGCGGCGACGAGCAGCAACGAGCCGAACAGGCGGGTCGATCTATGGTGCTGTCTCACGAGCGGGTCCCTTCGACGGGCCATCACTGTGGTGCATCGCAATCGAACGGTCACCATGGGTACCTTGCGCCCCGTGGCGGGTCAAGGGTGTAGACCACTTCCGCCGCCCGCCGATGGAAGAATCGTCGCATGGCGGAAATCATCCAGCGCGACGGAACCTGGACCTTCGACGGAGAGACGCTGCGTCTTGTGCCGGGACGGGACAAGAACGTGTCTCTGCTGCGCAAGTCTCTGGGAGAACTGGCCGTGCCGCTGGCCGCCTTGGCCGGCATAGCCTTCGAACAGGGCAAGAAGTCGGGGCGGCTGAGGCTGCGGCTGCGGGACGGGGCGGATCCCTTGCTGCAGGCGACCGGGGGCAAGCTCGGGGATGCCGCGGACCCGTATCAGCTGACGGTGGATCCGGACCGCTACGGGGTCGCGGAGTACGTCGTGGACGAGGTCCGCAACGCGCTCCTGATCGAGCAGGTGCCCGCCGCTTCCTGTGACAGCTATCTGCTGCCGGGCCCTTCGGTGCCGCTGTCGGTGTCGGCGGGTGACGGCACGGCGAGCTTCGACGGCGAGCACATCCGCCTGGAGTGGAACTGGAAGACGGAGGAGGCGAAGTCGGCGGCCGGTACACGGTCGCTGGCCCTTGCGGATGTGGCCGGGGTGGAGTGGCAGCCTGCCGTGGGGCTTGAGAACGGCTACCTCCGCTTCACCGTCCGGCACTCGCCCACCAAGGCCCCGCCGAAGTACGACCCGAACTCGGTCGAACTGTGGGGCTTCAAGAAGGACCCCCTGATGGCGCTGATCGCTGCCGCTGTGCAGGTGCGGTTGCCTCATCCGGCGGCGGCGCAGGGCCTCGCGGAGTCCCCGGAGGCTCCGGCCGCTCTGCCGGCGGGTGCCGCGCCCGCGGAGGATGATCACGATGCGTTGCTGCGGCGGCTTCGTGAGCTGGGGGAGCTTCACAAGGCCGGGATACTCACGGAGGAGGAGTTCACCGCGGCCAAACAGGCGGTCCTGAAGCGGCTGTGAGCCGCCGGGGCTGATTTTCGACGCGATCCTGCCCGGAATCGGGCAGGATTGTTGCACGCAGAGGGCTCTTCCTCCAGGATCAACGAATGCACGACGACCTGGTGGACCACCTGACCCGCAGCACCCCGCTCCAGCGGGGCGAAGCTCTGCGGGTCATCCAGGACGTGCTCGCCTACTTCGACGAGACGACCGAAGAATTCGTCCGTCGCCGCCACCGCGAACTGCAAGGTCAGGGCCTGCTGAACGCGGCGATCTTCGAACAGATCTCGGCGGATCTCCAGTACCGCGCGGTCGCGCCGCCCGAGCTCACCCTCCGGCAGCTGCGCCGCCTCATCTACGGCTAGGACACCCTCTATGTGCGGAATCGTCGGTTATATCGGCAAGCGTGACGTGGCCCCCCTCCTCCTCGAAGGCCTGCAGCGCCTGGAGTACCGCGGCTACGACTCCGCCGGCGTCGTCATCACCGGACCCAAGGCCACCGGCCTGAAGATGGTCAAGGCGAAGGGCCGCGTCCGCGACCTGGAGGCCAAGGTCCCGGCCCGCTTCAAGGGCACCACCGGCATCGCCCACACCCGCTGGGCCACCCATGGCGCCCCGTCCGACGAGAACGCCCACCCGCACATGTCGGGTGACAACAAGGTCGCCGTCGTCCACAACGGCATCATCGACAACGCCTCCGAGCTGCGCGCCAAGCTCACCGCCGACGGCGTCGAGTTCCTCTCCGAGACGGACACCGAGGTCCTGACCCACCTCATCGCCCGCGCCCAGGCCGACAAGCTGGAGGACCGGGTCCGCGAGGCCCTGCGCCACGTCGAGGGCACGTACGGCATCGCCGTCCTGCATGCGGACTTCAACGACCGCATCGTCGTCGCCCGCAACGGCTCCCCCGTGGTCCTCGGCATCGGCGAGAAGGAGATGTTCGTCGCCTCGGACGTCGCCGCGCTCGTCTCGCACACCCGCCAGGTCGTCACCCTCGACGACGGCGAGATGGCCACCATCAAGGCCGACGACTACCGCACGTACACGACCGAGGGCTCGCGCACGACCGCCTCGCCGACCACCGTGGAGTGGGAGGCCGAGTCGTACGACATGGGCGGCCACGACACGTACATGCACAAGGAGATCTTCGAGCAGCCCGACGCCGTGGACCGCGTGCTCCGCGGCCGCATCGACGACCGCTTCTCCACCGTGCACCTCGGCGGCCTGAACCTCGACGCGCACGACGCCCGCAAGGTGCGCCGTGTCAAGATCCTCGGCTGCGGCACCTCGTACCACGCGGGCATGATCGGCGCCCAGATGATCGAGGAGCTGGCCCGCATCCCCGCCGACGCGGAGCCCGCGTCCGAGTTCCGCTACCGCAACGCAGTCGTGGACCCCGACACCCTCTACATCGCCGTCTCCCAGTCCGGTGAGACGTACGACGTGCTCGCAGCCGTCCAGGAGCTCAAGCGCAAGGGCGCCCGCGTCCTGGGCGTCGTGAACGTCGTCGGCTCCGCGATCGCCCGTGAGGCCGACGCGGGCGTGTACGTCCACGCGGGCCCGGAGGTCTGCGTCGTCTCCACCAAGTGCTTCACCAACACCACGGTCGCCTTCGGCCTGCTCGCCCTGCACCTGGGCCGCATCCGCGACCTGTCGGTATCCGACGGCAAGCGGATCATCGATGGCCTGCGCAAGCTGCCCGGCCAGATCTCGGAGATCCTCAAGCAGGAGGACGAGATCAAGAAGATCGCCAAGAGCTACGCGGAAGCCCGCTCCATGCTCTTCATCGGCCGCGTCCGGGGCTACCCCGTCGCCCGCGAGGCCTCCCTGAAGCTCAAGGAGGTCTCGTACATCCACGCCGAGGCCTACCCCGCCTCCGAGCTCAAGCACGGCCCGCTCGCGCTCATCGAGCCCGCGCTCCCCACGGTCGCGATCGTCCCGGACGACGACCTCCTGGAGAAGAACCGCGCCGCCCTGGAGGAGATCAAGGCCCGCAGCGGCAAGATCCTCGCGGTCGCGCACCAGGAGCAGGAGAAGGCCGACCAGACGATCCTCGTGCCGAAGAACGAGAACGAGCTGGACCCGATCCTGATGGGCATCCCGCTCCAACTCCTCGCCTACCACACGGCGTTGGCCCTGGGCCGCGACATCGACAAGCCGCGCAACCTGGCGAAGTCGGTCACGGTCGAGTAGTTCTCACGAGCCGGCGAGCCGCGTAGTCCTCGCGGCGTGAACGACCCCTCGCGCGTGCCACCAAGCGTGCGAGGGGTCGTTCTTCAGGGGTCAGGGGCGCCCATTCCCCCGACCCGCGCCCTGCCTCGGCCGGTGGCCGTCACTCCCCGGTCGGCAGGTTGTCGCGCCCCCTGTACGTACCCTTCACAAGGGCACAACCCACCTGTACGCACGAGTAGATTTATCTACACACAAAGGAAGTTGACGGCTCGCCACCCTCACCCCACCTGGGACGAAAAGGCGTTACGGAATGACCACGACGGGCCGTTGCGCGCGGCGCGCGAGCCGGCCCGCGACCGAGCCGAAGATGCGCCCCACGATCCCGTGCGTCGATCCGACGACGATCGCGTCCGCCGAGTACTCCCGGCCGACCTCTTCGAGTTCGTGGCAGATGTCGCCGCCGCGCTCGACCAGGATCCACGGCACTTCGGACAGATAGTCCGCACAGGCCAGTTCGAGGCCGAGTACTTCCGTGCGGTGGTCCGGCACGTCGACGAAGACCGGTGGCTCGCAGCCCGCCCACACCGTGGTGGGGAGCCGGTTGGCGACGTGCACGATGATCAGGCCGGAGCCGGAGCGATGGGCCATCCCGATCGCGTACGAGAGAGCGCGCTCACTCGAGGTCGAGCCGTCGAAACCGACGACGACCCCGTGCCGGAAGGCCGGATCGCAGGAATGACGTGGTTCTTCCGCCGCCTGGGGGGTCGCCGTGGGATCGGCGACCTGCCGCTTGCGGTCCGCTGGTTCGGAGAATTCGTGACCGGCCATGGGTGTCTCGGCGAAGGAGTCCTCTGTGGGAGGGTCGGCTCTGTTCGGGTCGTACGGCGCAGTATGGAGCAGAACGGACAGGATCGGGCAGGGACGAGGAGGAGCGGCGACCACCGGAGCTGTGTCCGGGAATCATCTTCCCAACCCCATACCCCCAAGGGTACGGCGACACTCCTCTCCTGCCCAGAGCTTGCTAGCGGCCCTGCGGGAGCCTCACGGCGTTCACCGGAGCATGCATGAGCGGCGCCCGTATGGCAATGGTTGCTGCCCCGTACAGGCGGTTTGCGCACCCACCCGCGTGGACTGCCTTCGGCCACAAGGTTCACGCCAGTGACCGGCCGCGCGACCACGCGTTGAACGTGGATACGCCACCGCCACAGGGAGCCCGCCGTGCCTGGACCGCAGCCCGTGTCCTCACACGTCACGACGACCTCACACGCCACGCCGCAGGGCCACCGGCGCCCGCCGGAAGGGGCGCGCGAGCGCCCGCGCGGCGGCGTCCCCGCGCCGCGCGCCGAGGAGACGCCACCCTCATCCGCGCAGGACTCCGCGAGCGACGTCGTCCGCTGGGCCGCGTTCAGCTGCGTCCTGGTTCCCGTCATCCTCGTGGGGTACGGGACCTCCCTGGCGGGAGCCGCGGGATCGGCCCTCGGGCTCCTGGCCGTGACAGGGGTCTGCCGGCTGCTTCTGCGGCAGTCCGAGCGGGGCGCGGCACGGCTGGTCGACGAGCAGAGCCACGAGCGCCGCGGGCGGCACGGGCGGACGGGCGCGGGGGCGCACAGGGGCGGTCGGCATGCTGGTGGGTCTGCGCCGGAGGACTGACCGATTCGCGCGCACCCACCCGTATCTTTTCAGCCAACTTCCTATGGCCATGCATTCCTTGGCCGAAGGGGTACTCAACCCCGGTCCCACCAGGGCTGAAAGGCATGCGGAAGGCGCCTGAACCCTACGGGGACCGGCCACGGAGCCGAGGCGCACTTCCCAGCAACGCCCGTGAGTGCAACGCTTCGTGATCGACTGCTTCACGCCAAGTTGCCATGTCGACATAGTGCCGGGTCCTTAACTGGTCACCCCGGCAGCACGGGACGCAGTAGATTCGATCATGACTGTATTACGGCGGGGGACTGGTGGAGGACCGAGGGGAAACGTGCAGGAGCGACAGGTCCGACAGGAACGCCAAGAGCGCCGAGAACGCAGAACTCGCAGCACACGCAGAGAAAACAGAGCACGCCAAGAACAGGGAGCCGCGACGACCGAGGGGGGCTTAGCACCATGAGCCACGACTCCACTGCCGTGCAAGAAGCCGCGTCGCGGAAGCTTTCCGGACGCCGCCGCAGGGAGATTGTCGCGGTGCTGCTGTTCAGCGGTGGCCCCATCTTCGAGAGTTCCATACCGCTCTCCGTGTTCGGGATCGATCGGCAGGACGCCGGGGTCCCCCGTTACCGGCTGCTGGTCTGCGCCGGTGAAGAGGGGCCGCTGCGCACGACCGGGGGGCTCGAACTCACCGCGCCACATGGCCTGGAGGCCATAGGGCGTGCGGGCACCGTGGTGGTGCCGGCCTGGCGGTCGATCACATCACCGCCGCCGCCGGAGGCACTCGACGCGCTGCGCCGCGCGCACGAGGAGGGCGCACGCATCGTGGGCCTGTGCACCGGTGCGTTCGTGCTCGCGGCGGCCGGTCTGCTCGACGGCCGTCCGGCGACCACGCACTGGATGTACGCGCCGACGCTGGCCAAGCGGTATCCGTCCGTCCATGTGGACCCGCGTGAGCTCTTCGTCGACGACGGGGACGTGCTCACCAGCGCGGGGACCGCGGCCGGAATTGATCTGTGCCTGCACATCGTGCGCACCGACCACGGCAACGAAGCGGCGGGCGCGCTCGCCCGCAGGCTCGTCGTGCCTCCGCGCAGGGCCGGCGGCCAGGAGCGCTATCTCGACAGGTCTTTACCTGAGGAGATCGGCGCCGACCCGCTCGCCGAGGTCGTCGCCTGGGCCCTGGAACATCTCCACGAGCAGTTCGACGTGGAGACCCTGGCCGCGCGCGCGTACATGAGCAGGCGCACCTTCGACCGCAGGTTCCGCTCGCTCACCGGGAGCGCTCCCCTGCAGTGGCTGATCACTCAGCGCGTGCTGCAGGCACAGCGGCTGCTCGAGACCTCCGACTACTCCGTCGACGAGGTCGCGGGCCGCTGCGGCTTCCGCTCGCCCGTGGCCCTGCGCGGCCACTTCCGCCGTCAGCTGGGCTCGTCGCCCGCCGCCTACCGGGCCGCTTACCGCGCCCGCAGGCCGCAGGGGGGTGAGCGGGCGATGCTGGAATCCGCGCCGCCCGTGCCCACCGCGGCGACGGTGAACACGGAGAGCGGACCTGTCCCGTCGCAGACACGGCGCACGGCGGCGGCGAGTGCCATCGGCCCTTCGGCTTCGCTGTCCGCGGAGCCGGGGAAGCCAAGCTCGGATGTGTACGCGCCAGGACGTCCGCCACTGCCCGGCCAGAGGAGCGCGCCGTAGGGTAAGACGCATGAACGATCGCATGGTGTGGATCGACTGCGAGATGACCGGGCTCTCGCTGACGGATGACGCACTTATCGAGGTGGCCGCACTGGTCACCGACTCGGAACTGAACGTGCTCGGCGAAGGTGTGGACATCGTGATCCGCCCGCCGGACGCGGCGCTGGAGACCATGCCCGAGGTGGTGCGCAAAATGCACACCGCCTCGGGGCTCCTCGACGAGCTGGCGTCGGGCACGACGCTGGCCGACGCCGAGGAGCAGGTCCTGGCGTACGTACGTGAGCACGTCAAGGAGCCCCGCAAGGCTCCGCTCTGCGGGAACTCGGTCGGCACCGACCGGGGCTTCCTGCTGCGCGATATGCAGACACTGGAGGAGTTTCTCCACTACCGCATCGTCGACGTCTCCTCGATCAAGGAACTGGCCCGGCGGTGGTACCCCCGGGCCTACTTCAACAGCCCGGACAAGAACGGCAACCACCGGGCACTCGCGGACATCCGCGAGTCGATCGCCGAGCTCCGCTACTACCGCGAGGCGATCTTCGTTCCGCAGCCGGGCCCGGACTCGGACACCGCGAAAACCATCGCGGCGAAGTACGTGCTGCCCGCGGAGTAGCCTCCGCGGAACCCCTCTGTACGGGGTCCGGAAAAGGCGTGCGCGAGCACCCCTTCGGACCCTGTACACTTTTTCTCGGCCGGTCGGAAGAACGCAAAACGACCGGACATGGTGGGTGTAGCTCAGTTGGTAGAGCACCTGGTTGTGGTCCAGGTGGCCGCGGGTTCAAGTCCCGTCACTCACCCTGATTGATCAAGGCCCGGTCCGCGAAAGCGGACCGGGCCTTCTTCATGTCCGTGCGTGGTTCAGGCCGTCAGGCCGTCAGACGGTCAGGGGGACGGGGTGGACCTCGTCGGCCCGGTGGCCGGCACGCTCGTGGATGCGTTGGACCGCGTCGGCCGATGGCGCCTCGGAGAGGCAGTAGACCGTCCCGGAGTCCGGGTCCGCCCATGCCTTCTTGAAGTGGACGCCTTCTTCCTTCTCGATGGCGAGGTCCGCCTGGTGAGCCTGCTTCAGCTGATCGGCCGTGATGTCCTTCATCCCGTGGTGGACGTCCATGAACTGGGACATGGCGTCGCACCCCCTTCCGGCTTGCGCGTTCGGCATTCGGCGTTCGGCGTTCGGAGCCGCCAAGTCCACTCGCCGGCCCCGCTCCACTATCTCCATCCTGCGCCCGTACCACCGCGGATGCGACTGTGCACCCGCTGGCCAGCGGGTTCCCAGCGCTGTCGGCGGCCGTTGTCCCACGTACGGACGACTCCGTACCGGCAGACGGGCCATGATCGTTTTATCTGCGCGCCGGATCGGTGAGACCTCACACCCGAGATCCCCGTTTCCTCACCAGGAGGTTCCCCATGCGTCTGCGCACGATCTTCGCCACCGTCGCCCTCGCCACGGCCACCGTCATCGGCGGAGCCGGAGCAGCCGCCGCCAACCCCTCCCCCGGCGGGGGCTCCGGCGCCAGCGCGGTGGGCGTGGCAAAGAACTCGCCCGGCATCCTCAGCGGCAACGCCATCCAGGTGCCAGTCCACGTGCCCGTCAACGTCTGCGGCAACTCGATCGACGTCATCGGGCTCCTCAATGCCGCGTCCGGCAACACCTGCGTCAACAGCTGAGCCAGACAGGACCAAGGCCCGGCCTCGCGAAAGCGGGCCGGGCCTTCTCCGTTCAGCGCACACCCTTCCCACTCACGCGGGCCGGGTGCAGAGTGCGTGTGGCGCTTCGTGTGGCCCGTGTCGGCACGGGGCGCGGGCGCAAGGGCCGTCGGTTGCCTCCCGCGTCGGCGGCCCGTCCGTCCTCACAAAACAGTCCCCGGAGTCCTCACCGTTGCCATCTACCTCAGTCGTCACTGAGGCTCCGGTAGCGAGGGGCTTCGGGGGCCTGGCCAGAGCCTGCGGGAATCTCTTGCCGGTGAACGTCTCCACCGACGGTGCGGTTCTCCCGGATTTCTGGTGTATTGACCAGTTTCCTCCGCATATACCCCATGTCAAGGGGTCGCGGGAAAGTCCTGTCGGGGCCCGTGCCGGAACAGGAACGCCGCCGCCACTCCGCCGAGCAGGCCGAACAGGTGCCCCTGCCAACTCACCCCCGCTGTCGTCGGCAGCGCGCCCAGGAGGATCGAACCGTACAGCGCGAGGACGAGCACGCCTGTCAGCACGTCCACGGGACGGTGGTTCACGAACCCGCGAACCAGCAGATAGCCGAAGAGGCCGAAGACCACGCCGGACGCCCCGGCCGTCACGGAGTGCGCCGGGGCCGTGAGCCAGACCCCCAGGCCACTGACGAGGATGATCACCGCTACGACCGCGGCGAAGCGGCGTATCCCGGACAGCGCGGCGAGGAAGCCGAGGATGAGCAGCGGCACGCTGTTCGCCAGCAGGTGGTCGAAGCCGAAGTGCAGGAAGGCCGAGGGGATGACATCGCGGAGCTCGCCCAGGTCACGCGGGGAGACACCGAAGGTGTCGAGGGCATGGCCGCTCACCGCGTCGAGCACCTCAAGGAGCCAGAGCAGGGTCAGCCAGGCGAGCATGACGACGCCGGCCGTCTTGGCGCCGCTCCAGCGCTGTTCGGGCGCCGGCCGCGGCGTGGGGTAGGCGGTGCCGAATGGGTCGTACGACATGGGCGCCCCTCGCCTTTGTCCCTTGTCCGGTACGTCCGGTACAACGCCTGGGAGGGGCAGCTGTGTTCCGGGGGTGGCGGGTCGGGGGTGGCGGGTCGGGGGTCGGGGGTCGGGGTAAGACGAAGGGGTCCGTCCGGCCTCAGGACGACGCCCGCTCCACCAGCTCGGTAGGCAGCACCAGTTGGCGGTGCTCCAGGCGGCGGGCGGACGCCGGGCGGTCGTCCGCGATCTCGGCGAGCAGCAGGTCGATCATCGCCCGGCCCATCTCCTCGATCGGCTGGCGCACGCTCGTCAGCGGCGGGTCCATGTGGCGGGCGATCGCCGAGTCGTCGAAGCCGACGAGCGCCACGTCGTCGGGTATCCGGCGCCCGGCCTCGCGCAGGACCTGGCGGGCGCCCGCCGCCATCACGTCGGAACCCGCGAACACCGCGTCCACCTCGGGGCAGGCCGCAAGCAGCTCCGTCATCGCCCGGCGGCCACCCTCCTCCGTGAAGTCGCCCGGCGCGATGAGTCGCTCGTCCACCGGGCGGCCCGCGTCCGAGAGCGCGGCGCGGTAGCCGTCAAGGCGGCGCTGGGCGCCGTAGACGTCCAGGCGGCCGGTGATGGTGGCTATCCGCGTACGGCCGCGTGTCAGGAGGTGCTCGACCGCCGAGTGCGCCCCGGCGAAGTTGTCGGAGTCGACCGAGGGCAGCGCCTCGTCGGCCGACCGGCGGCCGCTGATGACCGCGGGGATCTCCAGCTGGGCAAGGAGGTCCGGCAGCGGGTCGTCGGCGTGGACCGAGACCAGGAGGACACCGTCGACCCGGTGGGCCGCGAGGTACTGGGCGAGGCGCTGCCGCCTGCGGTCGTTCCCGGCGAAGATCAGAAGGAGCTGCATCTCCGTCTCGCTGAGCTCCGCCCCGACTCCGCGCAGGACGTCGGAGAAGTACGGCTCGGCGAAGAAGCGGGTCTCGGGCTCGGGCACGACCAGGGCGATGGCGTCGGTGCGGTTGGCGGCGAGGGCTCGGGCCGCGGTGTTCGGGACGTAACCGAGCTCCGCGACGGCGGCCTCGACGGCCGTCCTGGTCGCCTCGCTCACCCGCGGCGAGCCGTTGATCACCCGGGAGACCGTCCCGCGGCCCACTCCGGCCCTCGCGGCGACCTCTTCCAGGGTCGGTCGCCCGCCACTGCGGCCACGCGCACTGTGAGCTGCCATCGTCCGCCTCCCGTCGCACTTCCCCCGGCGAGGAATGTAGGGAATGTAACAGCCTGATCATCACCGGGCGGATGGGCCGAACGTGCGAGCACCCCGGGGGACGGCGTGACCGCCCTCGTAACAGCCCGATAACTGAAGACATATCTCTATGTCCGGTCCCTTGACACCCCCGCCCCCAGCCACGACTCTTCAACTCATCACTTGTGGGAGCGCTCCCACACTACCTGACACGTACACATCCCGCACGTTCCCCGCCCGAGCCGAAGAGTCAAGCAACGGGGCAAGAAGTGCAGTTGGCCGGGGGGTCGGCACGTCAGGCAACAGGAGGACGCAATGCGCACGAGTTCCCGCCGACCACGACGGCTGGTGGCCTTCGCGGCCGTGACCGCACTGGCCACGGGCCTGCTGGCCGGTTGTTCCAGCGATGACGACAGCGGCTCCGAGGGCGGAGACGGCAAGGTCACGCTCAATGTGGGCACGTTCGGTGTGCTGGGCCTGAAGCAGGCAGGTCTCTACGACGAGTACGAGAAGTCGCACCCGAACATCAAGATCAAAGAGAACGTCATCGAGCGCAACGACGCCTACTACCCGAAGCTGCTCACCCAGCTCCAGTCCGGCGCGGGTGTCAATGACGTCGCCGCCATCGAAGTCAGCAACATCACCGAGGTCGTGCAGACCCAGGGCGCCAAGTTCGAGGACCTGAGCAAGGCCGAGGGCGTGGACAAGTCCACGTACCTCGACTGGAAGTGGAAGCAGGCCACGACCGAGGACGGCAAGACCGTCGGCCTCGGCGTCGACATCGGCCCGACGGCGCTGTGTTACCGCAAGGACCTCTTCAAGAAGGCCGGTCTGCCCACCGACCGCGAGGAGCTCGCCAAGGAGTGGGCCGGCGACTGGGACAAGTACGTCGCGCTCGGCGAGAAGTACATGGACAAGGCCCCCGATGGCACCAAGTTCGTCGACTCCGCCTCCAGTGTCTACAACGCCGTCTTCGCCGGTGCGAAAGAGCGGTACTACGACAAGGGCGGCAAGGAGATCTACCAGGACAGCCAGGGCCGCAAGGACGCCTGGGACGCGGCGATGAAGGTCGCGCGGGGCGACATGTCCTCCAAGCTCAAGCAGTTCGACCCGACGTGGGACCAGGGCTTCGCCAACGCCAAGTTCGCCACCGTGGCCTGCCCCGCGTGGATGGCCGGCTACATCCAGGAGAAGACAGGGCCGGAGGGCAAGGGCCAGTGGGACATGGCCAAGGCGCCCACGGACGGCAACTGGGGCGGCACGTTCCTCGGCGTGCCGAGCGCGGGCAAGCACAAGAAGGAGGCGACCGAGCTCGCCGTCTGGCTGACCCAGCCCGAGCAGCTCGCGAAGGTCTTCGCCAAGCAGGCCAGCTTCCCGTCCACCCCGTCGGCGTACGACACGCTGAAGCCGTCGCCGGCGACCAAGGCGTACTTCAATGACGCGCCCATCACGGAGATCTTCGCCGACATCGCGAAGAACACCCCCGCGGCCGTCTACGGCCTGAAGGACGCCCAGATCGGCCAGTCCATCACGGACATCGGTGTGCTCCAGGTGGAGCAACAGGGCAAGTCTCCGGCGGAGGGCTGGAAGGCCGCTCAGGAGGAGATCAAGGATGTTCTGGGACAGTGACGCGCATGTCCGAGACCGCTGAGTACGCCGAGACCGCGTCCCCCGGTGAGGGGGACGCGGCCCCGGCCGCGTCCGGGAGGCGCACGGCCTCCCCCACGTCCTCGTGGCGCAGCCGCCTGTACCGCTGGGACATAAAGGCGTCGCCGTACGTCTTCGTCGCCCCGTTCTTCCTCTTCTTCGGCGCCTTCGGGCTCTTCCCGCTGCTCTACACGGGCTGGGCATCGCTGCACCGCCTGTCGCTGACCGACCTCGACGGCAGCACCTGGATCGGCCTGGAGAACTACACCAACCTGCTGCAGAGCGACTACTTCTGGAACGCGCTCGGCAACACCTTCACCATCGGCGTCATCTCCACCGTCCCCCAGCTCGCCGTCGCGCTCGGCATCGCCCATCTGCTCAACTACAAGCTGCGCGGCTCCACTCTGTGGCGGGTCGCGATGCTCGCTCCGTACGCCACGTCGGTGGCGAGTGCCTCGCTGGTCTTCACGCTGCTCTTCGCGTGGGACGGCGGCATGGTCAACTGGCTGGCCGGGTCCATCGGCATCGACCCGATCAACTGGCGTGAGTCGTCGTGGGGTTCGCAGTTCGCGGTGTCGTCGATCGTCATCTGGCGGTGGACCGGCTACAACGCGCTGATCTATCTGGCGGCGATGCAGGCCGTGCCGCACGACCTGTACGAGTCGGCCTCGCTGGACGGCGCGTCGCGCTGGCAGCAGTTCCGGCACGTGACCATCCCGATGCTGCGTCCGACGATCCTGTTCACGGTCGTCGTCTCCACCATCGGGGCGACCCAACTCTTCGGTGAGCCACTGCTGTTCGGCGGCACGGCCGGGTCCAAGGGCGGCGCCGACCACCAGTTCCAGACGCTGGGTCTCTATCTGTACGACCAGGGCTGGATCAACGGCCATCTGGGCCGGGCCTCGGCCGTCGCCTGGCTGATGCTCGTGATCCTGCTGCTCATCGCCGCGGTCAATCTGCTGATCGCCCGACGTCTGAGGAAGGCCCAATGAAGTCCGGCACCATGGCCCCCGAGGCCGGGCGCCCCGCGCCCGAGGGCGGACCTCCCGCGCCCAAGGCCGGGCGTCCCCTGGGCCTGAAGGCCGGGCGCACCATGCACGCGGGGCCCGTGACCTACGTCGTCCTCGCGCTGTTCACGGCCGTCTCGCTGGCCCCGCTGATCTGGACGGCGATCGCCGCGTCCCGTACGAGCGGGCGGCTCGCCCAGACCCCGCCGCCCCTGTGGTTCGGCGGGAACCTCTTCAAGAACATGGAGCGGGCCTGGACCGAGGCGAGCCTCGGTGACGCGATGCTCAACACCACGATCGTGGCGGGCAGCATCACCATCGGCACCGTCCTGTTCTCCACGATCGCCGGATTCGCCTTCGCCAAGCTGAAGTTCAAGTTCAGCGGTCTGCTGCTCCTCCTTACGATCGGCACGATGATGGTGCCGCCGCAGCTGAGTGTCGTACCGCTCTATCTGTGGATCGCCGACCTGCAGTGGACCAATCAGCTCCAGGCGGTGATCCTGCCGACGTTCGTGAGCGCCTTCGGTGTGTTCTTCATGCGGCAGTACCTCCTTCAGGCGCTGCCGAGCGAGCTCATCGAGGCGGCGCGGATGGACGGGGCGAGCAGTCTGCGGATCATCTGGCACGTGGTGTTCCCCGCCGCGCGGCCCGCGATGGCGGTGCTCGGGCTGCTTACGTTCGTCATGGCCTGGAACGACTTCCTCTGGCCGATCATCGCGCTGAACCAGTCGAACCCCACCGTGCAGGTGGCGCTCAACTCCCTCGGTACGGGCTACATCCCGGACCGGGCGGTCATCATGGCGGGCGCCCTGCTCGGCACACTGCCGCTGCTCCTGGCGTTCATCCTCTTCGGCAAGCAGATCGTGAGCGGCATCATGCAGGGCGCCGTCAAGGGCTGAGGCCCTTCCCGCCCGCCGCACTGCCGGGTGCCGGGGCCGGGCCGCCGCCTCGGCCCCGGCACCCGCCTCTCTCTTCCCCTGTC